>NZ_BCMS01000001.1:2900000-3197500 GCF_001485435.1 Deinococcus grandis | reverse complement strand
CCAAGAAGCAGAAGGATCGTTTTCTTCATACCTTACACATATCAGCGTCAGGAATAGCGTGTTGCCTCAGGTGCGCTTGCAGATCCGCGAGCCGTGTGATTTCCAGTCATGCAGCGCACCCTCCGCCCGGTGATGGGGGAGGGTGCCGCGTGGCGCGCCCTGTAGGACTCGAACCTACGACCGACCGCTTAGAAGGCGGTTGCTCTATCCAGCTGAGCTAAGGGCGCATGAAAAAGGGCTCCCGGGTGGGGGAGCCTTCCTGGAGCGGGATCACGGATTCGAACCGAGGCCAGAAGCTTGGAAGGCTGCTGTGCTACCACTACACCAATCCCGCTGGGTGCGTCGTTGTGGGGGTGGTCGAGGCGACAGGATTCGAACCTGCGACCCCTTGGTCCCAAACCAAGTGCGCTACCGGCCTGCGCTACGCCTCGTCACCTGCTTCCCCGTCGAACGCGCGTCGTGAACTATAGCAGACATTGCGCGCCGGGAGGGGGTGTTGTGTGGGTGTGGGGCGTATGCTGCGTGACTGATGAGTGGCGTGCGCGTGAAGACGTTCCTGGATCTGGTGAAGTTCGAACACACGGTGTTCGCCCTGCCCTTCGCGTACGCGGGCATGCTGCTGGCGAGCATGCAGGCCAGCGGGACGGGCTGGCCGGGGTGGCACGTGCTGGTGTGGGTGACGGTGGCGATGGCGGCGGCGCGCACCGCGGCGATGGGGGCGAACCGCGTGATCGACCGGTTCATCGACGCGCGCAATCCGCGTACGGCGGGGCGGGAGGTGCCGAGCGGGAAGGTCAGTCCGGCGCAGGCGTGGGCGCTGGTGGTGGTGAGTCTGGTGGTCATGGCGTTCGCGGCGGCGCAGCTGAACCCGCTGTGCCTGGCGCTGCTGCCGCTGGCGGTGGTGTTCCTGATCGGCTACCCGTACACGAAGCGCTTCACGTGGCTGTGTCACGCGTGGCTGGGCGTGACGGACGGCGCGGCGGCGGCCGGAGGCTGGATCGCGGTGACGGGGGAGTTCGCGCCGCCCGCTTGGGTGCTGTGGGCGGTGGTGATCTTCTGGATGATCGGCCTGGACGTGATCTACGCGACGATGGACCGGGACTTCGACGTGGCGAACGGCATCCGGAGTATTCCGGCGCGGTTCGGGATTCCCCGCGCGCTGCGGATCGCAGCCGTCAGTCACGCGCTGACGTTCGCGCTGCTGCTGCTGGTGGGCGTGGTGACAGGGGCGAGCGTCTGGTATTACCTCGCGGCGCTGGTGATGGGCGGCATCCTGCTGTTCGAGCACCGGATCGTGAACCCGGACGATCTGGCGCGGGTGAACGTGGCGTTCTTCGACGCGAACATGTGGCTGGCGCTGACCATGCTGGCCGGTGTGGTGGTGGACGTGGCGTGGCGGACCCTGACCTGAGCGGGCCTGATCCCCGGGGAGCGGAGGGGAGCCTGGACTGGGTGCCGCTGGAGGCCGCGCGGGCCTTCGCGGACGGGGACGAGCGCTGGGCGGCGGTGCTGCTGGCGCGCGCGCGGGACGCGCAGCCCGCCGGGAGCGTCGCGTGGGCCCGGCTGGAGCGGCTGCACGGCCTGAGCCTGATTCACGTGCAGCGTGAGGTGGAGGGGACCTTCGCGCTGGAGCGGTCAGACGCGCTGCTGGACGCGGCCGGTGCCACGCGCCCGGATCTGGAGGTGCTGGAGGCGCGGGCCGCGTCGGGCCTGCCTGAACGCTAGACTGGCGCGCATGACGGAAGCGGCGCGGGCGGGCGTGACCCTGGAAACCTCGGAGCGGGAGTTCGCGGCGCGCTACGCCGAGTTCGCCGCCGAGGGCACGCTGTACCCGTCGCGGGAGGGCAGTCCGCTGCTGGAGTTCGGGGTGGCGGGCCGGGTGCTGTACCTGTTCGACCGCAGCGGACCGTACGCGGCGGCGCCCGGCGCGGCGCGGCTGGTGGTGCATGGCGTGCTGGAACCCGCGGGGTTGCGGCCCCTGACGGCGCAGGAGGAACTGCGGGAGCAGCTGCACGCGGTGGGTGTCTCCGGCGTGGAGGGCCGCGGGGTGGTGCTGTCGGTGGGGCGGCAGGTCGTGGTGGTGCGGGCGCGGCTACCGCTGGTGCTGGGGGCGTTCGGGCCGCTGCCGGGGGTGCAGCCGGGCGACTGGGTGGCGTTCCGCACGGCGCCGCCACTGCATGGGTTCCTGGCGCCCTGAGTGGCTGGTGGTCTACACCTCTTGGCGCCTGACAGGCAGCTGTGACTGGACCGGTGACGGAATGCAAAATTTATCGCAGGCAGTCACTTTAACGTTGAAATGAAAAAAGCTTCCCTTTCCCCTCATGCTCGTTCATGATGGGCCCATACCCATGAACGAGTCGCTGCTGCCCCTCCCCGGTCCCCAGGACCAAGCCACCCCGGCCTGCATGGTGCTGGTCGATCTGGTGGGCAGCACGCGTCTGGCCCGGCACCTGCCGCTGGGCAACTACACCGCGCTGATGGCCGAGTTCGTGCAGGTCATGATCCTGACCCTCGAAGCGCGCGGCGGTCAGGTCCTGCAGCACCAGGGCGACGCCGTGCTGGCCTGGTGGCCCGCCGCGCAGGCCGCGCACGCCTGCGCCGCCGCGCAGGAAGCCCACGGGCGCGCCGCGCGCCTCACGCTGGCGGCACAGCTGGGCCAGACGCTGCGCGTGCGCGCCGGGATCTCCGGCGGGGACGTCCTGATGGGCGTCGTGGGCGGCCAGATGAGCGCCTACGGCCTGCCCGTGAACTACTCCCGCCGCCTGTGCGACGCCGCGCAGGCCGGGCAGACGCTCGTGTGCGACGAGGTCCTGCGCCTCGCCCCGGCGCTCGTGAGTGAACTGTGCCCCCCGCTGGACCTGCGCGGCTTCGGGGACGACTGCCGCGCGCACCGCCTGCTGGCCCCGGCCGCGGCGGGCACGCGCATGAAAGTTGATTAAGCACCTAGGACGCCTTCTCATGAGAACGGTCCATAGACTGCGGGCATGGAACGCAAGCCCCTGGTTTTAGTCATCGAGGATGAGAAAGACATCGCTCGGTTCATCGAACTTGAACTCGCTGCCGAAGGGTACGCCACCGAAGTCGCCTTCGACGGTGTGACCGGCCTCTCCAAATTCCGTGAAGTCAACCCCGACCTCGTCATACTGGACCTGATGCTCCCCGTGCTGGACGGCCTGGAGGTCGCGCGGCGCATCCGCAAGACCAGCAACACCCCGATCATCATCCTGACCGCCAAGGACGGCATCCAGGACAAGGTCGAGGGCCTCGACTCCGGCGCGGACGACTACCTCATCAAGCCGTTCTCCATTGAGGAACTGCTCGCCCGTGTGCGTGCCCACCTGCGCCGCGTGAACCCGGCCGTGACCGGCGAGGTCCGCGTCGCCGACCTGGTCATGAACCTCGACGGGCGCGAGATCTTCCGCGGCGGGCGCCGCGTGGAACTGTCCGCCAAGGAGTTCGAACTGCTCGAACTGCTCGCCCGCAACCCCGGCAAGGTCTTCTCCCGCTTCGAGATCGAGGAGAAGGTCTGGCCCGAGTACACCGGCGGCAGCAACGTCGTGGACGTGTACATCGGCTACCTGCGCCGCAAACTCGAGGAGGGCGGGGAGCGCCGCCTGATCCACACCGTGCGCGGCGTCGGGTACGTCCTGCGCGAGGAGTGACCGCTGGAGCCCTCATGGGGCGGGCCTCTAGACTGCCGCGTATGAGCTGCCTGCCCCTCCGGAGCCCCGCGTGACGCTGCGCTGGCGGCTCACGCTGTTCTACACGGCGCTGCTGGCCTTCCTGCTGACCGGGGTGGGCGTCATCACGCTGTACATGATGCGCGTGAACCTGATCGGCGGGATCGACACGGAACTCCAGAACACGTACAAGCAGTTCGTGACGTATCTCGTGCGGCCCATCGGGGCGGCCGACGAGACAGCGCGCCTGCCCACCGACCAGCAGCAGCTCAGGGCCCAGCGGCTCCAGGCCAAGCAGCCTAACGTGCAGAGCAGTCTCGTCAGCCAGATCGGAGAGGCGAAACTGCTCGCCCGCTACTACTTCCCGAACTCCAGCGTGGCCGTCGAGGACCTGTCCTTCTACACCCGCCAGACGCTCATCGACGACCTGAAGGTCGCCCGGACCGCGCAGGAGAAACGCGAACTGTTCGCGTACCTGGCGGGGCTGCGCGGCACCTCGCGCCGCTCGCTGGCCGTGGACATCCAGCGGCCCATCACCCTGACCGACCGGGAGCTGGAAGCGCTGATCAACGCGACCGACGGGCGGCTGCACCTCAACCGCCTGATTGCCGACGCGCCCAACAAGGAACCCACGCTGATGCGTCTGCTGGTGGTGCTGGGACCCCTCACGAACAGCGAACCCCGCAACAGTAAACCCACCATCAACACCAGCCTGACCAGCTTCGAGAGTGAACCGCCCCTGGGGATCGTATACGTGGCCCGCAGTCTCGGGACCGTGCAGAAGACCCTGGACGACCTGCAGAACGTGGTGATGCTGCTGTTCCTGACCGGGCTGGCCACCGCCGGGACCGGCGCGTACCTGCTGGCCGGGCAGGCGCTGCTGCCCCTCAGGCGCGTCCAGCGGGCCGCCGAGCGCATCGGCGGGCAGAACCTCACCGAGCGCGTCCCCGTCCCGCAGACCGGCGACGAGGTCGAGTCCCTCGCGACCGCGCTGAACGCCATGCTGGGGCGCCTGGAGGGCAGTTTCGAGGCGCAGCGCCGCTTCACCAGCGACGCCAGCCACGAGCTGCGCACGCCCGTCACGGCCATCAGCGGGCACGCCAGTTACCTGCTGCGCCGCACCAGCCCCACCGGGCAGCAGCAGGAGAGCCTGAAGATCATCCAGAGCGAATCCGAACGCCTGACCAACCTGATCGCCAGTCTGCTGCAACTCGCCCGGTCCGACAGCGGCGCCCTGACGCTGCAACGCGGCCCGGTGTTCTCGGCGCTGCTGCTGTCCGACATCGTGCGGGAACTCGCGCCGCTGGCGCAGGCGCAGCACACTGCCCTGACCAGCGCCGGCGAGGACGTCACCTTCGAGGCGGACGCCGACCGCCTGAAGCAGGTGCTCATCAACCTCGTCAGCAACGCCCTGAAGGCCGGGGCGCAGACCGTCACGCTGCGCAGTGAACGCGTCGGCGCGGAGGTCCGCCTGAGCGTGCAGGACGACGGACCCGGCATCCCGGCGGACCAGCTGGAGCGGCTGTTCGATCGCTTCTACCGCCTGGAGGACAGCCGCAGCCGCGACCAGGGCGGCGCGGGCCTGGGCCTGAGCATCGCGCGCGGCATCGTAGACGCCCACGGGGGTCGCATCTGGCTGGACAGCGAGGTCGGGCGCGGCACCACCGCGCACGTCCAGCTTCCTATCGGGAACGTCCCGGAACTCGACCTGGACGACGTGCCGTGAATCGAGAGGGGAGAGCCGCCGGGCTGTTCATGTCCGGCGGCCCTCCCCTGTAGCGTGATCCTTTCCCGCGTTACCCGTGCCGGGCGGCGAGCGCCGCGCCGATCACGCCCGCGTTCCCGGCGAGCTGCGCGCGGCGGATCGTGACGGGCGCGAAGCCCTGCGCGTACTCGTCCGCGGCGGCCTGCACGCCGTGGAAGAAGTAATCCCCGACGCTGGCCACGCCCCCGCCGATCACGAAGACCTCCGGGTCGATGGTCTTCTGCAGGTCCGCCAGCGCGATGCCGATGTACCGCAGCGCCTGACCCACCACGCGCCGCGCGGCGGGGTGGCCCTGCTGCGCCAGCTGGAAGGCCTCGGCGGTGCTCACGTCGCGGTTCAGGGCGAAGCTGGCGTCCCGGGCGATGGCCGTGCCGCTCGCCACGGCCTCCAGCGCGCCGTCCAGGCCCGCGCCGCTGACCGGGCCGCCCGGCAGGGCCGTGATGTGCCCGATCTCCCCGGCGATGCCGTGACGGCCGCGCCAGATGCGGCCGTTCAGGACGATGCCGCTGCCGATGCCGGTGCTGACCGTCACGTAGATGCTGCTCTCGGCGCCGCGCGCCGCGCCCAGGTGCGCCTCGGCCAGCGCGGCGGCCTTGGCGTCGTTCTCCAGCACCACGCGCTGCCCCAGGCGGTCACGCAGACCGTCCACCATGGGCACGTCGGTGAAGCCGTAGATGTTCGGCGCGAACTTCACGCGGGTGCGGTCCGCGTTCAGGGGGCCGGGGATGCCCACGCCGATCAGGCGGGCGTCCGGGTGGCGTTCCTGAAGGCGACGCACCTCACCCGCGATGGCGTCCAGGACGCTCTCCCAGCCGGTGTCCGGGGTGGGGATCACGTGCGCGCTCAGCAGTTCGTCGCCGCGCAGGACGCCGCTGGCGATCTTGGTGCCGCCCACGTCGATGCCGATGCTCAGGGGTTCAGTCAGGTTGGTCATGGGAACTCCGAAGGAAATGAAAGCGGGGAAAAACAGCGCGCGGGAGGCGGGAGCGCTTCCAGCCTCGCCCGGGGGTCACCACGGGGTGAGCCGGGGGGCGACAGCTCGCCCCGGCGCCGGGCCGCGCGTCCGGACAGGTGACACTCTGCCCCTGCAATCTACCCCGCCTGACCGCCGCCCGGCCCGGCGTCCTCTGCACGGGTGGCCTCCGCACGGGTCGACCCGGACTCCGCCCCAGCCTCCGCTTCATCGAAGCCCAGCAGGGCCAGCGCCTCGGGCAGCTGCACCTCCGGCACGTACAGGCCCACGTCCCCCATGTACCCACCCGTCTCGATCTCGATCACCGGGCTGCCCATCGACCACTGGAAGGGCGTACGCACCACGCTCACCACCCCGCCCTCCAGCAGCGTACGCCGCCACCCCTCGGCCAGCAGGCGCGGCAGGGTATCCACGCGCACCCACGGGTCCCCCTGGTACAGTACCCGGTCCTCGAACGTGGCCATCAGCGCACGCTCCGGTGCGCGACCTGCGACGCGAAGTCCTCCGGCAGCGCACGCGGCACCCCCTCCTCGTCCACGCGGACCTGCACGGACCGCGCGAACGCGCACGGCACCCCGTCCGCCAGGATCAGCGACACGCTGGTCCAGCTCGTGCGGCCCACCCGCTCCACCAGCGTCTCCACCGCCACCTCCTGCCCCTGACGGATATCCCGCACGTAATCGATCTCCAGGCGCGCCAGCACCGAGCGGTCATCGGCCTGCCCGCCCACCTCGCGCGACAGGCCCATGCGGCCCACCTCCAGGAATTCCGCGTAACGGG
This sequence comes from Deinococcus grandis, assembly GCF_001485435.1. Taxonomy (NCBI): domain Bacteria; kingdom Thermotogati; phylum Deinococcota; class Deinococci; order Deinococcales; family Deinococcaceae; genus Deinococcus; species Deinococcus grandis. The sequence continues at coordinate 3,190,302 of NZ_BCMS01000001.1, read as the reverse complement.
CGTTGTTCACGTGCCCCATGGCGTCCAGATCCCCGTAGCGCAGCTGGATGACGCTGCGGCTCGCGTCCCCCCAGTTCAGCGCCGGGAAACGCGAGGTGGCAGGGGCGGCAGAAGTCTCACTCATGCGGCCCAGTGTAGACCCGACCGCCGCGGCGAACCTTCCCACGCGCCCGTCACGCGCGGGCGCAGTGCTCCGAATTACAGCGTCAGACCAACAGAGCCTCCATTCTCTGCTTCGCAGCTGTTCCAGTCCGTCCTGCTCGGTAAAATTCACTCGCTCCGCTCGGCCATGAACACACTGCTTTCATGGCAAATGCTCTATGCTGCGCGGCGTGACCGACCTGCCCCCCCCACCACCGCCGCGGCGCGACTGGTGGCGGCGCCTGCAACGCCTGCCGCTGAGCATGATCCTCGCCAGCGTCCTCCTGGGCCTGGGCATCGTGCAGCTGACCTTCCAGCTGGGCAACAGCCTGTACCGCACGACCACCTGGAGCCGCGACACCCAGGACACCCGCGCGCGCATCCAGACCCTGGAACGCGACGTGCAGGAACTTCAGGACGCCGTGCAGGCCGCGCAGACCCCCGAACGCCTGCGGGAACTCGCCCGCTGCCGCGGCTGGGTGGGCACGTCCGAGCAGGTCGTCGTCTCACGCGCCGCGCCCGCCCCGGGCACCCCCACCGAGACCTGCAAGACGCTCCGCGTGCCGTGATACGGATTCCGTTTGTTTCGCCAACAATCCGGAACTTCACCGGATTGTTGGCTCCACGTCCGGAACCCGTTTTTCTCCTTCTCGCATCCGCTCGGATTGAACGGGCTTTGCAGCCCATTCAATCGGAGTCCGTATGACACCCCGCGAGAACGAGGAAGCGGCGATCAGGGACTCCCCCCGATCGCCGCTGCTCTTTCTCTGCCCTTACGCGCCGGGCTGCGTGGCGCTCTTGCTCAGGGGCACCGGGATGTTGCCCTTGTCGCCTTCCGGTTTGGGCAGCAGCAGCAGGTCGAGGACCTGACCCACCCGCTCGAAGGTGTGGATGCGCAGCTCACCGCGGATGCTGTCGGGGACGTCCTGGAGGTTCGGCTCGTTGTCCTTCGGCACGATCACTTCGCGGATGCCGCCCTGGTGCGCGGCGAGCAGCTTCTCCTTCACGCCGCCGATGGGCAGCACGCGTCCGCGCAGGCTGATCTCGCCGGTCATGGCGACGTCCATGCGGACCGGGCGGCCGGTGATGGCGCTGATCACGGCTGTGGCGATCGTGATGCCCGCGCTGGGGCCGTCCTTGGGCGTGGCGCCGTCGGGGAAGTGCACGTGCAGGTCCATGGTCTTGTGGAACTCGGGGTCTGCGCCGTACTCGGCGGCGTGGGCGCGCAGGTACGCGATGGCCGCGCCGACGCTCTCCTTCATCACGTCCCCCAGCGAGCCGGTCATGACGATCTTGCCGCTGCCCGGTGTGGCCAGGGCCTCAACGAGGAGCATGGTGCCGCCCACGCTGGTCCAGGCGAGGCCCTGCGCGACGCCCACCTGGGGCTCCTTCTCCATCTTGTCCGGGCGGTGCAGCGGCACGCCCAGGTAGTCGGGCACCTGCGCCGCGTCGATGACCTTCACGCCCTGCCAGGGACTTTCGAGCAGTTCACGCGCGGCCTTGCGGGCCAGCTTGCTGACCTGACGGTCGAGGTTGCGCACGCCGCTCTCGGCGGTGTACTCCTCGACGATGCGGTTCAGCGCGGCGTCCGTGATCTCCAGGCGGCCGGTCAGGCCGTGCGCCTTGATCTGCCGGGGCACGCGGTAGCGCTTGGCGATCTCGACCTTCTCGACCTGGGTGTAGCCGGGGATATTGATGATCTCCATGCGGTCCAGCAGGGGCCGGGGAATGGTCTGGAGGCTGTTGGCGGTCGTGATGAACATGACCTGCGACAGGTCGTACGGCACTTCCAGGTAGTGGTCCTGGAAGGTGTGGTTCTGCTCGGGGTCGAGCACTTCCAGCATGGCGCTGCTGGGGTCGCCGCGCCAGTCGCTGCTCATCTTGTCGATCTCGTCGAGGAGGATCACGGGGTTCGTGACGCCCGCGTTCTTCATCGCCTGGATGATCCGCCCCGGCATCGAGCCGATGTACGTGCGGCGGTGGCCGCGGATCTCGGCCTCGTCACGCACGCCGCCCAGCGCCATGCGCACGAACTTGCGGTTCAGGCTGCGGGCGATGCTCTTACCCAGGCTGGTCTTGCCGACCCCGGGAGGGCCCACGAGGACCAGGATCGGGGCGCGCAGTTCGGCGTCGTCGGTGCGTTCCTCGGCGGTGCGTTCCTTGCGGGCCTCCTCGGTCTCACCGGGCTTGTGGGTCAGCTGACGCACCGCCAGGAATTCCAGGATGCGGTCCTTGACGTCGCCCAGCGCGTAGTGGTCGGCGTCGAGGATCTCGCGGGTGCGGGCGATGTCGAGGATCTCCTCGTCACGCTTGCTCCAGGGCACGTCCACGAGCCAGTCAATGTAGTTGCGCACGACGGTGCTCTCAGGGCTGCCGCCCGGCGTGCGCTCTAGGCGCTGGAGTTCCTTGAGGGCCTTGTCCTTCACGCTGTCGGGCATGCCCGCCGCCTCGATCTTCTCGCGCAGCGCCTCGATCTCGGCCGGGCCGTCCTCGCCGCCGCCGAGTTCCTTGCCGATGGCCTTCATCTGCTCGCGCAGGTAGTACTCGCGCTGGTTGGCGTCCATCTGCTCCTTGACGCGCCCCGCGATCTTCTTGTCCATATTGAAGCGTTCGGTGTCGCGCGACAGGAACTTCAGGGTCGCCTCCAGCCGCTCGCGCAGGCCCACGGCCGCCAGGATCTCCTGCTTCTCCTCGGGCGTCCAGGTGGCGTGGTGCGCGACCTGATCGGCCAGCGCGCCGCCGTCGGTCAGGGCCTTGATACCTTCGAGCTGGTAGTTGTCCAGGCGCAGGTTCTTGTTCTGTCGCTGGTACTCCTCGAAGGCCGACTTGATCTCGCCGATCAGCACGGGAATCTCGCGGCTGTCGTCGGCGGGGGCGGGGCGGGTCTCGGCGCGCACGCGCAGGTAGGCGCTGGGCACCTCGCCCTGCACGGCGGCGCGTTCCTGCGCCTCGATGAGCACCTGGTAGGTGTTGTCGGGCATGCGCACGACCTGCTTGATGACGGCCAGGACGCCCATGTCAAACAGTTCGGCGCGGGTGGGATCGTCGGTGCGGGCGTCCCGCTGGGTGAGCAGCAGCACGCGGCGGTCGCTGGCCTGGGCCTCGTCCACGGCGCGTTTGCTCTTGGGGCGGCCCACGTCGACGTTCATGGTGACGCCGGGCAGGATCACGATATTTCTCAGTGCGACGACGGGAAGTTCCCAGATCATGCTTGCTCCTTAACGGCCGCGCGCTGGGCGCGGGAATACTTGAGTGTATCGCGGGGGGTCATGAGACGACACCCCCGCACGGTGTCCCCAGAGTGTAGGGACTGGTGCGGGGGCGTGCTGTAACCTCTATCGCTTTGCTCAGGCAGACTTCTTGAGTCCCTTAGACTCAAGGAGCGCCATCGGAGCGTCGATGTGCGCCGCGTCGAAGCGCAGCTCCTTCAGACCCTCCACCGGCAGCTCGAACAGCAGGTCCGTCATGGCCTTCTCCAGCACCGCCCGCAGCCCACGCGCCCCGGTCTTGCGGTCACGGGCCCGGCGCGCCACCTCACGCAGCGCCTCGTCCGTGAAGCTCAGGTCCACGTCCTGGAAGCCGAACAGCGCCTGATACTGCGACGCGATCGCGCCCTGCGGCTCGGTCAGGATGCGCACCAGCGCCTCCTCGTCCAGATCCTGCAATTGCACCACCAGCGGCAGACGACCCACGAACTCCGGGATCAGCCCGAACTTCACGAGATCTTCCGGCAGGAAGCGCAGCTCCTCCTTCTCGTCGCCCTTGTGCTCCGCGCCGAAGCCCACCGCGCGCACGTTCGTGCGGCTGCGGCCGATGTCCGCGATCCCGTCGAACGCGCCGCCCACGATGAACAGGATGTTCTTCGTGTTCACCTGCACCAGTTCCTGCTGCGGGTGCTTGCGGCCCCCCTGCGGCGGCACCTGCGCGACCGTGCCCTCGATGATCTTCAGCAGCGCCTGCTGCACGCCCTCGCCCGACACGTCACGGGTGATGCTGGTGCCCTCGGACTTGCGGGCGATCTTGTCGATCTCGTCGATGTAGATGATCCCGCGCTCGGCGGCCGCCACGTCGTACTCGGCGGCCTGCAGCAGGCGCACGATGACGTTCTCCACGTCGTCGCCCACGTACCCGGCCTCCGTCAGCGTGGTCGCGTCCGCGATCGCGAAGGGCACCTCCAGCATCTCCGCGAGGCTCGACGCCAGCAGCGTCTTCCCGGTCCCGGTCGGCCCGATCAGCAGGATGTTGCTCTTCTGCAGGTTCACGTCCGGATGCGCCAGCCGCTGGTAGTGACTCACGACCGCGACCGCCAGCGCCTTCTTCGCCTCGTCCTGACCGATCACGAACTCGTCGAGGTACGCCTTGATCTCGCGCGGGGTGGGCAGCTCGTCCAGGCTGAACTCCGCGCCGCCCTTCGTGCGGTTCTGCTTGACCAGCTCGTGCGCCCGCTCGGTGCACTCGTTGCAGATGAACGCCGCGCGGCCCGGCGCCTCGATCAGCTGCGCGATCTGCGGATGTTGCCGCCCGCAGAACGAGCAGCGGTCCCCTCCCTTCGTCATACGCTGTCCTCCTGCGCCCGCGTGCGGTCCACCACACTGTCGATCAGGCCGTACCCCATCGCCTCGTCCGGCGACATGAAGTAGTCACGCTCCATGTCCCGCATCAGCTTGTCGTGCGGAATGCTGGTGTGCTCATGGTAGATGCCCACCAGCTTGTCACGCAGGTGCAGCACCTCCTTGGCCTGCACCTCCAGGTCCGGGGTGTTCCCGCGGAAGCCCGCCGACCCCTGGTGGATCATGATGCGGCTGTTCGGCAGCGCCATGCGCTTGCCCTTGTCCCCGGCCATCAGCAGCACGCTGCCCATGCTCATCGCGATCCCCACGCAGATCGTCGACACGGGCGCCTTGATGTACCGCATGGTGTCGTAGATCGCCAGGCCCGCGTACACCTCACCGCCGGGGCAGTTGATGTACATCTGGATCTCCTGCTCCGGGTTTTGAGAATCCAGCAGCAGCAGCTGAGCCACGATGGTGTTCGCCATCTGCGACTCGATCGGCGTGCCCACGAAAATAATCCGGTCCTTGAGCAGACGGGAGTAGATGTCGTACATCCGCTCGCCGCGCCCGGTCTGTTCGATCACGTAGGGAATCACGCTCATGAGCGCGATTATCGCACGGGTCGCCAGATGGAACGTAGGCCAAACCTGACTTCACGCTGAAGACGCCCCTGGCCGGATGGCTGATGAGGCAAGGCGCGATAGGGCGCAGACTGGCAGCATGCCCCGCTCCGTCCCGCCACCGGATGATCTGACGCTCGCGCAACTGCGGGCCGTGTCTGCCGATGCAGTGGTCTGGGACGGCGCGCAGGTGAGTTCCACCGAATCCATCGGATGGACCCGCGTCACCCCATGGGGCCAGCAGCGGCTTGGTCTGCGCGCCTGGTGGCACCGACGAAGTTGGCGGCTGTCCATGGAAGCAGACACGGGATTCGACGTCCAGCTGGACGGGCGACCACTGACGGTGACGTTCCGGACGACCTATGCGCGGCTGACGGGACAGGACACCCCCTGGATCCAGCTGTTGCCAGGATCATCCGAATCCGAGACGCAGCGACAGGTGGAGCGGCTGAGGCTGCACTGGCAAGAGGCCCTGTTCCCCTGGCTCGATCAGGTGCAGACCCCGGCGGGTCTGGTGACGTTCATGTCCGTGCCGCGCAACAGCCGTCGACTGATCTGGGCGCATTCGGTGGGTCCCTTCCGCCCGGCTCGGCTGGTGGCGGCGCTTCTGCCCGCGTCAGAAGCGGCAGACGCGCAGGTCGCCTTGCAGGATGCGGAACGCCTGACCCGGCTTGACCTCGGTGAGCGTGAGCCGCTCAGCGCAAACGACACGGCCCCCGCCGACTGACAGGGGCCGCCGGGAACCGGACGTTCAGTCGACGATCAGGGGGATCAGGACGGGGTTGCGGCCCGTGACCTTGCGCACGAAGCGGCGGACGGCGCCGTACATGTCGTCGCGGACGTCCTCGAGGCGCTTCTTCTCGCGCAGGCCCTGTTCGATGGCGTCCAGGGCGACCTTGCGGATCTGCGCGTCGAGTTCGCGGTTGGCGCGCACGAAGCCGCGCGAGACGATCTCGACGTGGGGGGTGGGGTGCAGCACGGCGGTCATGATCAGGATGCCTTCCTGGCTCATGTTCACGCGGTCGAGCAGCACGTCGTCGCCGATGTCGCCGACGCCCAGGCCGTCCACGTACACGGCCCCGGCGGGGACGGTGCCGGTGACCTTGAAGTCGTCCTGGGACACGCGCACGACGTCGCCGTTGCGGGCGATCAGGGTGCGTTTGGGCGGGCGGGGGAGGGTCTGGGCGAGGCGGGCGTGGTTGATCTGGTGGCGGGGTTCGCCGTGCCAGGGCAGGAAGTACTTGGGCCGGGCGAGGTTCAGGATGGTCGCGAGTTCTTCCTGGCTGCCGTGCCCGGAGGCGTGCACGCGGTAGTTCGGGGGGTAGTAGACGTCCACGCCGATCTCGTACAGGCGGTTGATGACGAGGTTCACGGCTTCCTCGTTGCCGGGGATGGGGTTGCTCGACAGGATGACGCTGTCGCCGCGGCGCAGCGCGATCTTGGCGTGGTTCCCGAACGCCAGGCGCGACAGGACGCTCATGGGCTGGCCCTGGCTGCCGGTGCAGACGTACAGCACCTGCTGGTCCTGCAGGCCGCCGACCTCGTCGCTGGCCAGGAACGGTTCGGGCAGTTCCATGTAGCCCAGGGTCTGGGCGACCTGCGCGTACTTGATCATGCTGCGGCCTTCCATGACGACGCGGCGGCGCTGGCGGTGGGCGATGTTGATGACGTTCTGCACGCGGTGCACGTTCGACGCGAAGGTCGTCAGGAACACCCGGCCCTTGAGGCCCGCGATGAGGGTCTCGAGGTTACGGGCGACCTCGGCCTCGCTGACGGTGCGGCCCTGACGCTCGGCGTTCGTGGAGTCGCTCAGGAGCAGCGTGATGCCGTCCTTCCCGGCCTGCTCGATGCGGGCGAGGTCGCTGGTCTTGCCGTCGCTGGGTTCCTCGTCGAGCTTGAAGTCCCCGGTGTGCATGACGACCCCGGCGGGGGTGGTGAGCAGGTACCCGGCGTTGTCGGGGATGGAGTGGGTCATGCGGAAGAACTCGACCTGGAAGTGCGTGCCGATCTTGACCTTGTCGCTGAGGTCCACCTCGCGCAGGTCCACCTCGCCGTCCTTGATGCCGAACTCGGAAAGTTTCTCGCGCACGAGGCCCAGGGTCAGGCCCGCGCCGTACACCGGCACGCGCGGCAGGCGGGGCAGGATGTACGGCAGCCCGCCGATGTGGTCCTCGTGCCCGTGGGTGAGGATCCAGCCCTTGATCAGTCCGGCGTTCTGCTGCAGGTAGTCGATGCGGGGGATGATCAGGTCGATGCCCATCTGGTGGCTCTCGGGGAACGCCAGGCCCGCGTCGACGACCATGATCTCGTCTTCGAACCGGTACGCGGTGATGTTCTTGCCGATCTCGCCCATGCCGCCGAGCGGGATGACTTCGAGGTGTGGGGCCGCGCCCTCGGGGCGGGGGGCCTTGCTGGGGTTGCTCATGGGGACTCCGGTGACCTGCGCCGGGGCAGGGTGTGAGAGAAGGCGGGGCCAGGGAATGCGGCCTGAGTGAGTGGGTTGTGTCGCCCGTCGTGAACCGCCGCGGGGGCGGGCCGGGGGGGCGAAGTGCGTTCAACGTACCACACTGCATGAGGGCGGCAGGGACGAGCAGGTGACGACCGGGTCATTTGTGGAAGTGCAAGGGGCGTAGATCAAGAAAACATCATGAAGGCCAGTGCGCGCGCGGCGGTATCATGCTGGCGTGACCCCGCAACGCATTCTCATCATCGAGGACGACCTGGATATCGCCAACGTCCTGCGCATGGACCTGACCGACGCCGGCTTCGAGGTCGACCACGCCGACTCCGCCATGAACGGCCTGATCAAGGCCCGCGAGGAGCAGCCCACCCTGATCCTCCTGGACCTGGGCCTGCCGGACTTCGACGGCGGGGACGTCGTGCAGCGCCTGCGCAAGAACAGCGCCGTGCCGATCATCGTGCTGACTGCCCGCGACACCGTCGAGGAAAAGGTGCGCCTGCTGGGCCTGGGCGCCGACGACTACCTGATCAAACCCTTCCACCCGGACGAACTGCTCGCCCGCGTGAAGGTGCAGCTGCGCCAGCGCACCACCGAGAGCCTCACCATGGGCGACCTGACCCTGGACCCGCAAAAGCGCCTCGTGACCTTCAAGGGCGACGAGCTGCGCCTCTCGCCCAAGGAGTTCGACATCCTGGCGCTGCTGATCCGCCAGCCGGGCCGCGTGTACTCCCGCCACGAGATCGGGCAGGACATCTGGCAGGGCCGCCTGCCCGAGGGCAGCAACGTCGTGGACGTCCACATGGCCAACCTGCGCGCCAAGCTGCGTGACCTCGACGGCTACGGCCTGCTCCGCACGGTGCGCGGCGTCGGCTACGCCCTGCGCGGCTGACCGTGACCCTCCCCGACGCGGGCAGCGCCGCGTTCCAGACCCTGGACGCCGCCGCGCTGCTCGCCGCCCTGCCCGACCCGGTCGCCCACCTGGGCGCGGACGGGCAGGTCACGCTGAACCGCGCCGCGCAGGCGCGCGTGGCCCAGTACTCGGCCACCGGCGACTGGATGGCGCTGTTCCAGGCCAGCAGCGTCCCCGCCATCCGGGACGCCGTGCAGGCCGCGCTGGGCGGCGAGACCCGGCAGGTGACCGTGCAGGTCGTGGACACCGCCGCGCCGGGCCTGCTGACCGTCGCGCCCAGCGCAGGCGGCGCGCTGCTGCACCTGCACGTGGCGCGCGACCCGCTGGAGGTCGCGCTGGAACTCATGGACGGCCTGGGCCTGGGCATGACCGTGCAGGCCCCGGACACCCGCATCCTGCTCGCCAACGACGCGGCCGCCCGCATCCTGGGCATGACCCGCGAGCAGCTCCTGGGCCGGGACTCCATGGACCCCGAATGGCGCGCCGTGCACCCCGACGGCACGGATTTCCCCGGCGAGACGCACCCCAGCGTGCAGGCCCTGCGGACCCTGCAGGTGCAGCGCGAGGTCCCCATGGGCGTGTACCACCCGCAGGCGCAGGACTGGCGCTGGCTGCAGGTCACCGCCATTCCCCGCCGCGCGCCCGGCGCCACACAGCCCAAACAGGTCACGACCGTCTTCGCGGACGTCACCGAGAAGCAGGCCATGCAGACCGAGATGCGCCGCCGGGAACGCCGCTACCGCTCACTCGTGCGCGCCACGAGCCAGATCGTCTGGGACGCCTTCCCCGACGGGGACTTCCAGCCGCCACAGGCCGACTGGGAGGCCTTCACCGGGCAGACCCCCGCGCAGTACCGCGGCGTGGGCTGGCTGGACGCCATTCACCCCGACGACCGCGCCCACACCATCGCGGAGTGGCAGCGCGCCGTCCGCGACGGTGACCTGTACAGCGTCGAGCACCGCCTGCGCCGCGCCGACGGGCAGTACGTGCCCATGCAGGTCCGCGCGGTACCCGTCACCGAGGAACGCGGGCAGCTGGTCGAATGGGTCGGCACGCACAGCGACCTGAGCGCCATCCGCGAGGCCGAACAGGCCCTGCGGGCCCTGAACGCCGAACTGGAAGGCCGCGTGCAGCAGCGCACCGAGGACCTCGCGCGCGTCACGCGCTTCAGCACCCTGCTCCTCACCGCCGCCGGGGAGGGCATCTTCGGGCTGGACGGGCGCGGCGTCACCACCTTCGCCAACCCGGCCGCCGCGCGCATGCTGGGCTACAGCATCGAGCGCATGATCGGCCAGCCGCAGCACGACCTGGTCCACCACCACCACGAGGACGGCCGCCCCTACCCCCTCGCCGAGTGCCCCATCCACCAGACCCTGCGCGACGGCCAGACGCGCCGCGTGGAACGCGACGTCATGTGGCACGCTCAGGGCCACGCCGTGCCCGTCGCGTACGTCGTCACGCCCACCCACGACGAGGACGGGCAGCCCAGCGGCGCGGTCGTCATGGTGCAGGACATCACCGAACGCGTCCGCGCGCAGGAGCAGCTGCAGGAGCTCATCGAGGACCTCGAACGCAGCAACCAGGATCTCGAACAGTTCGCGTACGTCGCCAGCCACGACCTGCAAGAACCCCTGCGGACCGTCGGCAGCTACACCGAACTCCTCGCGCGGCGCTACCAGGGGCAGCTCGACCCGCGCGCCGACCAGTACCTGCACTTCATGCAGGACGCCGTGGACCGCATGCGCAGCCTGATCCAGGACCTGCTGGGCTTCGCCCGCCTGAGCCGCGCGGACCTCACCCTGACCCCCGTGGCGCTCGACACGCTGCTGCGCGGCGTGCAGCAGAACGTGCGCGGCACCCTGGACGCCGACGGCAGCTCGCTGGCCTGGGACACCCCGGACCAGGTCATGGGGCAGGCGTCCCTCCTGACGCAACTCCTGACGAACCTCGTCAGCAACGGCCTGAAATTCCACCGGCCCGGCGAGGCGGCGCACGTGCAGGTCACGTCCCGCCGCGAGGGCGACATGATCCACGTGCAGGTGCGCGACAACGGCATCGGCATCGCGCCGGAATACCACGCGCGGATCTTCGAGATCTTCCAGCGCCTGCACCGCCGCGAAACGTACGCCGGCAACGGTATGGGTCTGGCCATCTGCCGTAAGATCACCGAACATCACGGCGGCCGCATCTGGCTCGACTCCACCCCTGATCAGGGCAGCACCTTCCACCTGACCCTCCCGGCGGTACCCTCATGACCCACGACCCCGCCACCGACCCCATCGAGATCCTGCTCGTGGAGGACAACGAACCCGACGTGCTGCTCACCCTCGAGGCCTTCGAGGACGCCCGCGTGCCCAACCGCATGCACGTCGCCCGTGACGGCGTCGAGGCGCTGCGCTTCCTGCGCCGCGAGGGCGAACACGCCGCCGCCCCCCGCCCCGACGTCATCCTGATGGACATCAACATGCCCCGCAAGACCGGCCTGGAAGTCCTGACGGAAGTCAAGGCCGACCCCGCGCTGCGCAGCATCCCGGTCGTGATGCTCACCACCAGCCAGGCCGAGGACGACGTACGCGCCTCCTACGAACGGCACGCCAGCGGCTACGTCGTCAAACCCGTGGGATTCGAGAACTTCCTGGGCGCCATGCGCGCCTTCGAGTCGTTCTGGCTGACCTTCGTGCGCTTCCCCCCCCGCGCCTGACCCGCCCCCCCGCTTCCCCCTGCGGCGCCCCCTCCCGCCCTGCGCGGCGCAGGGGGCGCCGCCCAGTGACGTGGGCTCACGTGCGTGCCGTCTGCGGTCACAGCGGTGTCCGGTCGCACCCTGAGGCCAGCACCACGCCCTTTCAGCCCACTGCCAACCGCTGGTGTGGTCATACGGGATTCAAGTGATTCCACAGCATTCGGAGTCGCCCGGTGGCCCCCTCACCCTTCCGTCGCTTCGCGCCTCCCTCCCTCTCCCACAGGGGGAGAGGGGAAAACGGAACGTGTTCAACTCGGCGGCGAGCCATTTTAATCCCGTATCAGGTGCCCCCACTACTCGTTCAGGGGTCCAGCAGGGCGCGCAGCAGGGCCGGGACGGCGTCGCGCGGCCCCAGCAGGGGCACCCCGCCGCGTGCCAGCACGACCACCACCGCGCCCCGGTCCAGCTGCACGCCCAGGCCCGTGCGGGTGCCGCGCGCCACGCCGTCATGCCAGCGCACCCCGCCCGGCAGCGCGCCCCGCGCGAACCAGCCGGGCGCGACGCCCGCGATGCCCGGCGGGAGGCCCGGCACGCGCCGCGCGTCCCGCCACGCGCCCCCCAGCCGCCCGGTCAGCTGCGCCGCGCCGAAGTTCAGGAGGTCGTCGGCCGCGCCGAACAGCCCCCCGGCGCCCACCAGCGGCCCGAAGCCCGTCACCTGCCCCCCGGTCAGCAGGCCCACGCCGGGCCGGACCACGTCCGCCGGGGCGCGCGCCGTGACGTTCAGTCCCAGCGGGCCGGTCACCTCGCGCCGCAGCGCCCGCGCGTAGCCGTCCGCGCTGAAGGCCTCGCCGGCCGCGCGCGCCGCCGCCAGGCCCAGCAGTCCCACGCCGAGATTCGAGTACTGGAACCGCGCGCCGGGCCGCGCCCAGCGGCGCACGCTGAGCACCACCGCGCCGGGGCTCATGGGGCCGTACGGGTCGTGGAAGTGCGTGAACGTCGTCACGCCCACCCGCGCCGGGTGCAGCGGCACGCCCGCCGTGTGCGTCGCCAGGGTCCACGCGGTCACGTGGCGCGGCACGCCCCGCAGCGGCCCGCCCAGCGCCGCGAGGGGCGCGTGCCAGTCCAGCGCCCCCCGGTCCGCCAGCACCCCGGCCAGCGCCGCCGTGAACGGCTTGCTGACGCTGGCCAGTTCGAACATCCCGCCGGGTGGGGTTCCGCCCACGCCCCGCACCACCCGCGCGTCCCCGCGCGCCGCGCCCACCACGCCGCCCTGCGCGAGCGCGGCGCGCAGCGGCGCCCGGTACGCGGACAGGTCCCGGCCCAGCACGCCGCCCAGGTCGCGCAGCGTCTCCCGCCACGGGTCACGGAACATGGCCCGCAGCGTATCCCGCGCCGTATCCTGCGCGCAGCGGCGCCGCCCTTCATGTTCGCCGCTCGCGCGCCTGTCAGAGTGGCGCCACACCCGGCCCCCTACGCTGCGGGCCGCCGGGGCGCGCGCCCGCCCGGCCGGAGACCGCATGCCGCACCGCACCCACATCCAGGACCCTGCGCCCCTGCACGATCAGGTGGGCCGCCTGTACTTCCGGGTGGTGCTGCCCGCCGCGACGGTCGCCCTGACCCTCAGCAGTGGCGGGCAGGACAACCCGGTGCTGCCCCTGCTGACGGTCCTGGCCGGGCTGGGCGCGGCGCTGCGCCTGCTGCTGCCCGCGCGGCTGCGGGACGCCGTGCGGTACGGCTTCGCGGTCACGGCCATCGCCTTCGTGCTGGGCGTGGCGGCGTTCGGGCACCTGCCGGCCCTGCGGGGCACGCCGGCGCAGCTGTCCGTGGCGCTGCTGTTCACGCCCGCCACCCTGATGGCCTGGACGCTGCTGTTCGCGGACCGGCCCCGCACCGCGCTGGCCCTGAACGTCACCCTGACGCTGAGCATGACGCTGCTCGTGTGGCGCTGGCAAACGCAGGGCCTGCAGCCGGGGCCGCTGCTGAACCTGCCGCTGCTCGTGGCGGTGATCGGCGCGGCGGTCGTGTACTCCGCGCTGACGTTCGCGCACATGAACGCCCGGTACCACGCGGGCGAGCAGGAACGCGTGCGCGACCCGCTGACCGGGCTGCTGAACCGCCGCGCGCTGAACGAACGCCCGGACGGCCCGGAGCCGCTGCACGTGGCGGTGCTGGACATCGACCACTTCAAGCGCGTGAACGACACGCACGGGCACCTCGCGGGGGACCGGGTGCTGCGGGCCGTGGCGGACGTCATTCAGGACGCGCTGGCCGGGCACGGCGAGGCTTACCGCTGGGGGGGCGAGGAATTCGTGCTGCTGCTGCCCGCCGGGAGTGACGCCCCGGCGGTGCTGGAGGGCGTGCGGCGCGAGATCGCCGCGCGGCAGTTCACGGGCGGGCAGCGCGTGACGCTCAGCGCCGGACTGACCCGCCGGGGTGACGGCGAGGACCTCGGGCGGGCCTTTGAGCGGGCCGACGCGGCCCTGCGCGCCGCGAAGGACGCCGGGCGTGACCGGGTGGTGCTCGCCGCGTGGGGGAGCCAGGTGCCGCGCCGCTTGACAAGCGCGCCGCTGGCCGGTAACCTTCTCTCCGCTGGTCCGGTAGTGTAGCGGTTAGCATATCTGCCTGTCACGCAGAAGGTCGCGGGTTCAAATCCCGTCCGGACCGCCAGCAAGGGAAGCGCCTCGGTGAACGCCGCAGGCGCTTCCTTCGTTGACCCCGGTCCTTGGCGCTGGTGCCCGGGCGCGGTGCTCAGCGCGGGCCGCCGGAACATGAAGGCCGCAATGAGGGCGGGGGATACACGCGGGCGCGCCGGTTTGCCGTATCATGCGCCCGGTTTCGCACGGCGTCCGCGAGCTGCGCTCTGCTCCGAACCCCGCGCACGGCGAGCCTATCCCCACCGGAGGAGGACGCCCCTCAATGACGACCCCAGCAAGTTTTTCCACCACCGACGCCGCCGAACTGTACCAGGTGCCCAACTGGAGTGGCGGGTGGTTCCGCGTGTCCGACAAGGGCCAGGTGGAGGTCACCCCCACCCCCGGCCTGCACGCGCCCCTGCGCGCCATCGTGGACGAGATCGTCGACCGGGGCGAGAGCCTGCCCGTCATCCTGCGCTTCCCGCAGGTGATCACCGGCCGCGTCAAGCACCTGAACGAGGCGTTCGGGAAGGCCATCGCCGAGTACGGCTACACCAGCCACTACCAGGGCGTGTTCCCGATCAAGGTCAACCAGCGCCGCGTGGTCGTCGAGAGCATCGCCGCCGCCGGGTACGACTACGCGCACGGCCTGGAGGCCGGCAGCAAGGCCGAACTCGCGCTGTGCCTCGCGCAGCGCATGCACCCGGACGCGCTGCTGTGCTGCAACGGCTTCAAGGACGACGGGTTCATCAAGCTGGCCCTGTGGGGCCGCACCCTCGGGAAGAACGTCGTCATCACCATCGAGAAGTACAGCGAACTCGACCGCATCCTCAAGCAGGCCAAGGCGCTCGGCGTGCGCCCCGCGATCGGCGTGCGCTTCAAACTGCACGCGCGCGGCTCGGGGCAGTGGGAGGAATCCGGCGGGGATCAGGCGAAGTTCGGCCTGAACGCCTACGAACTCCTGCGCGTCGTGGAACGCCTGAAAGAAGAGGACATGCTCGACAGTCTGGTCATGCTGCACACCCACATCGGGTCGCAGATCACCGACATCCGCCGCGTGAAGGTCGCCGTGCGTGAAGCCACGCAGACGTACGCGGGCCTGATCGCCGCCGGGGCGCAGCTGAAGTACCTGAACGTCGGCGGCGGCCTCGGCGTGGACTACGACGGGTCCAAGACCACCTTCTACGCCAGCATGAACTACACCGTGCAGGAGTACGCCGCCGACGTCGTGTACACCGTGCAGGAAACCTGCAAGGCCAGAGGCGTCCCCGAACCCGTCATCGTCAGCGAATCCGGCCGGGCGCTCACCGCGCACCACGCCGTGCTGATCCTCCCGGTCGTGGACGTCACCGGCCCCACCCGCGACCTCGAAGACCTCGCCCCCGCCGACGAGAACAGCCACCAGATCATCAAGGACATGGAAGACATCCTGGCGAACATCACCGCCCGGAACTACCGCGAGTCCTACAACGACGCCGTCGGTGACAAGCAGACCCTCCACAACCTCTTCGACCTGGGCTACGTCACCCTTCAGGACCGCGCGCGCGGCGAGGCGCTGTTCAACGCCATCCTGCGCAAGGTCGCCAAACTCATCCAGAACGAAAAATACGTCCCGGACGAACTGGAAGACCTGCAGAAAGTCCTGGCGGACAAGTACATCTGCAACTTCAGCCTGTTCCAGAGCCTCCCGGACAACTGGGCCATCCAGGCACTGTTCCCGATCGTGCCGCTCGACCGCCTGAACGAGAAACCCACCCGGCAGGCCACCCTGGTCGACATCACCTGCGACAGCGACGGCAAGATCGAGAAATTCATCGACCTGCGCGACGTCAAGGCCACCCTCCCGCTGCACGAACCCGGCGACAAACCCTACTACCTGGGCGTGTTCCTGATGGGCGCCTACCAGGACGTGCTCGGCAGCGCCCACAACCTCTTCGGGAAGGTCAGCGAGGCGCACGTCACCCTGCGCCCCGGCGGCCGCTTCCACATCGACCTGTTCGTCCGCGGCCAGAAGGCGCGCCGCATGATCGAATCCATGGGCTACGAGGAACCCATGCTGCGCGACAGCATCGAGGATCAGGCCGACGCCGCCATCAAGAACGGCATCCTGACCAACGAGCAGGAACACGAACTCCTCGAGGACTACGGCGAGGAACTCCTCGGGTACACGTACCTCGAATACGAGAACTGAGCGAAGCAGGACGCGGGAGGCGGGGCGCACTGGGCGTACCCGCCTCCCGCGCGTTGATGGGTCACGGTTGATGGAGGGGGAGAGGGGACGTGGGTTACACGCCCCCTCACCCTTCCGGCACAGCGCGCCTCCGAGCCCCTCCTAACCTTCGGGCAGTTCCTCCAGGTCCGCCAGATCCTTGTGCCGCCCCGACGCGCGCTTGTTCACCCGCAAGTCCGACAGGGAGATCATGGGCACCGTCAAGTCACCCAGCGTCCACGACACGCGGTTCTGCCACGCCTGCTCGAACGGCACGCCGCTGATCTCGCTCATGAACTCCACCATGATCGGCTTCACGCCCATGCGGAACATCACGTTCTCCCGGTCAATCTCCGCAGCCGTCACGGGCAACCCGAACTCCGTCAGCGCGCCCGCCAGCCGCGAGGTGTTCTCCGCGCCCAGTCCGTAGAACAGGTCAAGGTCACCCGTGTACCGGGGAAAGCCGTGCGCGCCGACCGCGTACCCGCCCACCAGCAAATACCTAACGCTGTGGGCGTTCAATAAACTCAAGAGTTCTCTGAAGTCTGGGGGCAGTTCCACCGGGGTACCTCTGCGCGCGCAGGAATTCCACTTCCGCCAGCCGCTCCTGGGGCGTTTTCGCCCAGTTCGCTTCCCGGTCGGCGCGGGCGGCGTCCGCGTGCGTGGTGAGCGTCAGGGTGCGGCGGAGGGTCATGACGCAGTATCCCACAGGGGGCTGACAGGGGAGAGGGGCGGTCCTTGCTTCTTGGCTCAGTCCGCCCCACGACACCACCCCGCGCCCCAGCAGAAGCGTAGGCAAACAGTCAGTGCCTTCATTCTGGTGTGGAGAGTGGTTGTCTTTGCGGTAGGATTTAGAGCGTGCCCTTCCCTCGAATTCAGTCTCTCTTAGATATTTGATGCATTTTACTGAGTAATGTTTAGTCATTTTATTCATCGACAATCGGTAGATTGTATTTTAATTTACCCGGTTGTTCATGCGACCAGTACTCTATTTACCCAAGAGATGAATTTAGAAGCTATCGGTTTTGAAGCATCAAAATATTTGGCTTTCACGGCGGTTCCAAATCTTAATCCTGGATCTTTATTTATTGCCAAGTATGTGTGAATAATGGCTTTGGATTTATGCTTTTCCGAGAATCTTCCTTTTGCCTCCGGCAGCGTCTCGACAAATTGAGCTGCTAAAGGAAGCAGTTCGTCTTCGTCGGGAATAATGAGTTTTAAAAAATCTTCTAACATCCCGGGAATGCTATTATCAGGCATAATCCAAATTCCCAAGACGTCCCCATCGGCGTTCTCAATCCTTAAGCCGTCTGAATCGGGCGTTTCTGGGAGATCAAATCCTTTGTCTTTTACCTGATGCCTTAGACTTTCCCATCTAGATTGTATATCGAGATCTGCATCTATGACAATACCAAGTCTGGATGTGGCTTTGATAAGTGTGGGTAAAGAAGAAACGATGGTTTCAATTCCTTCTAGCTCCCTAACCTCAAAAACTTGCGGTACAGTGTATGATTCGAATAAGCTATACATAACGTGTTTATCATCTGGGCCTTCTACAATTAGTAGCGAATCGGACATCATCTTACCTCAATATCGTTTTTCGAAATAAATCTGAGTTCATCTTCTGAAAATACCGTCGCTACTTTCCTATTCTTCTTATCTTTCAAGCTTATCAGTACGCCTGAAGAGTCGAATTGCTGCGATACTTGTTGAAATGCTTCAATGCAGTCCCACGAGTGTGAGGTCACGAACACTTGAATATTTCTTAGTTCGGCAATTTTAAATATGAATTCCCATACTCCCTTGAGTGCGGCAAAGTGTATTCCGTTTTCAAGTTCATCAATAAAAAGGTAGTTTTGAGTATCTCCATGGCTTTGGAAAATCGATGTCATTCCCATCTGATTATCTTTGTCGAAATTTGATTCGAGTGTCAGGGCTATTTGAATGACACGAGATATGCCCTCTCCCATACTTTTCAACGGAATGGGCTGATCGTGATTTTCGAGCTTGAGTAATATAATCCGATCTGATCTGCGAGATGTCCTTTGGATAGAAGTAATTCTCTCCACTGGTGCTATCTCTCTCACTAGTTCAAGAACACGCTTCTCGGAATCTCTCAGTGTAATTGTATCCCAATATCTTGCAATTTCGCTTTGCGAAATAGTTCCACTTTGAATATTCATGATGTTGGCATCATTATCCGACAATGCTTTTCTTGGAGCGGCTCTGCGATATCTTTCCTGTCTATCTATTGTATCGCTGAAGGCTATATAGTCGGATTTCGCGCCCTTATCTACGAAAAGCGCGACTTCATTGGTTGAGTCAATGCGCTTATTGAGCTCTTCCAGTGCGGATCTTTGGTACGACGAAAGGCCTTCGTCGTCTATAACAGTAGTTCTTCTTTGGACTGGTAC
This sequence comes from Deinococcus grandis, assembly GCF_001485435.1. Classification (NCBI taxonomy): domain Bacteria; kingdom Thermotogati; phylum Deinococcota; class Deinococci; order Deinococcales; family Deinococcaceae; genus Deinococcus; species Deinococcus grandis. The sequence continues at coordinate 3,171,681 of NZ_BCMS01000001.1, read as the reverse complement.
GTTCTCGGTATAAACTCTTAAAGAGTCTTGTGGCCTATAATTATCTGTTATTTCGACTAGATAACTCCCAAAAAAGTTTCGTTTGTAATTGTGGAATAGGGCGGCAAAATTGGCTCCATATGTATCGAATTCTCCATTTGGAGAATTTAGGATGATAATCTCATCTTTCTCAAATAGGTATTGTGATAGTGCCGAGGCATCAGCCCCTCGCACATAAAACTGAATTGCCTCCATAAGTGCCGTTTTGCCAACGTTGTTTTTCCCGACTATTAAATTAACTCTACCCAACTGGCTTACGCTCAAATCATCGAATGCTCTAAAGTTACTTATTGAAAGCTGGCGTATCATTTTTCCTCGAATGGTGTAAGTTGAGTCTGGTGAGTTTTTGGCGGGCGTCGACCTATCTTAACCTACCCATTCCTGGAGGCTCTTCACGCCCAGTGCGTCATCCTTCGCGGCGGCAATCGCCTTGGCGGTCCACTCGGCGGCTTCGCGGGTGCTGACGATGGGCACGCCGCGTTCCAGCGCGGTGCGCAGGTACTCGCTGCCGGTCACGTCGATCAGCAGGGCGGGCAGCTCGTCGGTCTGCTGGCGGGTGACGGTCAGGCCCGCGTCCTGAAGTTGCGTGGCGATGTCGTCCAGTCCGTCGCCGAGGAGCAGGGCGGTGCCGGTGGTGGGGAGGTTGTTTTTCGCGCCGATCTGCGCGCGGTAGAACGCGCGGTAGGGGTCGGTGTCGATGCCCATGCTTTCGCCGGTGCTTTTCATTTCGGGGCCGAGGGTGGGGATGACGCCCTTGAATTTCAGGAACGGCAGGTGCACTTCCTTCACGGAGTACATGGGGGGGGTGGGGGTGTCGGTGAGGCCGATCTGCGCGAGGGTGTGGCCGACGGCGATGCGGGCGGCGCTCTTGGCGAGGGGGTGGTTCACGGCCTTGCTGACGAACGGGACGGTGCGGCTGGCGCGGGGATTCGCTTCGAGGATGTACGCGGTGCCGTCCTTGATGGCCCACTGGACGTTCATGAGGCCCCGGACGCCCAGTTCCAGGGCGAGGCGTTCCGTGTCGGCCTTGACGCGAGCCAGGATGGCGGGGTCGAGGGTGACGGGGGGGAGGATGCACGCGCTGTCCCCGCTGTGGACCCCGGCGGCTTCGACGTGTTCCATGATGCCCGCGACGACGGCGGTCTGTCCGTCGCAGAGGGTGTCCACGTCGAGTTCCAGCGCACCTTCGAGGAACTGGTCGAGGAGGATGCTGGGTTGCCCTTCGACGGCGGCGTACACCTCGTTCAGGTACGTGGTGAGTTCGTCCATGCTGCGGACGGTGCGCATGGCGCGCCCGCCGAGGACGTAGGAGGGGCGGGCCATGAGCGGGAAGCCGAGTTCGGTGGCCAGGGCGGCGGCCTGATCCGGGGTTTCCGCGACCTTGCCTTTGGGTTGGGGCAGGCCGAGGCGTTCGCACAGGGCGTTGAAGCTGGCGCGGTCTTCGGCTTCGTGGATGGTTTCGGGGCTGGTGCCGATGATGGGGGCTCCGGCGTCCGCGAGTCGCCTGGCGAGTTTCAGGGGGGTCTGCCCGCCGAGTTGCACGATCACGCCGACGGGTTTCTCGTGTTCGACGATGTTCATGACGTCCTCGAACGTCAGGGGTTCGAAGTACAGGCGGTCGGCGGTGTCGTAGTCGGTGCTGACCGTTTCCGGGTTGCTGTTGACCATGATGGTCTCGTACCCGGCTTCCTGGAGGGCCCAGACGGCGTGAACCGTGGCGTAGTCGAATTCCACGCCCTGCCCGATGCGGTTGGGGCCCGATCCCAGGATGACGACCTTGGGTTTGTCGGTGCTCGTGACCTCGTCCTCCCACTCGTAGGTGCTGTAGTGGTAGGGCGTGAAGGCTTCGAATTCGGCGGCGCAGGTGTCCACGGTCTTGTAGACGGGCGTGGCCTTGGCTTCCTTGCGCAGGGCGCGGACGTCCAGTTCGCTCAGGCCGACGATCTCGCCGATGCGGGCGTCGCTGAAGCCCAGGCGTTTGACCTCGCGCCAGATCTCGTACTTCCACTCGCCGATCGGGCCCAGTTGCGTGATCTCGGTCTCGGCGTCGATGATCTCCTTCAGCTGGCTGAGGAACCACGGGTCGATCTTCGTCGCGTCGAACAGCGCCGCCGTGGTCTCGCCGCGGCGCAGGAGTTCCAGCACGGCTTCCAGGCGGCGGGGGTTGCCGTACAGCAGCCCGCGCAGGTCCTCGTCGCTCATGGCGGCGAACGCGCCGCGCACGTCCGACTCGATGCTCCGCATGGCCTTCTGGAGGCTCTCCTTGAAGGTGCGGCCGATCGCCATGACCTCGCCCACGCTGCGCATCTGGGTGCCCAGCGCGTCACTGCTGCCGGGGAACTTCTCGAACGCGAAGCGGGGGATCTTCGTGACGACGTAGTCGATGCTCGGCTCGAAGCTGGCGGGGGTGCTCAGGGTGATGTCGTTCTTCAGCTCGTCGAGGTGATACCCGACGGCGAGCAGCGCGGCGATCTTCGCGATGGGGAAGCCGGTCGCCTTGCTCGCCAGCGCGCTGCTGCGGCTGACGCGGGGGTTCATCTCGATGACGATCACGCGGCCGTCCTTGGGGTTCACCGCAAACTGGATGTTGCTGCCGCCGGTGTCCACGCCGATCTCGCGGATGATCGCCAGGGACTGGTCACGCAGCCGCTGGTACTCCACGTCACTCAGGGTCTGCGCCGGGGCCACCGTGATGGAGTCGCCGGTGTGCACGCCCATCGGGTCGAAGTTCTCGATGGAGGTGATGATCACGACCGTGTCGGCGTGGTCGCGCATGACCTCCAGCTCGTACTCCTTCCAGCCCAGGATCGATTCCTCCAGCAGGACGCTGGTGACGGGGCTGTCGCGCAGGCCGCCCTCGGTGATCGCCAGGAACTCCTCGTAGGTGTGCGCGATGCCGCCGCCCGTGCCGCCCAGCGTGAAGGAGGGCCGGATCACGATGGGGAGCCCGATAACTTTTTGGTATTCGACAGCTTCCTCCATCGAGTGCACCATCTGCCCGCGCGCGGTTTCCACGCCGATCTTCTTCATGGCCGCCTGGAACTCCTCGCGGTCCTCGCCCTTGCGGATCGCGGCGGCGTTCGCGCCGATCAGTTCCACGCCGAACTCCGCCAGGGTCCCGTCGGCGTTCAGGTCCATGGCGAGGTTCAGGGCCGTCTGGCCGCCCAGGGTGGGCAGCAGCGCGTCCGGGCGTTCCTTCTCGATCACGCGGCGCACGAACTCGGGCGTCAGGGGTTCCAGGTACGTGGCGTCCGCCAGGTCCGGGTCGGTCATGATCGTCGCGGGGTTGCTGTTCACCAGCACCACCCGGTAGCCTTCCTTCTTCAGGGCCTTGAGGGCCTGCGTGCCGGAATAGTCGAACTCGGCTGCCTGCCCGATCTGGATGGGGCCGCTGCCGAGAATCAGGATGGTCTGGAGGTCAGTACGCTTAGGCATTCCAGAGAGCCAGCCTAACACGCCCCGCCCCCCGAAAGGTAAGGCGCATGCAAACTTATGCAGTCATCCGGGACAGCCCAGGCCCGCAGCGCCCCTCATGGCAGGCGCAGGCCCAGCAGCAGCCCCACCGCCGTGCCGAGCAGCGTCAAGCCGATCAGGGCGTCCAGCACCCGCCACGCGCCGGGCCGCGCCATCACCGGCGCCAGCGCCCGGCCCGCCAGCGCCAGCGTGAAGAACCACGCCCAGGACGCCAGGACCGTGCCCAGCAGGAACGCCGTGCGCCCGCTGCCGCTCAGGCCCGCGCTGGCCCCGCCGATCAGCACGACCGTGTCCAGCAGCGCGTGCGGGTTCAGCAGACTGAACCCCAGCGCCGTGCCCACCACCGCGCCGGGCGTGCCCGCGCCCGCCCCGCCGACGTGCAGGGCCGCGCCGCCCACCCACGCGCCGCGCAGCGCCCGCAGGCCGTACCACGTCAGGAACGCCGCGCCCACCACCGTCCCGGCCAGCACCAGCGCCGCGTGACCCGCCAGCAGCCCGCCCACGCCCAGCACGCCCAGCGTGATGAGCAGCGTGTCGCACAGCGCGCAGGCCAGCGCCGCCAGCAGCGCGAACCGGCGCGTCAGGCCGTGGCGCAGCACGAACGCGTTCTGCGGGCCGATGGCGACGATCAGCGACAGGCCCAGGCCCAGCCCACGCAGGAAAGGAGGCATCCCGCCCACTGTAGCCCCCTGCCCGGCCAGCTTCGTCCCGCTGTTCTGTTCAGGCAGATCAGACGACTCCCGGCGGCCCGGCCCGCGCCCATGCAGACTGCGCTCATGCCACACCTGCACCCGCGCGCCGCCGCCCAGGAGAGCGTCTTCGCGCGCATGAGTCGCCTCGCGGCGCAGCGGGGCGCGGTGAACCTGGGTCAGGGCTTCCCGGGCGCGTCCCCACCGGACTTCCTGCTGGACGCCGCGCGCGGTGCACTCGGCCGCTTCGACCAGTACGCACCCCCGGCAGGCCTGCCCGCCCTGCGGGACGCGCTGGGCGCCGACCTGGGCGTGGACGGCGCGGACGTGACCGTCACCTGCGGCGCGACCGAGGCCCTGCACCTGCTGGCGCTGGCCCTGCTGGGTCCCGGCGACGAGGCCCTGATGCTCGAACCCGTGTTTGACGTGTACCTGCCGCAGGTGGCGCTGGCGGGCGCGACCGGCGTGACGGTCCCCATGACGCTGGACGCGGCGCGCGGCTGGCAGTTCAGTCTGGACGCACTGGCGGCGGCCGTCACGCCCCGCACGCGGGCGCTGCTGCTGAACAGCCCCTTCAACCCCACCGGCACGGTCTTCACGGACGCGGAACTGGCCGGAATCGTGGCGCTGGCCCGGCAGCACGACCTGTGGATCGTCAGTGACGAGGTCTACGACGAACTGTACTTCGGCGAGCGCCTCACCCCGCTGCGTACCCTGGCCCCCGAGCGGACGTTCACGGTCGGCAGCGCCGGGAAGCGGCTGGAGGCGACCGGCTGGCGCGTCGGCTGGATCGCCGCGCCGCCTGGGGTCACGCCGGGCGTGCTGGGCCTGCGGCAGATCACGAGTTTCAGCGCGCCCGCGCCCCTCCAGGCCGCAGTGGCCGCCGCGCTGCCGGTTGCGCGCGAGTCTGGGTTCTACGCAGGGTTGCGCGCGGGGTACGCGGCGCGCATGACCCGACTGGCCTCGGGCCTGCGGGACCTGGGCGCCACCGTGTTCGAGCCGCGCGGCACGTACTTCCTGACGGCGCTGCACCCCGACTGGACCGCCGATTCGCTGCTGGACGCCGGCGTGGCGGTCATTCCCGGTGAGGCGTTCTACGCGCGCTGCGCCGCTCCGGCCGGTCTGACCCGCTGGGCCTTCTGCAAATCCGACGCCGAGATCGAACTGGCCCTGACCCGGCTGGCCGCCCACGCCCGCAGCTGACTGACGTATGAGATTGTAATAAACCTGACATCAGCGTTCTGTAAGGGATTTTCCCTTATGCAAACCGCGGGCGCGCGTCTATGCTCCGGGTCATGAAGACCACGTTGCTCGGCCTGATGACCCTCACCGCCCTCTCCGGCGCCTCCGCCGCCACCTACATCGGCGGTTCGGTCGGCTCCGGTGCGACCATCCACTACCAGACCGACCTGACCGGCGCCAGCGCCATGCGCTACGGCCTGAACCTGGACGCCACGAACTTCGACTTCAGCCGCGACAACGTCTCCGTCGGCGGTAGCATCGATTACCTGGGTGACTTCGTCGGCACCGGCTCTGCCCTGGGCGGCCTGACCCCCTACTACGGCCTGGGTCTCGGCGCGGGCGTCGTGCTCGGCCAGGGCGGCGGCGTGAGCGTCTACCCGCACGGCACGCTGGGCCTGCGCTACAACGTCACGGACCCCCTGAGCTTCTTCGTGGAAGGTAACATCGGCCCCCGCATCACGGTGGGCGGTACGAACGCCAGCAACACCCGCCTGGGCTCCGGCGCCCGCATCGGTCTGAACTACCGCCTGCCCTGACCCGCACCAGTTCATTGACTGACCACCGTCACAGGTGGTCAGTTTCGTTTGCCTTCATGAAGGCGTTTGATTATGCTCATGCGCGTGAAAAAGATCCTGATCACCACCGCCCTGCTGGGCACCGTGTCCTTCGCCGCTGCCGACAGCCTCGGGCTGAGCGGCACCTACAACAAGGGCTTCTACAGGGCCGACGGCGAGTCCGTTGACGTGGATGGCTCCTTCGGGGTGAGCCTGAGCTACACCTACGACCTGGACGCCATGTCCGCCATCCGCGCCGATCTGGAACTGCTGCCCAACCTGTACGGCAGCGAGAAGCTGGGCTTCGGCGGCGAGTTCACGTACCTGCGCTCGGTGATGACCAGCGGCGAAGCCGACGTGTACTTCGGGGGCGGCGTGGGCTTCAACACCGTGTCCGACAGCGCCACCAGCAACGGCGTGACGACCACCGCCCGCGTGACGGCCATCAACCCCACCCTGCTGGCTGGCGCGCGTTTTGCCGTGGCGCCCGGCTTCAGCGCCTTCGCTGAACTGGCCGGTGGACCCTCCTTCCTGCGTCTGAGTGCCAGCAGCGGCGGGCAGAGCGTGTCGAACAGCATCAACGGTGCGTTCCTGAAGCCCCGCATCGGCTTCACGTACACCATCCGCTGATCCACGTTCGGGTTCAGACCTGAATCTTTGTTCTGACGGGAGTCGCCTGCGGGTGGCTCCTGTTTTTCGTGGTGGGGGCGGCTGGGCTGGACACCTCGCTTGACCCTCTGCGCGCCCCCTGCTAGCCTTCCGTGCATAGCTATACGCAATCTGCGTATAACCATACACGCATATGCAGACCCTGACCTCCCGACGTTGAAGCCGACCGCCTGACCCCACCCCGGGGTTCACAGGCGGCGCCTTCACGCCGGGCGGCCTTGTGCTGCGCCTTGCACCCCCTTCACGCAGACAGGAGACAATCAGTCATGACGAAAGAAAAGATCGTGCTCGCGTACAGCGGTGGCCTGGACACCAGCATCATCCTCAAGTGGCTCCAGACGGAGAAGAACTACGACGTGGTCTGCTTCACCGCCGACCTCGGCCAGGGTGACGAGGTCGAGGAAGCCCGCGTCAAGGCCCTGAACACCGGCGCCGTCGCCGCCTACGCGCTGGATCTGCGCGAGGAATTCGTGCGGGACTACGTGTTCCCCATGTTCCGCACCAGCGCCCTGTACGAGGGCTACTACCTGCTCGGCACCAGCATCGCCCGCCCCCTGATCGCCAAGAAGATGGTCGAGATCGCCGAGAAGGAAGGCGCTGTCGCCGTGTCGCACGGCGCGACCGGCAAGGGCAACGACCAGGTGCGCTTCGAGATGACCGCCTACGCCCTGAAGCCCGACATCGTCACCGTCGCCCCCTGGCGCGACTGGACCTTCCAGGGCCGCGCCGACCTCGAAGCCTTCGCCCACGAGCACGGCATCCCGGTCCCCACCACCAAGAAGGACCCCTGGAGCACCGACGCCAACCTCCTGCACATCAGCTACGAGGGCGGCATCCTGGAAGACCCCTGGGCCGAACCGCCCGCCCACATGTTCAAACTGACCGTTGACCCCGCCGACGCACCCGATGAAGCCGAGTACGTGGAAATCGAGTTCGTCAACGGCGATCCCGTCGCCATCAACGGCGAGAAACTGTCGCCCGCCGCCCTGCTGGCCAAGGCCAACGAACTGGGTGGGAAGCACGGTGTGGGCCGCCTCGACCTCGTCGAGAACCGCTTCGTCGGCATGAAATCACGCGGCGTGTACGAGACGCCCGGCGGCACTGTCCTGTACCACGCCCGCCGCGCCGTCGAGAGCCTCACCCTCGACCGCGAGGTCCTGCACCAGCGCGACGCGCTGAGCCCCAAGTACGCCGAACTCGTGTACAACGGCTTCTGGTTCGCCCCCGAACGCGAGGCGCTGCAGGTGTACTTCGACCACGTCGCGCAATCCGTGACCGGCACCGCCCGCCTGAAGCTGTACCGCGGGAACGTCATCGTCGCCGGACGCAAGGCCCCCCAGAGCCTGTACGACAAGGACCTCGTGAGCTTCGAGGCGGGCGGCGACTACAACCAGCACGACGCCGGCGCGTTCATCAAACTCAACGCCCTGCGCATGCGCGTCCAGGCCCGCGTGAAAGCCAAAGCCGACGCCAAGGAACCCGCCCAGGTCTGACCCTGAGGGGCGCACGACCATCTCTGCACCGCGAGGGAGGAACGCCGTGAAACCACAAGCACCATTCAAACGTCGGATCCTCCTGAGCACGAAAGGGCGCACCAGTCACTACGTGTGCTTCGACTGCCGGAAACAATTCGCCAAGCCGACCAGTTCAGTTGTGGTTCGTGACGCGCTGGGTAAACCGATGCGTTCTGGGGTCGGCTTCGACTCCGGAGCCGCGGAATTCAAGTGTCCGCAGTGTGGTCAGCCCATGACCCACCTGGGCAAGAACTTCAGAGCGCCCGTTCAGAACGATGCAGAGGGATGGGAAGTCGCACGCCGTCTGGTGAACGCTGGATTCAGGTACGCCCACACCTGGAGGCCATACCCGACGCGTCTCCGGGACGTTACGGCATTCATTGAGCAGAACAGCTGCAAATCCCCAGGTGAACGTCTCCTCGACCAGTGGAAGGGTCAATCGTGACCCTGCCTGCCGGGTTCACCCTTCGTCTCGCCACGCCCGCGGATGCGGCGCTCATTCAGGCGCAGCGGGACGCGATGTTTGTGGACATGGGCAGCGACCCCGCGCGGCTGGCCGCCGTGCACGACGCCGGGGTGGCGTGGCACGCCCGGACCCTCGCGGCGGGTATCTATACGGGCCTGCTGATCGAGGGTGGTGGAGAGGTGATCGCCGGGGCAGGCATCCTCTGGACCGACCTGCCCCCGAACGCCGACACGACCGCCACGACCCGCGCGTACGTGCTGAACGTGTACGTGCAGCCCGCGCACCGGGGGCAGCGGCTCGCCCGCGTCCTCATGCAGGCTGCGCTCGCGGAGTGCCGCGCGCGGGGCGTGGACATCGTCACCCTGACCGCGTCGGACGCCGGGCGACCCACGTACGAGGCGCTGGGGTTCACGCCGCAGGCCGAACTGAAACTCCTGCTGACCGGAGGTACGCCGTGACGCTGCGCCCCGTGAACCCGGACGACATCCCCACCTTCCACGCCGTCATGATGGCCGCCGGAATGGACCCCCGCAGCAGCTGGACACGCACCACGCCCGCCGACCTCGAACGGTCTCTGCTCGCTCCCGGCTCCGGCGGATTCCTCGCCGTGGGCGCGGGCGAGGTCCTGGGCTGCGTCGGCTACCGCCCGGACGGCGACCGGACCCTGACCCTGAACAAGCTCGCGACCGTCCCGCAGGCCCGCCGCCTCGGCGTGGGCCGCGCCCTGGTGCGCGAGGTCGAACACGTCGCCCGCATGGGCGGCTACGGGCGCGTGCTGCTGGCCGTCAGCCAGTTCAACCTGGACGTCCTGCCCTTCTACGACCGGCTCGGGTACACCGTCACCGACGAACCCTACGCGCACGCCCACCCCGACAGCCCCGCCCCGGTGGTGCTGGTGAAGGAAGTGACACATGTCTAATTTAAGAGCGACAGAGAGTCAGGCAATTTTAGATCGTGTCAAAAGCGATTTGATCAAACTGCGCTACTCTCGCTCGCTTCCTGAACGAAAAGAGTTGGCTGCAAAGGTTTTTGCTGCTCGCCAGATGTACGTGGAGTCAGGCGGTAAAAATTGGATTGACTGGCTCAAATCGGCCGGATTCTCGCATGGGTCTGCTGTTAATTATTTTTATGCCGGACTTGCTATCCATGAGGGGTTTGATAGCGAGAGTTTTACGACTTTGACTCTTGTGGGTAGAGATTTGACTTCCGGATTGGCAAAAGAGGAAATCAAAATCGAGACTTACCAGCCCGGCTCAGCTGGTGAGGAGCAAATCGCAGATGACGGCGAAATAAACACCGTGGAGAAAAAGATGACGCAGGATAAGAAACTCTGGGGTGGGCGCTTCGCGGAGGCGACGGACGGGCTGGTCGAGCTGTTCAACGCGTCGGTGGGCTTCGATCAGCGGCTCGCGGAGCAGGATATTCGCGGTTCGCTGGCGCACGTGGCGATGCTGGGGCAGGTCGGGATTCTGACCGCCGACGAGGTCGCGCAGATCACGGACGGGTTGAACGCCGTGCTGGCGGACATCCGCGCGGGGAATTTCGAGTGGCGTCTTGACCGCGAGGACGTTCACATGAACGTGGAGGCGGCCCTGCGTGACCGGATCGGGCCGGTGGCGGGGAAGTTGCACACGGCCCGCAGCCGCAACGATCAGGTGGCGGTGGATTTCCGGCTGTTCACGAAGGAAGCCGCGCTGGACCTGGCCGAGAAGACCCGCGCCCTGCGCGCGGTGATGCTGGCGGAGGCCGGGAAGTACCTGGAATCCGAGGTGATCCTGCCGGGCTACACGCACCTTCAGGTGGCGCAGCCGATCCTGCTGAGTCACTGGTTCATGGCGTACGTGGCGATGCTGGAGCGTGACGAGGGCCGTTTCCGGGACGCCGCCGAGCGGATGGACGAGTCGCCACTGGGCAGCTCGGCGCTGGCGGGGACGCCCTGGCCGGTGGACCGGCACGCGACGGCTTCGGCCCTGGGCTTCGCGCGGCCCACCGCGAACAGCCTGGACGGGGTGGGCAGCCGGGACTTCGCGCTGGAGTTCCTGTCGGCCTGCGCGATCCTGTCGGCGCACCTGTCGCGCCTGTCGGAGGAATTGATCCTGTACTCCACGTTCGAGTTCGGCTTCATCACCCTGCCGGATTCCCACACGACGGGATCGTCGATCATGCCGCAGAAGAAGAACCCGGACGTGTCCGAACTCGCGCGCGGCAAGGCGGGCCGCGTGTTCGGGAACCTGATGGGCCTGCTGACGGTCGTGAAGGGCACGCCCCTGGCGTACAACAAGGACCTCCAGGAGGACAAGGAGGGCGTGTTCGACTCCTACGACACCCTGAGCATCGTGCTGCGCCTGTACGCCGAGATGATGCCGAAGACCGTCTGGCACGCCGACGTGACCCGCGCCGCCGCCGCGCGCGGCTACAGCACGGCCACCGACGTCGCGGACTTCCTGGCCCGCCAGGGCGTCCCGTTCCGCGAGGCGCACGAGGTCGTCGGCGGACTGGTCGGCGTCGCCAGCCGCAGCGGGCGGCAGCTGTGGGACCTCACGGATGCGGAACTGCGCGCCGCGCACCCCCTCCTGAACGCGGAGGTCGCGCAGTCCCTGACCGTCGAGGAGAGCGTCCGTGGGCGCGCCAGCTTCGGCGGGACCGCCCCGCACCGCGTCCGTGAGGCCATCGAGCAGGCCAGGACGCGCCTGAACTCCTGACTCCCGATTCCGTTCCGTCCCCCCACCCTCTGTCCCGGTCCCCCTGGAGGAACCCATGACCCTGACTGACATGCACGTGAAACTTCGTCAGGCCGCCCCGGCGGACCTGCCCATCGTCCTGGACCTCCTGACCCGCTGCGGGCTGCACACCAGCAGCGTGGACCTGGGGGCCGGTACGTACTGGATCGCGGATCTGGACGGCGTGCCCGGCGGCTGCATCGGCCTGGAGCACGGCCAGGGCGTGAGCCTGATCCGTTCGACGGCGGTGGTGCCCGAGGCGCGCGGTCAGGGCCTGGGCCGCGCGCTGGTCCGCTCGGCGCTGACGCACGCGAGCCTGCGCGGGGACCGCACGGTGTTCCTGTTCAGCTCGGAAGCCGGGGATTACTGGGCGCGTTTCGGCTTTCAGCCGTCCAGCGCGGCGGACGTGGCGGGCGCGCTGCCGGACGTGCCGCAGGTCAGGAGCGGCCTGAGCAAGGGCTGGATCGACGAGGAACTCGTGTGGCGGCTGGACCTGCCGCAGCCCGAGGTGACGCAGGGGTGAAGACTTTCAGCCTGCCCTCTGCGCGCCTGCTCCTGTGGCAGTGCTTCCACGCGGCCTTGCGCTATGCTGTCGCCACGCAACACCCGTGTCGACCTGCGGTCACCGTGACCGCCGAGCTTTCTTTCATTGAAGGAGCAGCGCATGACCGATTCCGTGCACGTTCGAATGGCGACCCCCGAAGACAAGGACACCGTGACCCGCGTGTTTCACGACGCGGGCCTGGACACCGAGGCGGCCCTCGCGGGCGGCACCACGTACTGGGTGCTGGAGCGGGGCGGGCAGCCGATCGGCGCGATCGGCCTGGAGCACGGCGATGGGGCCTCGCTGCTGCGCGGCGCGGCCGTGCTGCCCGAGGCGCGCGGTGGTGGGCTGGGGCGGCGGCTGGTCATGAGCGCCGTGGAGTACGCGCAGGGCCGCGGGGACCGCGCGATCTACATGTTCAGCCGGGGCGGCGACTGGAGCACGTTCGGCTTCACGCAGGTGCCGCTGGCGGTCGTGATGGGCGAACTGCCCGACGCGCCGCAGGTGCAGGCCTACCGGTCGCGCGGCGAGCGGCCCGGCGGCACCACCTGGATGCGCACCCTGGGCTAAGGGGTGTGGGCAGTGGGCAGTGGGGTGTGGGAAAAGGCCGACAACCCACATCCCACACCCCACAACCGCCCCGTCAGGGGCAGAAATGACGCTCTCCCTGGATTCCATCGCGGTGCCGGACATCCACCCGGAAGCGCCGCTGTCGTTCCGTAAGGCGCGGCTGTCGGATATCGACGCGATTCATGAGCTGATCGGGTACTGGGCGGCGCGCGGGCTGATGCTCGTGCGGTCCAAGGCGCTGCTCGCCGAGACGATCCGTGACTTCCATCTGGTGCTGGCCGAGCCGCACGAGGGGCGGCCCGGCGGGCTGGGCGGCGTGTGCGGCCTGCACATGCTCGCGCCGGATCTGGCCGAGGTGCGCGGGCTGGCGATCCACCCGAACATGCAGGGGCGCGGCCTGGGGAAACAACTGGTGGCGGCGTGCGAGGCGGAGGCCCGCGCGATCGACCTGCCCGCGCTGTTCGCGTGGACGTACCAGCAGGGCTTCTTCGAGAAGTGCGGCTTCACCCGCATCGAGAAGACGAACCTGCACCCGAAGGTCTGGAGTGAATGCCAGCGCTGCGCGTTCTTCGAGAACTGCAACGAGATCGCCATGTACCGGGAGCTGCGGTGACCGGACGGGCAGCCGGGACACCACCGCAGGTGAGGCACCACCCATCCGGGGGGGGAGGTAGGCTCGGGGGCGTGACTCGCTTCCTGCCCGCCCTGACCGTCTCCGCCCTCCTGACCGCCGGTGCCGCCCAGGCGCAGACCGTCCGGCCCCTGGCCGAGGGCCTGCCCGCCGGGGCGCTGCTGACCCTGGAAACGCATGGCGCCGCGCCTGCGTTCAAACGGTTCTTCGGCGCGGCGGACCGCCTGCTGAGCAGCACCGACCTGGGTGAGGACAGCGGCAGCATGCTGGGGGTGGCGCAGGCGGTGCTGGGCGACTCGCTGGGCCGCGAGGGGATCGCCGGGGTGTTCAGCGTGCAGGGGAAGAAGGGGGCCTTCGAGCCCGCGCTGCTGGCCGTGACCCGCTCGGGCGCCCTGACGGACGAGATGCTCGGCGAGCTGCTGCCCGAGAAACCCGGCGCGCGGGTGGGCCGCTACACCTTCTCCCGCGTGGACGGCGCGTTCGTGGGCACCTCGAACGGCCTGACGTACGTCTCCAGCGACAAGGCCCTCCTGATGGCGTACCTGGGCCGCCTGAGCGGCAAGGCCGCCCCGACCCTGGCGGCGTCCGCGCCGTATGCGGCGGCGCAGCGCGCGGCGGGCACGCAGGAACTCGGCGTGTACGCGAACTTCAGCGCCGCCGCGAAGGTCATCCGCTCGCAGCTGGCGCAGGTCATGCTGCCCCGCCTGCTCTCCCCGGTCGTGGACGCCCTGGACACCCTGGGCCAGTTCGCGGGTGGCCTGACCACCACGGCGGGTGGCTGGACGACCGCCAGCGCGCAGGTGGTGAATCAGGCGGGCAAGGACAGGCCGCTGGCGCGCATCCTGCTGGACACCACCGACTTCGGCGTGCAGAGGGTGATTCCCGCCAGTGCCGAGGCCGTGCAGGCGACCGCCTGCCACCCGGACACCGGCGCCTACCTGGGCCGCTGGCTGACCCGCGTGGACCTGCTCGAACCGTTCGGGTTCCTGACCGACAGCCAGCTGGCCAGTCACCTGGAGCAGGCCGGGCGCTACCTGGGGCACGAGTGCGCGCAGGTGACGCTGGCGGGCGGATTGAAGGCGGGCCTGAATCAGGAGGATCCGCTGGCCGGGCTGGCAACCATGGTGTCGTACCAGCGGGTCACGGACCGCGCGGCGGCCGACGCGCACCTGCCCGGGTACGCCCGAAGCGTGAACGACGCGCTGGACGGCCTGCGCGGCACCGTGACGTCCCTGACGAAGACCGGCATGGACACCCTGATGGACGACGCCATGGCCGACGTGGACACCCGCGCCCTGATGCTCGGCGCGGGCATGGCCGGGGCCAGCGAGGGCCTGGACGAGGTGCTGGCCGGACTGAAGATGGTGTACGCCTTCCGGGGCGACTACCTGATCACCGCCTTCAGCCAGGAGGCGCTGGACGCTGCGCTGGCCGAGGGGCCGGTGCTGGCGGACGACGCGGCGTTCCGCGCGGCAGGTCTGAGCATGCAGGGCTCGGGCGGCTGGTCGTACCAGCCCAACCCGGCGGACCTGAAGGCGCAGGACCTCGCCGGGATGCTGCCCAGGGAACTGAGCGGCGACAGGGCCCTGAGCGGCCTGTTCGCCGGGGCCATGACGGGCGCGGCGGACCTCATCAACCGATTTGACGGAACGACCTCACAGCGCTCCGTTTCGGGGAATGTCATTATCGGCAAGGCGAGCGTGCGCTACCGCTGGTGACCCCCCGGGGGACCACGGTGCCGCGTAGAGCTGAGCCATGAAACGCGTCCAGCGAGGCGCGAATGGAGGACAGCATGATCAGGAAAGAACGGGCCATCCTGGCTCTGGAAGACGGCACCGTGTACCGCGGGTACGCGTTCGGGCACCGCGGCGAGACCGTGGGCGAGGTGGTGTTCAACACCTCCATGACCGGGTACCAGGAGATCATGACCGATCCCTCGTACAACGGGCAGATCGTGACCATCACGTACACGCACGTCGGGAACTACGGCGTGGCGATCTACGACATGGAGAGCAACAAACCCTACGTGCGCGGCTTCATCAGCCGTGAGTTCAGCGGCGAGTACTCCAACCACCGCGCGCAGCAGTCCCTGGAAGCCTTCATGCAGCAGTACGGCGTGGTGAGCATCCAGGGCATCGACACGCGCGCGCTGGTGCGGCGCCTGCGCACGGGCGGCGTGGTCAAGGGCGTCATCGCGCACCGCAGCTTCACGCACCCGGAGGATCCGTACGGCGAGTTCACGCCCGCCGAGGAAGCCGTGTACGTGGGGCGCGCCCGTGACCATCAGGACATTGACGGCCACGACATGACGCGCGAGGTCACGACCGCGCTGCCCTACGCGTTCCCCACCCTGCGGCACGGCAAGCGCGTGGTCCTGATGGACTTCGGGATCAAGCACACCATCATCGAGCGGCTGGCCGAGGTCGGCATCGAGCCGATCGTGGTGCCCGCCCACACCACCCCCGCGCAGATCATGGCGCTGCAACCGCACGGCCTGTTCCTGAGCAACGGCCCCGGCGACCCGGCCCCGCTGGAGTACGCGCACAAGACCGCCTGGGAACTCATGGGACTGCTGCCCACCTTCGGCATCTGCCTCGGGCACCAGATCCTGGGCCTCGCGGCAGGTGGGAAGACCTTCAAGATGAAGTTCGGCCACCGCGGCGGCAACCAGCCCGTGAAGAACCTGCTGACCGGCAACGTGGAGATCACCAGCCAGAACCACGGGTACGCGGTGGACATCGACTCGATCCCCAACGGGGCGTTCGTGCCCACCCACATCAACCTGAACGACGGCACCCTGGAGGGCATGGCGCACAGCCGCTACCCGGTGTTTTCCGTGCAGTACCACCCGGAAGCCAGCCCCGGCCCGCACGACAGCCGCTACCTGTTCGACCGCTTCATTGAGGAGATCGACGCCTTCGATGGGGGCAACGGTACCCCCATTGTGAAAGCCAGCGCCGGACGTCTGGGGGTTTGACAATCCCCCGCTGGGACAACATGATGGACGGGATGCGCAGGTGAGAAATTTCATATTGTTCGCGCGGTCAGTGACAAGCGTGTGAACACGGTGAAGTGAGACCAGCATCCTCGGGGACGGTCCCCGGGCCAGCAGCTGTTCCGGAGCAATGAATCATCTGGCGCATACGGGCGCCTCAGCCAGATGAGGAGCGAGTGGCGCGACCGACAGAACGGTGGGAGTGATCCCCCCAGCTGTCGGTCACTTTTTTTGCCCCCGGAGGTCCCCCGGAGTGAAGCGTCTGATTCCGCCCCTGTTCCTCGCCCTCACGCTGGCCCAGGCCCAGCAGGCCACGCCCCCGGCCGCGCCGACCGCGCCGCAGAACGTCACCTTCACCCTCACGCAGGATCTCGTCAAACGCAGCGCGGACAGCAGCGGCAAGGTCACCGAGACCATCATCGCCGCGCCCAGGACCGTCCTGCCCGGCGACATCCTGCGCGAGGAAGTCACGCTGCGCAACGTCTCCGGCCGCCGCCTGGGCCAGCTGAACGTCACCGTTCCCGTCCCGCGCGGCACCGAGTTCAGCGTGCTCACCACCCCCGCCGGGGAACGCTGGACGGTCACGTACTCCACCGACAGCGGCAAGACCTTCAGCGCCCAGCCCAGACGGACCGTCACCACCACCGAGAACGGCCGGCAGGTCACGCGTCAGGTCCCCATCCCGACCAGCAGCTACACCACCGTCCGCTGGACCGTCACCAGCCTCACCCCGGACGAGACGCTGAAGTTCAGCTTCCGCGTGAAAGTCAAGTAACACCCCTGCCCCCCACCCGGAGGATGCCCATGAAGAAACACTGGACCCTGACCGCCCTGATCGCCCTCACCGCCGGAGCCGCGCACGCCGCGACGGAGGCGGGAACGGTCATCACCAACACCGCCGAGATCGTCTTCACCCCCGAAGGCAGCACGACCCCCACCCCCGTCGAGTCAAACAAGGTCACGACCACCGTGCTGCCGGTGCCCAGCTTCACGATCGTGAAGAACGACGGCAGCGCCGACGTCACTACCCCCGACTACAGCAAGCCCGGCCAGACCGCCACCGCCCGCCCCGGTGACACCGTGGTCTTCCCCTACACCCTGACGAACACCGGGAACGTCCCCAACGAGTCCTACGTCCTGACCAACACCCCCGACCCGACCGCCGCTGTGAAGACCCCCGGCAGCGTGACGTACTACCCCGCCAGTGCCGACACCAACAATGACGGCACCCTGAGCCCGGCCGAGATCGCCGCCGCCACGCCCATCACCACCATCACCGGCGTGAAACCGGACCAGTCCGTCAAGTTCTTCCAGGTGTACACGGTGCCCACCACCGCCACCAACGCCGACAAGTACGGCGCCGACCCCAGCGGCACCCGCCAGGACAACCCGGCCTTCAACAACGACCCCAGCGTCCCGCGCGACGCCAACAACTCCAACGTCACGACCGTGGACCGCAAGGACGCCACCCTCATCGGGCCGAAGGCCGACCCGGACGGCAACGGCAATCCCGTCACCGCCCCCTACGCCAGCCCCGAGGGCGTGCTGATCACCCCCAGCGCCAGCGACACGCAGACCGCGCATGCCACCACCAGCACCACCACGATCACCTTCACGAACACCGTCCAGAACACCGGCAACCGCGCCGACGTGTTCGACATCACCACCGCGCCGGCGGGCTTCCCCACCGGGACGATCGTGACGCTGCTCAAGCCTGACGGGACCCCCCTGACCGACACCGACGGGGACGGCGTGCCCGACGTGGGCAGCCTGGCCCCCGGCGCGACCGCCGACATTCTGGTCAAGGTGACCTTCCCCGCGGGCAGTGCCCCCACGGCGCCCGGCACGCTGCCCACCGTGACGGTCACGAGCACCAGCAGCAACGACCCCAGCAAGAAGGACGACACGAAGGACATCGTGAACCTGCCCGGCCTGTCCTTCGGGAACCCCACCCCCACCCCCGGCGGCGACCCCACCATCCCCGGCACGCCCGAGGCGGGCCAGCCCGGCAGCCCCACCAGCCCGATCCTGCCGCCCAGCACCTGCACGGCGGGCAGCCCGGCCATCCGCTCCACGGTCGCCCTGGAGATCGCCAACCTGGGCAGCGCACCCGACACCTTCGACGTGAGCGGCGTTGCGGCCATCAAACTGACCGACGGCACCACCCAGAACGTCGCCGTGCAGTACTTCAGGGACACCAACGGCAACAGGGCCCTGGACACGGGTGAGCTCGCCCTGACCGACACCAACGGCAACGGCATTCCCGACACCGGCGCGCTGGCCCCCGGCGCAGAGCTGAAACTGATCGCCGCCGTGGACGTGCCCTGCGCCGCCGCCGCGCAGACCATCACCCTGAACCAGACCGCCAAGTCCCCCACGACCGGCGTGACTGTGCCCGACACGAACGACACCATCCTGGTCGGCAAGACCCCGGTCGCCGCGCCCAGCAAGACCGTCGACAAGGCTGAAGCCAAGCCCGGCGAGCAGCTGACGTACACCATCATCGGGAAGAACACCAGCAACGCCAACGTCACGAAGGCGTTCATCAAGGACACCCTGCCCGCCAACACCAGCTTCAGCACCACGCGTCCTGCCCCTGCACTCCAGGACAGCGTCGAGGCCTTCAGCACCGCAGCGGGCACCATCCTGTACTCCACCAACGGCACCACCTGGAGTGCAGCCAAGATCACGACCCTGGCCACCGGCGGCACCGTGTATGCCGGGGTGGACACCAACGGCAACGGCACCATCGATACCGGCGACATTCTGGCCCCTGGGGAGAGCATCACGCTCATCTTCAAGGTCACGGTTAACTGACCGTCCCCGGCGCGCCCGCCCCGATTGCGCGGGCGCGCCCCACCGGGCAGGGGAGACCCCCGGCCACACCTTTTTTCCTCCCCTGTCCCGCCCACAACAGCAGAAACCACCTTCACCGATCCCCCTCATTCCGGGAGGCCCCGTGCGAACCCCCTCACTTCCCTCCGCAGCACTGAAGCTGCTGGCCCGCCTGACCCTGGCGCTGCCTCCGGCGCTGCTCGGCGCGGCCCACGCCGCCGGTACCCCCGCCGGTACCGTCATCCAGAACACGGCGACCCTGGAATTCACGCCGCCCGGCGAGCCGCCCGTGCGCGTGCCCACCCCGCCGGTCACGACGACCGTGCAGGCGGTGTGCTCGGTCAGCGCCCTGCCGAACGGCACGGTCGCGCAGCCCGGGCAGAGCGCGGCGCTGCTGCCCGGCGAGCGCACCACCTTCCGGTACGTGGTCACGAACACCGGCAACGCCGCGAACACCCTGAACCTCGGCGTGCGGCCCGACGTGGCGTCGCAGTTCACGCCCGGCGACCTGAGCGTGCACCGCGACGCGAACGGCAACGGCCAGATCGACCCGGACGAGGCGGCCCTGACCAGCCTGAACCTGGCCGCCGACGCGGGCGCCACGCTGCTCGTGCGCGCGACCACGCAGGCCAGCGACCGCGGCGCGGCCTACCCCAACCTGCTCGTCCGCTGCGGCAGCAACGTGCGCGGCCTGGACGGCGAGACCGACGAGGACAACGTCGCGCGCCTGACCGTGGGCGACCCGCCCGCCCTGACGCTGGAGAAGACCTTCACGCCCGCCACGCTGCGCCCCGGCGACGAGACGACCGTCACCCTGACCGCCCGCAACGCGGGCAACGGCCCGTCGCGCGCCGTGACCGTCACGGACATCCTGAACACCCCAGAACTGCAGGACTTCGTGTTCGTGAGCGGCAGCGTCCGCCTGAGCGGCAGCGCCGCCCCGGCCGCCACGGCCGAGTACAGCGCCGACGGGCAGGCGTGGCAGGCCACCGAGACCAGCCCCGTCGCGGGCATCCGTGCCCGCGTGGACAGCCTCGCGCCCGGCGCGACCCTCACCCTGACCTTCCGCCTGCGCAGCCCCGAGGCCACCGGCACGCGCCGCAACGTCGCGCAGCTGCGCAGCGGGGACATCAGCGTGGACGCCCCCGCCGACGTCACCCTGCGCTACCAGCCGCTGATCGCGCTGGGCCCCCTCGGCAACCCCCAGGCGCTGCCCGGCGGCGAACTCAGCAGCGACGACCTGCAGCGCAAGGCCAACGCGCTGCTGAACACCGAGGTCTGCTTCCCGCACACCGCGCAGAACCTCGGGGACCGCACCGACACCCTCACGGTCAGCGGCCGCGTCGAGACCGGCGAGGGCACCCTCCGCTTCACGGAACGCGACGGGACGCCCATCACCGAACCTTTCCGCACGGACCTCGCGCCGCAGGGCACGAAGGACTTCAATGCCTGCTACGTGCCCACCCGGGCGAACGTCAGCTCCGCCGCCGAGGCCTTCCGAGCCGTCCTGACCGCCACGAGCAGCCGCGGCGCCGCCGACAACCTGACCGTGGACGTCCTGACCACCGTCGCGCCCCTGACCCTGAACCCCGTCAAGAGCGGCGACGTCAGCGGACTGGTGGAACCGGGGCAGCTGCTCACGTACCACCTGCGACTCACGAACACCCAGAGCTTCCCCCTGACCGACGTCGTCGTGCGCGACTCGCTGCGCAACCTGCTGGTGTTCGACGCCAGCGGCACCCTGATCCGCACCGACCTGCTGGACTTCGTCAGCGCCGACCAGGGCGGCACCCTGGAGGGCGAGACGGTCGTGTGGCGCCTGACCCGCCTGGACCCCGGGCAGAGCTTCGACCTGACCCTGCAGGTCCGCGTGCCGCAGGGCACCCCGGACGGCGCGCGCGCCGTGAACGTCTTCACGGTGAGCAGCGGCGAACTGCCCGACCCCGTCCCCAGCAACCCGGTCGTGAACGGCGTGTTCCGCAGCGGCAACCTGACCCTGGTCAAGACCAGCAGCCCCGCCGTGGTCGCCTACGGGCAGACCATCACGTACACCTTCACCGTCACGAACCGCAGCGCGACCGGCGTCCTGGACGCCATCAAGGTGCAGGACACCCTGCCCACCGGCCTGACCTACGTGGAGGGCAGCAGCCTCCTGAACGGCACCGAGATCACCCCGGTCGTCACGGGCCGCACGTACGTCTGGGAGATCCCCGGCCTGGCGCCCGGCGCGAGCGCCGTGATCACCTTCGACGCGGTCGTCACGCCCGACGCCGGCACGCAGATCCGCAACAGCGCCATCGCCACCGCCGTCAGCAACAACGGCGAGACCCAGACGCCGCCCAGCAGCGCCGTGAACACCATTGACCCGCTGATCTTCGGGCGCAACACCGCCGATCTGGTCGGGTACGTGTTCCAGGACGTGAACCGCAACGGCATCTACGACCGCGCCGTGGACCGCCCGGTCCTGAACGCCCGCGTGATCCTTGCCGGTGGCCGCGCCGCGCTGACCGACGCGCAGGGCCGCTACCACTTCCGGAACCTCATGGAGGGCGAGGCGGCGCTGCGACTCGATCCGAACAGCGTCGCGCACGCGCCCCTGAGCGTCCCGCAGGACGCCGGACGGCCCGGCAGCCGCCTGATCTACGTGCGGAACCTGACCAGCGCCGACTTCCCGCTGGCGCCCGACGCCGGGGACATCGCGGTCGTGCGCGACACCACCTTGCGCGTGACGAGCACCCTGCCGCTGCAGACGCCGCAGACCCTGACTGTCCGCAAGCAGGTGTTCGAGCAGGAGCCCGGCGTGTACCTCGTGCAGCTGACCCTGGGCGCCAGCACCGACCTGAGCGGCGTGGAACTGAACGACCCCCTGCCCCAGGGCGCCGAACTGCTCGACGGACAGCACGCCCTGACCTTCACCACCCTCCCCGGCGGCGAGCGCGTCCTGACCTACCGCTTCCGCTGGGCTGGGGATCTCAAGGGCGCCGTGACCGACCCGGCCGCCCGCTGGAGGTACTGAGTGAAACGCGCCATCACCACCCTGACCGCGGCCCTGCTGGGAACGGCCGCCGCGCAGGACATCGCCACCTCGCTTCCCCTGACCTCGGTCGGCGACCGGCTCATGTGGACGGTCGGCGATCAGGACCTGCGACTGGTCGTGGGCCTCAGTTCGCGTGTGCAGCTGGACGTGTACGGCGCGCAGTTCGACCCGGCCGACTACCGCACGCCCGACCAGTACGGCGACGAGAACTACGACCCCGCCCCCAAACTCCCGGTCGGCAGCACCTTCACGCTGCTCGGCGCGGACGGGCAGGTCATCCGGCAGCAGGAATTCGGGCAGGGCGCGCAGGACTGGCAGACCTTCCTGAACAGCGACCTGAAAGCCGGGACGTACACCCTGCGCGTGCGCACCCAGGGCAACGGCAAGAACACCTTCGCGCTGCGCCTGACGTCCGTCAGCGCCGCCGTCGAGGCCGATCACCTGAACGTCACGGTGCGCAGCAACGACTGGGTGCCCGCCCTGAACGTGTACAACCCCGGCGGGCCCATGAGCATCCGCATGTACGACGGGGACGGCCCGGGCGAACTGCAGGGCGAAGTCCGCGACGCGCAGGGCAACGCCTACCCCGTCAAGGTCAGCGGACAGCTGCAGTGGGACGAGATCAAGGTCCCCGAGGACCAGGGCAACTACACCCTGTACCTGCGCCAGCCGCCCAAGACCTTCCAGTGGTCGAACTCGGTGGGGTTCGAACTCAGCACCGGCCCGATCCAGATCGTCACGGCCGACACCACCGGCAAGCTGGACATCCGGGCCGAACTGGTCCTCCCGGACGAGACGCTGCCTACCCAGGCGACCGTCACGGTGGGTGAACAGACCTACGCGGTCAATGGGCAGGCCGGGCCCTTCACGCTGCCCGCCCGCGAGTACCCCGTACAGGCCGAGCCGGTCAAGGGAGCCGAGGTCAGCGTCAACGCGCCCGCCGCGACCGTCACGAAGGGCCAGACCGCGCGCGTGGCCGTGCAGGTCAAACCCAGTCTGAACCTGAGCTTCACCGCCGACAAAGCCGAGGTCTGCGTGGGCGACGTGGTGACCTTCACCGCGCGCGCCACCACCGACTTCGAGCGGCAGACCCTGCCCGCCAGCCTGCGCGTGGCGCTCCCCGCCGGATTCGAGGCGCAGGGCGACACCAGCGTCACCGCCCGCGTGGACGCCGCCAACCCCGGCGTGCTGACCTTCGAGGCCCGCGCGGTTGCCGCCACGCAGGGCGAGGCCCGCGCCACCCTGGCCCCCTGGAACCAGAGCCAGTCGCTGGGCGTGCAGGTGCTGCCCAGCGCCACCCAGATCGAACTGCG
Source organism: Deinococcus grandis (assembly GCF_001485435.1). Classification (NCBI taxonomy): domain Bacteria; kingdom Thermotogati; phylum Deinococcota; class Deinococci; order Deinococcales; family Deinococcaceae; genus Deinococcus; species Deinococcus grandis. The sequence continues at coordinate 3,148,389 of NZ_BCMS01000001.1, read as the reverse complement.
CCGCGCGCCCCTGGCCGCCACCCTCCCCGGCGAGACCGTCACCGTGACCCTCACGCTGCGCAACACCAGCGCCGCCCCCGCCCCCTTCGAACTGACCGACCAGCCCGGCGAGACCCTGGAAGCCCTGGACCCCACCAGCTTCAGCGGCGAACTCCAGCCCGGCGAGGAGCGGACCCTCAGCTACCGCGCCCGCGTGAAGGGCGCGGGCGGCGAGCAGGGCCAGCTGAGCGCCACCCTGACGAGCAACTGCGCCACGCAGCAGGTCGTGGGCGGCACCCTGGGCGTCACCACGCCCCCGCCCCCCGCGCCCACCCCGGTCGTCACGCAGACCCGCGAGAGCACCGTCCGCATCCCCTACGACGTGCCCACCACCCGGAACGCCACGCAGGTCGTCGTGGCGCACCAGCCGCCCGCCGGGGCCAGCTACGTGCCCGGCAGCAGCCAGTTGAGCGGCCGCCCCCTGGCCGACCCGCAGGTGGGCGCCAGCGGCACACTGTACTGGACGACGCCCGGCGCGCCCCGGGGCGTCCTGACCTACCGCGTCACGCACGAGGGCAGCCTCCCGGCCCTGCAGAGCCCCACCCTGGTCGGCCGGTACGCCGGGGGACAGGTCAGCGTCCTCGTCGGCGAGGGCACCCTGGACGACCTGAGCGCCCTGCAACCCGTGACCGCCACCCAGGCGCGCGAGAACAGCGGCGCGCTGAAACTCCCGCTGGACGGCGCGGTGTACCGCGACCGCGACCGCGTGACCGTCGTCGTGGAGAGCCCCGCAGACAGCGCCGAACTGCCCCTGATCAACGGCGCGCCGGTCGACCCGGCCAGCCTGGGCCGCAGGGCGGTGGACGCCGAACGCGGCACGCAGCGCCAGGAGTTCTACGGCGTCGCGCTGCGCAGCGGCGAGAACACCCTGACCTTCGCCGGGCAGACCGTCCGCGTGAACTTGGCGGGCACGCCCGTCAGTGCCGAATTCAGCGGCCAGCAGCTCATCGCCGACGGCGTCACGCCCATCCGCGTCGGCATCCGCCTGACCGACGCCGCCGGGATCGGCACCGCCAGCGGCAACGTCACCGTGCAGGCCACCCTGGAACCCACCCAGCCCGACGCGCAGCCCCGCGTGGTCAGCTACCAGGTGAAACTGACCGACGGCGAGGGCGTCCTGGAACTCGAACCGCTCGCCGCGCCCGCCCACTTCGACGTCCGCGTGCGCCTGGGCGACCGCGTGATCAGCAAGGGCTTCGAGGCGCTGCCCAGCCGCACCCGCGTCGGCATCGGCATGCTCAGCGTCGGCGGCATCCTGAGCGGCAGCGGCGTCGCCGCCGGGGAAGCCCGCGCGCAGGGCTACCTGGAAACGCCCATCGGGGACGGCAAACTGTACGTCGCGGCCAGCGGCGCCCTCACCGCCGACCGCACCGCCAGCGGCGCCACCACCGTCCGGCAGGACCGCGACCAGGGCCTGCCCACCACCGCCAACCCCCTCCAGCGCTACCCCACGCACGGCGACAGCAGCACCGAGACCGTGCCCCTGCAGGGCATCGACCCGGTCGCGGCGCGCTACGAGCACCCGGCCTTCTCGGTCAGCTACCGGCAGGCGCCGCTGCCCATCGACGTGTTCACCGTCGGCGTCACGCCCACCGCCCTGAGCGGCTTCACGCGCGGCGCCCCCGCCCAGCTGTCCGGCTTCGTGGCCGCGCTGCCCGGCGACCTGAAACGCGTCACGCTGGACGCCAACGGCCTGCGCGCCCTGCCGCTGCCCGACCAGGACCTCGCGGCGGACAGCGAGACCGTCACGCTGCTCCTCACCGACCCCGTGACCGGCGCGCAGGAGCGCCGCCCGCTGGCCCGCCTGAGCGACTACACCCTGGACCCCGCCGCCGGCGTCCTGTACCTCCAGCGGCCCCTGAACCTGCTGGACGACCAGGGCCGCACCGTGCGCGTCGAGCTCAGCTACCGCCTGAACGACCCGCTCGGCGCACGCACCCTCGCCTGGGGCGTGCAGGGCAAGTACCGCGTGACCGACACCCTGAGTGTCGCGGCGGCGGCCGTCAGCCTGGACGGCGTGACCAGCGTCGGCGCGCGCGCCCGCTACGACGACGGGACGCGCCGCGCCGACCTGCTCGCCGCGTACGCCGCGCAGGGGACCCTGGTGGACGGCAGCGCCAGCGTGCAGGGCGACCGCTTCGCCCTGAGCGGCAGCCTGCACTACCAGACTCCCGGCTACGCGGGCCTGAACGCCGCCGCCCCCGGCCTGGGTGCCGCCGCGGACGCCACCTACCGCCTGACCGACCGGTTCGCGCTGAACGCCCGCGCCACCTACGCCGCCACGCCCGCCGCCGGGACCACCCCCGCCACCAGTGGCGGCACGGCCGACCTGCGCGGCCTGTACACCTTCTCGCCGTTCACGCTGGGCGCCGGGATCCGCGCGGGCTTCGGGGACCGGCAGGGCGTGGCCGCCATCGTCAGCGCCGCCTACGCCCGCAGCGGGCTGGGCGTGCAGGTCGACCACGTGCAGGCCCTCAGCGGCACGCTGGACACCACCACCACCGTCAAGGCCAGCGTCCCCGTCGCCGAGAACGTCACCCTGACCGCCCGTGACGACATCACCTGGGGTGAGGGGCAACGCGCCAGCCTGGGCCTGCAGACCAAACTGGGCGGCACCAACCTGGCCGTCAACTACGACCTGCCCGGCGCGGACGGCTGGGGCAACCGCGCCCGCATCGGCGTGGACACCACCCTGCCCGTCAGTGACCGCGCCGCCGTGGACCTGCGCGGCAGCCTGATCCTCGACACCGACGGCGACACCCGGGACGAGAGCAGCTGGAACGCCGGGGTGGGCGTGCGCTACAAGACCGACACGCTGGCTGCCACCCTGGCCGCCGACGCCTCCCGCACCGACGCGGGCTTCAGCGTGGCCCTCAAGGGCGGCGCCACCTACAGCGTCAACGATCAGCTCACCCTGAGTGCCGAAGGGCACCAGATCCTCGGCGCCGGGGCCGGCGCGAACTACGCCGTCTCGGGCGCGCTGCGCGCCGGGCCCTGGCAGGGCCTGAGCTACCTGCGCTACAAGGACGGCGCGCTCGCGGGCGGCACCCCGGAACTGATCGGCGAGGCGAACGTCGAGTACCACGTGCCCCGCTACGCCCTGCGCGCCGGACTGGCAGGCCGCGCCCTGCTGGCCCAGCCGGGCAGCGCCACCTACCAGGGCAGCCTGAGCGGCACGTACTACGTCACCGACCGGCTGGGCCTGGGCCTCGCCGCGCGCGGCCTGGTGCAGCCCGCCACCGGCAGCACCCTGCTGAGCGCCGGACTGGAAGCCAGCTACCGCGCGCTGCCCGGCACCTGGCTGACCCTGGGGTACAACCCGGTGGGGTTCCAGGGGATCGGCACGAACGTGTACACCCGCCAGGGCGCGTACCTGCGCCTGGACCTGATGCTCGACGACGGACAGAGTCCCGCCCCCGCGCCCGACACCACCGGGGGGCGCTGACGTGAGGCCCCGCATGCACATCCTGACCACCCTGCGGCGCCTGCTGCCGCTGGCCGCCCTGTCCAGCCTGAGCCTCGCCGCCGCGACCACCTGCACGCCCAGCAGTCCCTGGACCGAGAGCTTCAACACCAACGCGGCCCAGGGCAGCGTCCTGAGCCACGCGTACGTCACGGACGTGAACACCGTGACGAACACCGCCGGGAAGTACACCCTCTGGAACCAGATCGACCGCACCGGCAACGGCGGCTACGCCCTGTACCTGAACGTCGCGAACTTCGAGGGCAAGAGCGGCGCGCTGCTCACCACGCCCCGCGTGCTGTTCCAGCAGGTCGTGACCGTCCCGGCCGGATCGAAGGTCACCTACCAGAACTACGCCCGCACGCACGCCACCACGCCCAGCCAGCTGCGCTACGAGTTCGTGGACACCGCCACCGGCGCCCTGCTGGCCAGCATGAACGGCAGCGTCCTGACCACCGGGTACACCCTCCAGACCGTTCCGGCCTTCACCGCGCCGGGCAGTCAGGTCACCGTGAAGGTCCTGACCCTGAAAGACGGCGTCAGCGGCGACGCGAACGTCCTGAAACTCGACGACCTGAAACTCAGCTGCGCGCCGCAGCCCCAGCTGACCATCACCAAGGGCAGCAACGGCCCCTGGACCGTGAACCAGAGCGGCGCCGCGTACACCCTGACCGTCACGAACAGCGGCAGCGCGGCCACCTCGGGCAGCGTGACCGTGACCGACCGGCTGCCCACCGGGATCGGCGCGCCCGCCTCCTTCACGCCCGCGACCGGCTGGACCTGCACCACCAGCGCCGGACTCGTGACCTGCACCGGCACCCCGAACCTGACGGTCGGCGCTACCGCCACCCTGAGCGTGCCCGTCACCGTCGCCGCCGAGGCCGCCGGGACCGTCACCAACCGCGCCAGTGTCGGCGGGGGCGGCGACCCCGACCCCACCCCCGACCCCGGCACCTGCACGGGCACCGGCGGGCAGTGCGCGGTGAACACCACCACCGTCACGACCACCGCGCCCGTCTGCTCGAAGGTGTACGCCCTGGCCGTCGCGCCCGGCGGCACGAACCTGAGCGGCGTGACCATCAACGAACTGGACGTCACCACGAACGCGGTCGGCACGCAGATCGCCGCGCTGAGCGGCACCGGATCCGCGATCACCTCGGCCACGCTGGGCGTGTCGCCCGACTCGAAACGCTTCTTCGTCGCCGCGGACGGCAGCAACCGCCTGTGGGTGTACGACACTGCCCTGCGCGGCTGGTACGCGGGCGGCACCTTCACCGGCGTGAGCGGCCGACTGGTCCGCATGGCCGTCACCGGCGGCGGCACCGGCTACGCCATGGACTCCGGCGGGAACATCTGGTCGTTCACGACCGGCAGCGGCAGCGGGTACGCCGTGACGTCCCTGGGCGCCCTGACGAGCACCTCCAGCGGCGCGCCCAGCTTCAAGGACAACGGGGACTTCTTCGCCGACAGCAGCGGCAAACTGTACATGATCAGCGCCGTGACCGGCTCGAACGCCATCGACCTGTGGCTGGTCACGCCGTCCGGCAGCAGCGCCAGCGCCGAGTACCTGGGGAACTTCAGCAGCCCCGCGCAGGACTCGCAGTTCAACGGGATCGCCGCCGCGCCGGGCGGCATCTACGCCCGTGACAACCTGGGCCGACTGGTGAAACTGGACCTCGCCAACGTCACGTACACCCCGGTCGGTACGGCCACGCTGGGATCCACCGACCTGGCCAGCTGCACGTACCCGGTCCTGGCCCCCAGCCTGAACGCCGTCAAGAGCGTCACCAAGGTCGCGGGCACGGGCGGGGACAAGGTGCAGCCCGGCGACACCCTGGAGTACCGCGTCGTGATCCGCAACGGCGGCACCCTGCCCGCCGGGGGCGTGACCTTCAGCGACGCCCTGCCCGCCGGAACGACCTACGTGCCCGGCAGCGCCCGCGTGAACGGCGCGACGAGCACCGTCACGAACGGCGCGGGCACCAGCCTGGGCGGCGCGGCGTACCCCTTCGCGCAGCCGGTCGGTATCTGCTCCGGGCCGACCACGCCCTGCACCACGCAGGTACTGAAGATCGACAGCACCCCCGCCACGCTGGACAATGAGGCGGTCGTCACTTTCCGCGTGACCGTGAACGCACCCGCCAGCTACCCGGCCAGCGTGCGCAACACCGCCCTGGTGCGCTACGCGGGCGGCCCCAACGGTGGCGTGCCCAGCAACGAGGTCGTGACGCCCGTCTTCGAACCGGCGCGCCTGACCGTCACGAAGACCGTGCAGAACCTCACGCGGGGCGGCCCGGTCGGCACGAGCAGCAGCGGCAACCCCGGCGACGTCCTGGAGTACTGCATCGCCACGACGAACGTGGGCGGCCTGAACGCCACGAACATCAGCTTCAGCGACATGGTGCCCGCCAACACGGCCTTCCGGGTGGGCGGCTTCGCGGCCGGGCAGGACATCCGCGTGGCCACGCCGACCGGCACGGCGTACTACACCGCCGCCGCCGACGGGGACGCCGGACTGCTCAGCGGCGGGAAGGTCACGGTGCAGGGCGGCAGCTTCGTGCTGGCCCCCGCCCAGACCGTCACGATCTGCTTCCGCGCCAGCATCCAGTAGAGGCCAGCCGAGCTGCGGGCCGCTTCCCGGACGGGGGGGCGGCCCGCGTTCACGTGTCCTTGAGGCGCGCTGAAGACGGGGCGCGGGCGTACCGTCCCGCCCGGCCGGGTGGTGGAGAGTGACCCCTATGCTCGGCGGCACCCAACTCGTGTGGTTCAAGAAGGATCTGCGCGTGCACGACCACGTGCCCCTCGCGCGGGCCGCGGAGCGTGGGCCGGTCCTGCCGGTGTTCATCTACGAGCCCGAACAGCTGACCCACGAGGAGTTCGCCGGGCACCACCTGACGTACCTGAACGACTCCCTGCGTGAACTGGACGCCGCCCTGCGCGCGCTGGGCACCCCGCTGGTCGTGCGGGTGGGCGAGGCGGTGGCGGTGCTCGACGAGTTGCGCGAGGCGCACGGCGTGACCGGCGTGTGGGCGCACGAGGAGACCGGCAACGGCGTGAGCTTCCAGCGGGACCGCCGGGTGCGGGCCTGGGCGCGGGCGCGCGGGCTGCCCATGACGGAACTGCCGCAGAACGGCGTGATCCGCCGCATGAGGAACCGCGACGGCTGGGCCGCCACCTGGGAGGAGCGGCTGGGCGCCCCGCAGGTGGCGGCCCCCGCGCAGCTGAGCGGCGTGGACGCCGACCCCGGCGGCCTGCGCACCCACGCCGAACTGGGCGTGCCCGCCAGCGGGAAGACCATTCCGCCGGGGGGCCGCGCCGCCGCGCTGGACACCCTCGACTCGTTCCTGACCGTGCGCGGCGTGAACTACATGCGCGAGATGAGCAGCCCCCTGAGCGCCGAGAGCAGCTGCTCGCGCCTGAGTGCGCCACTGGCGTTCGGGACGATCTCGCTGCGGGAGGTACTTCAGGCGACCCGGCAGCGCCTCGCGACCGTCAAGGGCGACCCCGACGCCGACCCGCGCTGGGTGCGCTCCCTGCGCTCGTACGAGTCACGGCTGCACTGGCACTGCCATTTTCTGCAGCGCCTGGAAAGCCAGCCGGACATGGAGTTCCGCACCCTGAACCGCGCCCTGGACGGCCTGCGCGAACACGAATGGACCCCGGACTTCTTCGACCGCTGGCAGCACGGGCAGACCGGCTACCCCCTGATCGACGCCTGCATGCGGATGCTGCGGGAAACCGGCTGGCTGAACTTCCGCATGCGCGCTCTGCTCGTCAGTTTCGCCACGCAGCACCTGTGGCTGCACTGGCGCCAGCCCGGGCTGTTCCTGGCGCGCGAGTGGCTGGACAATGAACCCGGCATCCACTGGTCGCAGATGCAGATGCAGAGCAGCACGGTCGGCATCAACCGCGTCCGCATCTACTCCCCGACCCGGCAGGCGCGCGAACAGGACCCGGACGGGATCTTCATCCGCCGCTGGCTGCCGGAACTCGCGGACGTGCCGACCGACTTCATCCACGCGCCCTGGGAGTGGAGCGGTGCCGGACGCCTGAGCTACCCGCCGCCCATCGTGAATGAGCAGGAGGCCGGACGCCGCGCCCGCGCCCGCATCAGTTCCGCCCGCGCCAGCCCCGCGTTCGAGGCCGAGGCCCGCCGCATCTACGTGAAGCACGGCAGCCGCAAGAAGGCGGACCTGCGTGCCGAAAGGAAAGCTCAGGGTCTGCCCGACAACCCCCCACCCTCCCGGCGGCCCGCTGCCGTAAAAAGGACCATCATGAGCGACCAACCCGATCTGTTCGGCCTCGCCCCAGCGGCCCCGAAGGCCATCGTGCCCGCCGGGCTGCCCGACGACTGGCAGCAGGCCCTGCACGGCGAGTTCAGCGCCCCGTACTTCCACGAGCTGAAGGACTTCCTGATTCAGGAACGCCGCGCCGGGAACGTGTTCCCCCCCACGCCGGACGTGTTCAACGCGCTGCGCTTCACGCCGCTGGACGACGTGAAGGTCCTGATCCTGGGCCAGGACCCGTACCACCGCCCCGGTCAGGCGCACGGCCTGAGCTTCAGCGTCCGCCCCGGCGTGCCCATCCCCCCCAGCCTGCGCAACATCTACAAGGAACTGACCGCCGACCTGCCCGGCTTCACCGCCCCCCGCCACGGGTACCTGCGGAGCTGGGCCGAGCAGGGCATCCTGCTGCTGAACGCCGTCCTGACCGTCCGCGAGGGGCAGGCGAACAGCCACGCGAACAGGGGCTGGGAGCACTTCACGGACGCCGTCATCCGCGCCGTGAACGACAAACCCGGGCGGGTCGTGTTCGTCCTGTGGGGCGCGTACGCCCGCAAGAAGAAGAAACTCATCACCGCGCCCCAGCACGTCATCATCGAATCCGCGCACCCCAGCCCCCTGAGCGAGGCGAAATTCTTCGGCAGTCGCCCCTTCAGCCAGGTGAACGCCGCGCTGGAAGAGGCGGGCCTCACGCCCATCGACTGGCAACTCCCCATGCAGGCCCAGGAATGAAGCGGATTCCGTCTGTTTCGCGATCCACCCGGAACAGCACCGGGTGGCCCACTCCACGCCCGGAACCCGCTCTGCTCCCGCTCTGCTGGGCAGCTCTACGAGTCGCATCCGCTCGGGTTGCACGGTTCTGGCAAACCATGCAACCGGAGGCGATATGACCTCCCGCACCCAGATCCTCGCCGGGGAGTACCTGCGCCGCGAAGGCAGCGACCCCAAGAAGTTCAAATACTTCTGGCCCGACGGCACCCCGTACAGAGACAAGACCGGCATCGAACGCATCGCGAAACTCGCCGTGCCGCCCGCCTACGTGGACGTGTACGTCAGTCCCGACGCGGACGCCGAACTTCAGGCCTTCGGCCGCGACGCCGCCGGACGCCTCCAGTACCGCTACCACCCGGACTTCGTGCAGGCGGGCGCGCTGAAGAAATGGCAGCGTCTCACCCGCTTCGCCGGAGCCCTCGGGCAGCTCAAGGCCATCACCGGGGCCGACCTGCGCGCCCAGGGCCTCCCCCCCCGCAAGGTCGCCGCCCTCATGACCCGCCTGCTGCACGTCGCCCGTTTCCGCGTCGGCAGTGACATCTATGCCCACCAGCACAAGACCTACGGCCTCAGCACCCTGCGCCAGCGGCACGTGAACGTCGAGGGGAACACCGTCACCTTCCACTTCAAGGGCAAGCACGGCATCACCCAGCACAAGGCCACCACCGACCGCACCCTCGCCACGAACATCGGCCGCCTGCTCGACCTCCCCGGCCCCTGGCTGTTCCAGACCGTGGACGAAGGAGGCAACCGTAGGCGCGTCCGCAGCGGCGAACTCAACGCGTACCTGAAGGAAGTCATCGGCCCGTTCACCGCCAAGGACTTCCGCACCTGGGGCGGCACCCTCCTCGCCGCCGAATACCTCGCCGAAGCGGGCGTCGCCGACACCGAGAAACAGGCCCGGCAGACCCTCGTCGACTGCGTCAAATACGTCGCCGCCGACCTCGGGAACACCCCCGCCGTCACCCGCAGCTCCTACATCTGCCCCGTCATCTTCGACCGCTACCTCGAAGGCAAGATCCTCGACGACTACGAACCCCGCGCCACAAAGGGCGAGAGCGACCTCGACGGCCTGACCCGCAGCGAAGCCGCCCTGAAACGCCTGCTGGAAAGCGAGAAGACACTCAGGCCCCGGCGGAAAAAAGCGGCGCAGGGGACTCTCAGCTGAGCTCCTTGCGCATGTTGATGTTGGTGGCGTGGTATCCGAGTTTCTCGTACAGGGCGCGCGCGGCGGTGTTGTGCCCGAAGACGTGCAGGCCGATGCGGGTGGCGCCGCGCGCGGCGGCGTCGGCTTCGAGGAGGGTGAAGGCCTGCGTGGCGTACCCGCGCCGCCGGTAGGCTTCGAAGACCTCGACCTCGTAAATGAAGGCGGTGGTGGCGTGGGCGGTGCGCTGGAGGGCGTACCAGAGCACGCCGACGTCCGCGTCCTCGTGCGGGTCGTGCAGGGTGTACAGGACGTTGTCCGGCGTGTCCGGCCCCTGGGGGAGGAGGGCCCCGAATTCGCGTTCGCTGCGCGCCTGGGCTTCCTCGGGGCTCCACTGGCCGCTCCTGACCTTCTCGGCGGCGTACTCGGGAACGGCGCGGGCCAGGAAGCGGGTGAAGGCGCCGGCGTCCATCGGTCTGATACGGACTCCGGTTGGTAACTGCTCAGCAGGGTGATTTTCCGGAGTCGATTGGGTAAGGTGGACCATCAGCGAGGTCCCCTGCCCAAACTGCAAACGACTCGAGGCACGCGTCCGTGAACTCGAAGCCCAGCTCGCTGAGGTGCTGGCTGAACTTCGCACCATCAAAGCTCAACTGGCCCGAAACAGCACCACATCCAGTCAGCCTCCCAGTCAGGACAAGCCCTGGCAGCCCAAGAGTGAGCGCCAGAAGACCGGCCGGTCTTCTGGCGCTCAACCCGATCACCCCGGCAAGACCCTCAAGATGTCCGCGCATCCCGACGTCATCGTCGATCTCCCGTTGACGGGACACTGCACCTGCGGGCAGGACTGGGATGACGTTCCAGTCGACACCCAGGTCGCTCGACAGGTTCATGACCTCCCCGACCTCCACCTTCAGGTCACCGAATACCGCGCCGACGTCAAGATCTGCCCTGGATGTCGTTCCCGGCAGCGAGCACCCTTCCCCACGCACGTCACGGCTCAGGTGCAATACGGTCCACGGGTCCACGCCTTGACGGTGTATCTGAACGTGGCGCACTTCGTGCCCCTCGAACGCACCAGTGAAATCCTGCACGCAATCTGCGGAGCACGCCCGAGTGATGGCACCATCGCGCTGAACCTGAATCTGGCAGCGGAGCGACTGCAGGACTTTGAAGGGCGACTCAGGACAGCCCTGACACATCAACCGGTGCTGCATGCAGATGAGACCGGCAGCCCGGTGAACGGGAAGCTGCACTGGATGCATGTCGTGAGCTGCGCGCAGCTCACGTTCTACGGCCAGCATGCCCGGCGCGGCCTCGCGGCACTGGAGCACATGAAGGTCCTGCCGAAGTACACCGGCATCCTGGTCCACGACGCCTGGAGCTCGTACTTCAAACTTCCGGCACAGCATGCCCTGTGCGGAGCTCATCTGTTGCGGGAGCTGCGGGGATTGGCCGAACACCATGGGCAGGTGTGGGCTGGCGCACTTCGGGAATCGCTGAGGACGGTGTATCACGACCTGAACGCCGGGACGCTGAGCCCAGAGGCCCGCACGGCGTTTGAACGGCGATTTGATGAACTGCTTGAGGAGGGCTTGCTGGCCAACCCAGCCGCGCCGCCCGTTCCAGGGCGACGCGGTCCGACGAAGCAGTCACATGGGCGGAATCTGGCGTTGCGGTGCCAGCAGCACCGCGCAGCGGTGCTGCTGTTCCTACATGACTGCCGAGTGCCGTTTGATAACAATCAGGCGGAGCGGGACGTGCGGGCATGGTGCGTGAAACGCAAGGTATCTGGAGGATTCCGGTCCGAGGAGGGTGGGTGCAATTTCGCTCGGATCAGGAGTTACATGTCCACGTTGCAGAAGCAAGGTCTCAGCGTCTGGGAGGGCTTGGTCAGCGTGTTCACGGGTGACGTGCTCATGCCTAACTTCAACCCCTGAGCTTGCCCTGCTGAGCAGTTACTCCGGTTGAAAGGTTTGCAGAAACTTTCAACCCGAGCGGATGCGAGAAGGAGCAAAGCGGGTTCCGGACGTGGAGCTGGCAATCCGGTGAAGTCCCGGATTGTCAGCGAAACAAACGGAATCCGTATGAGGTGCAGCATGAGGGCAGTGTAGGTGGGCGCGGCGGGGCGGGCGATACGCGTTTCAGCGCATGCGGGGCCGGGCCCGGGCGGGTACGGTGGCGGGGATGACGGACGCGCCCCCACCTATGCATGATTCGGAGGTGCGGGTTGACGCCGCGCTCGTGACGCGCCTGCTGGCCGGGCAGTGCCCGCAGTGGGCAGGGCTGCCCGCGACCCTGCTGCGGCACTCCGGGACGGACAACGCGATGGTGCGGCTGGGGGACGGGCTGGTGGCCCGCCTGCCCTGGATCGGCTGGGCGGCGACAGACGTGGCGAAGGAGGCCCGCTGGTTGCCGCTGCTCGCGCCGGGCCTGCCCCTGCGCGTGCCGGAGGTGCTGTTCACGGGCGTTCCGGGCGCCGGGTACCCGTTCGGGTGGGGCGTGTACGGCTGGCTGCCGGGCGTGGACGCGGCGGTGGGTACCGTGCGGGACGAGGCGGAACTGGCGCGGGATCTGGCGGCCTTCGTCCGGGCGCTACAGACGACGCCGCTCCCGCCCGGGCAGGGGCCGGTGGGGTCGCGTGGCGTGCCGCTGGCGGAGCGGGACGCGGCGACCCGGGCCGCCATTCGCGTGTGCGCGGAGCTAGGGTTCCTGAACGAGGGGGCGGCGCTGGCGGTGTGGGAGGACGCCCTGAACGCCGCGCCGCACGCGGGGCCGCCCGCATGGCTGCACGCGGACCTGAAGCCCGGCAACCTCCTGTCCGGCGGCGGGCGGCTGAGTGCCGTGATCGACTGGGGCGGCCTGACCCTGGGCGACCCGGCGGTGGACCTCCAGCCCGCCTGGAACCTGCTCGGTCCGGTGGGCCGCGCGGCCTTCCGGGAGGCGCTGGGCGTGGAGGACGCCGCCTGGGCGCGCGGGCGGGGCTGGGCGCTGAGCGTGTCCGTGATCGCGCTGCCGTACTACCGGGACAGCAACCCGGGGCTGGCCGGGGTGTGCCGGGACACCCTGCGCGCCCTGCTGCCGGGCTGAGGCGCGGGACTGCGCGCCTGCTTCCGGTGCGTCCCGGGCCGCGCGCCCTATGATGCGGCTCATGACGAAGCGGCCCGCCGTGGGGGACAAGCAGGACAAGGGCAGTGACGTGCAGGCGATGTTCGCCAGCATCGCGCCCCGTTACGACCTTCTCAACCGCGTGCTGAGCCTCGGGGTGGACCGGGGCTGGCGCCGGGCGGCGGCGCACGAGGCGCTGGCGCTCAAGCCCGCGCGGGTGCTGGACGTGGCGACGGGCACGGCGGATTTCGCGCTGGAACTCAAGACCCGCGCCCCGGAGGCCCAGGTGATCGGCAGTGACTTCGTGCCGCAGATGCTCGCCATCGGCCGCGAGAAGGCCGCCGCGCGGCACATCGACATCCGCCTGGAGGAAGGGGACGCGCTGAACCTGCCGTACCCGGACGGGAGTTTCGATTCGATCACGTGTGCGTTCGGGTTCCGGAACTTCGCGGATTACGCGCGGGGCCTCGCGGAATTCTGGCGGGTGCTCGCGCCGGGCGGGCGGGCCGTGATCCTGGAGTTCCCCCCGCCACGCCCGGGCCTGCTGGGGAGCCTGTTCCGCGTGTACTTCCAGCATGTGCTGCCGCGCATCGGCGGGCTGATCAGCGGGAACGCTTCGGCGTACACGTACCTGCCCGAGAGCGTGCTGGCCTTTCCCGAGCCGGAGCGGCTGGCGCAGCTCATGCGCGCCACGGGCTTCCGCACCCGCTACCGCCTGCTGACCTTCGGCATCGCCGCCATTCACGTCGGGGACAAGCTGCCGTAAGCCGGATACATCTGCTCGACTCGCGCATGTGCGGCGGGCAGCATGGACCTATGCGAGGACGGATGCGGGTGGCGGCCCTGTTGGTGGGCCTGTTGGTGGGCCTGTGGGGTGGCGGGGCGCAGGCTCAGGCCACCCCGTTCGTGGTGGGCGTGGAGCGCGTCCCGGAGGGCCTGCGGGTTTACTGGCCCTCCGGGGGTGAGGTCGGGGTGCTGTCCTGCCGGGGCGCGACCCTGACCCTGCGCCGGGCAGGGGCCAGCACGACCAGTCCAGGCCCACTTCGGGTGCTGATGTCGGGTTCGCGGCTGATGTTCGGGAAGGTCACGACGACCCTCACACCGGACGAGGTGCGGTTCACCTGCAGGCCCGCCTCCCCACTGCCGGACGTGCAGGTGGGCGCGGACGTGAGCCTGCGCTGGCGCTGACCTCCACTGACCGTCAGGCCAGGACAGGCTCGCCGGGCTGGTCCTCGTACTGGCGGGCCTGGAGGGCCCACAGGTCGGTGTACTCGCCGCCGCGCGCGAGGAGGGCGGCGTGGGTGCCGTCCTCTATGATCTGCCCGGCTTTCATGACGAGGACCCGGTCGGCCATCAGGACGCTGCCGAGGCGGTGCGTGACGAGCAGCGTGGTGCGGCCGCGCGCCAGGCCAGCGAAGGTGCCGAACACTTCGGCCTCGCTGCGGGGGTCGAGGGCGGCGGTGGGTTCGTCGAGGATCAGCACGCGGGCATCCCGGTACAGGGCGCGGGCGGTGGCGAGTTTCTGCCACTGGCCGCCGGAGAGGTCCGCGCCGCCGAACGCCTGCCCCAGGCGGGTGTCGAGCGTGCGGGTGTCCGTCAGGACGGTGTTCAGGCCGCTGCCCTGCACGGCGGCGTTCAGGCGCGCGTCGTCCTGCGGCTGCCCCAGGAGGATGTTCTCGCGCAGCGTCCATTCGAAGCGGGCGAAGTCCTGAAAGACGGCGGCGACGCCCGCCCGCCAGTCGTTCAGGTCGAGGTCGCGCAGGTCGGTCTGCGCGGCGCCCGTGCCGATCAGGATGCGCCCGGCGGTGGGGTCGTAGTAGCGCAGGAGCAGCTTGATCAGGGTGCTCTTGCCCGCGCCGTTCTCACCGACGATGGCGACGGTCTGCCCGGCGGGGATGGTCAGGGTCACGTCCCGCAGCGCGGGCGGCTGGTCGCGGTACGCGAAGCTCACGTGCTCCAGGGTGATCGTGCCGCCGGCGGGCATGGGCTGGGGCCGGGCGGGGCTCTGCACGCCGCCGGGGGCGTTCAGGAACGCGTCCAGCTTGGCGAACCAGCTCAGGTGCTGCGTGCCGATGCTGCCCATCTCGGCCAGGCCGCTCAGTTCCTGCCGCAGGGCGGCCAGGGCCGTGACGACCAGCGCCACGCTGCCCGCCCCGACCCGCCCGGCCTGCGCCTGCGCGACCACGAACGCGAACAGACCCCCGGTCACCAGCAGGGACAGCGCCTCGAAGGGCAGTAGCGCCAGCAGGCCGCGCGTGCGCTGGGCGCGCAGGGTGTTCTGGTACGCGCGGGTGCGGGTCAGCGCCTCGCGTTGCAGGTGCGGGGCGAGGCCGTACAGGCGGACCTCCTTGGCGTACTCGTGCCGCAGCGCCACGCGGGACAGGTAGTTCACCTCGCGCGCCTCGGGGGTGTTCTGGATGAACAGGCTCCAGCCCAGTCGGTAGAACTGCATCTGCCGGGACAGCAGCGGCAGCAGGCCCGCCACGACCACCAGCGGCACCCACCACCCGACCAGCAGCAGCGTGGCCGCCACGCTGATCGCCGCCACGACGTTCCGCAGGGCGTACACCAGCGTGGACAGCAGGTTCAGCGGCCGGTGACTGGCACCGCCTTGCAGCACCTCGATGTCGTCGTGGAACTGTGGGTCTTCCAGCACGTCCAGGCCCTGCAATTCGGTCATGCGGCGTATCAGGCGCTGGTTCACGTGCAGGGTGTAGTGATCGGCGGCGACGCCCTGCATGACCTGCGTGACGGTCGCCGTGACCTGCGACAGCAGCGCTGCGCCCGCCCACGCGCCCGCCAGCGCCGGGAGGTTCACGCTCTGCCCGGCCAGCAGCCCGCTCACGCCGTCCACCGTCCACTTCCCGATCAGGATGGTCACGGCGGGCAGCGCGCCCTGCGCCGCACCACTCAGGAACAGGCCCGCCGTGACGAGCGGCTGGGCGCGCCACAGGTCCGGCAGGGTCAGGCGCAGGGTGCGCCACAGGTCACGGGCAGGCAGCGAGGGCTGGGTCATGGGAGGCCCGCAGCCTACGGGAACGCACCCGGGGCGTGGGCCGCAGGTGCGCTTGACGGGCCCGGGCTCAGCGCCCAGGTTTCTCCAGGCGGACGACCAGCATGGGTTCACGGTGCGCATTCAGCTTGCCGTGTTCGTCCAGGATCAACCCCGCGGCCTCCTGCTGCGCGGCATCCAGGGTGGCGGCGTGGGCGCGCAGCGCCGCGACCGTGTCGGGCGTGCAGCCGCTCTGCGCGGTCCACCAGTCGAACGGCAGTTCATACGGCACGATTTTGTGCGCGGCCCAGGTGAAGCCCGCCTGGGCACTCAGGGCCTGCCACGCCTGCACGGGGCGCTGCGCGTGGTGACTGGGATCCCGCAGGCGCTGATAGGTGTCGGTCCAGGCCTGCACCTCTGGGCTGGGGCTGACCTGATCGGCGATCACCAGCCGCCCGCCGGGCCGCAGTACCCGCCACGCTTCGGCCAGGAAGTGATCCAGGTGCACGAAGTGGTGGGGGGCGTGCCGGGATGTGACGAGCGTGAAGGTGCCGTCGGGGAAGGGCAGGGCCTCGGCGTCCCCGGAGCGGAAGGTGGCGTTGTTCAGCCGTTCGCGCGTGGCCCGCTCGCGGGCGTGGGCCAGCATGGCGTCCGCCACGTCCACGCCGGTCACGTCCTGCACGAACGGCGCCAGAGCCAGCGCGGTGTTCCCGGTGCCGGTCGCCACGTCCAGCGCGTGGTCACCGGGGGTGGGGGCGGCCAGGCGCAGCAGAACCGGCAGGCTGGGCCCGGCGCGGTGGAACTCGCTGGTGGCGTAGCGGTCGGCGTGAGCGTTGAACTGCGCGGCGCTGCGGTCGGTCATGCCCGCATGGTGCGCCCCTTGCCCCCCGGCGCGCCAATCACGGGCACAGGGGAGGGGTATAACGGTTCGTGATGGCCTCGCTGGAGCTGTTCCGGTTGTTCGTCGCGGTGTACCGCGCGGGCAGCGTCAGTGGCGCCGCCCGCGACCGGCACCTGACGCAGCCCGCCGTGAGCGCGCAGATCGCGGCGCTGGAAGCGCGCGTGGGCGAACCGCTGTTCCGGCGCACGCCGCGCGGCATGCAGCCCACCGAGCGCGGTCAGCTGCTGTACGCGCAGGTGGAAGCCGGGGTGGATCAGCTGCACGCCGCTGACCGCACCCTGCGCGGGTACGTGCCGGGCGCGCTGCCCCTGCGGGTGGGCGGCCCGGTGGATGCGCTGCGCGCGCTGCTCCCGGCCCTGTGCGGCGGGGCCGGGGCGGCTGCGGGATTGCATCTGAGCGTCGCGCCGGACGCGGCGCTGCTGACCGGCCTGCGCGAGGGCAGCCTGGACGCCGTTCTCGCGTCCCGCGTGCCGGACGGGCGGGCCCTGAGTGCCGCGCCGGTCGCGGACGTGCCGTTCACGTTGATCGTCCCGGTCGGCTGGGAGGCCGCGCCGCTGGAACCCGCGGCGCTGGGCGCTTGGCTGAACGCCCGGCCGTGGGTGAGTTACAGCGTCGAGCGGCCCACCACCCGCCGCTGGTTCGCCGGGACGCTCGGCGTGCGCTTCGCGGCGCGGGCGGCGCTGACCGTGCCGGATCTGGCGGCGGTGGTGCAGGCGGTGGGTCTGGGGGCGGGTGCCAGTCTGGTGCCCCGCTGGGCGGCGCTGGACGCCCAGCGCAGCGGTCAGGTGACCGAACTCGAACTGCCCGGCGCGGGTGGTGCGGGGGGCACCCGCTGGGCCCTGCTGAGCCGCGCGGCAGATGAGCGCCGCCCGGAACTGCTGGCCCTGGTGGGGGCGCTGCGGCACCGGGCGGCATGCCTGGGGGTCAGTTCAGGGTCTTGATGTACGCTTGCAGGTCCGCGACCTGCGCGTCGCTGATCTGCGCCTCGCCGAAGCGGGGCATGGTCGCGGACAGTTCGCGGTCGGGGGTCTTGCCTTCCCGCAGGGTGGTGGTGAACTGCGCCAGCGTCCAGCTCTTGGGACCGTCGGCGGTCACGAGGCTGGGCCCGATCTGACCCTGGCCGTTCGCACCGTGGCAGCCCGCGCAGTTGCCCACGTACACGGTCTGTCCGGCCTGGGCGTCCCCGGCGGCCCCGGTGTCGCCCGCCGTGTCCGCGGCGCCGCCAGTGGCCGCCTCACCCGCGGCGCTGCTGGCGCCCTCACCGGCCGCCATGTCTCCAGAGGCCGCGTCCCCCGAGGCCGCCTCGCCCGCTGCGCTCTCGCTGGCGCCCGCTTCGCTCTTGCCCGCGTCGGCGGGGCCGTTCTCGTTGGCGTTGGCGGGCGCGGTGCTCGCGGGGGTGGCCTCGGCCGGTTTGCCCATCAGCTGCGGCGTGGCGATCAGCAGGCCCACGCCCAGGATCAGGCCCAGCGTCACGCCCAGCCCCCAGGAGGCTGCGCTGCCCCGCACCCACTGGTCCCGCCGGGCGGCGGGAGTCTGGCCCTGCTGCGGGGTGGGACGCTGCTCGTCACGGCGGGCCGGGGTGGAGTGTGGTGCGTTCATGCGCGGAGCATACCGCCCGGTCAGGCGGACAGCTGCCCCCCGTCTCATGAGCGATCCTTCATGCAGTGCTGAGTGTCACAGCAGCGGTGCCGGCGGTGCGGCGCGGTCCTCGTCCGGCCACCACTGCCGCGTGGCGAGGTCGCAGCGGCCGTCCCTGAATTCCACGCCCTCGGCCATCAGCAGGCGTTCCTGCATGTCCCCGAAGCCGACCTTGTGGGTGCTGACGCGGCCCTGCGCGTTGATGACCCGCTGCCACGGCAGATCTGATCCGCCGACCAGCGAGTTCAGCACGAAGCCCGCCTGCCGCGCCGCGCCGGGATTCCCGGCGAGTAAGGCCAGCTGCCCGTAGGTCATGACGCGGCCCTCGGGAATGCGGGCCACCAGGGCCAGGACGCGCTCGCGGAAGCCGGGGGTCGGGTCGGTGGTGCCGGGACTGGTCATGCGCGCATTCTGGCAGGCAGGCGAGGGCTGCGGTCAGGTCGGCGCTTCACGGTAGAGAGGCGGCGGGTCAGCGTTTCGCGGCGGTGTGACGGCGGGTCAGCGTTTCGCGGCGGTGGGCGTGGCCTCGGCCGACGCGCCGTCGGCGGTCACGCCACTGACGAGCGCCTCGCGGATGCCCTGCGCGATGCCCAGCGCCACGCGGTCCAGGTAGTTGCTGTCCTGCAGGTTCTGCCCGTCCACGGGGTGACTGGCGAAGCCGATCTCGACCAGGGCGGCGGGGACGCGGCTGTTGCGCAGCACGCTCAGGGACTGGGTGTTCTTCAGGCCCTTGTCGAACGCACCGGTCTGCTGCACCATCTGCGTCTGGAGCAGTGCGGCCAGGGCGCTGCTGCGCGCGTGGTTGGGGTTCCACCACGTCTCGATGCCGTAGCCGCGCAGGGCGGCGGAGGCGTCCAGGGCGTTCACGTGGATGCTGACGAACAGTGCGGTGCCGGGGGTGCCCATCGCGGCGCGCATCTGCAGGTCCGTGTTCTTCACGGGGTGCAGTTCACGGTCGCTGTCGCGGGTCAGGACGACGTCCACGCCCGCGGCGCTCAGCAGGTCGCGGACGCGCAGCGCGACGTCCAGCGTGACCTGTTTTTCCACGACCGTGCCGACCGCGCCGGGGTCCTTGCCGCCGTGACCGGGGTCGATCACCACGCGGGGTTTCACGAGGCTGGTGCTCAGGGCAAGCAGCGCGGTGGGGCGCGCGGCGAACTGCGGGGCGACGGCCTGCACGGCGCGCTGGCTGGCGGTCAGGGGGGTGCGGTCGGCCAGGGCGGGCGACAGGTCCAGGACCAGCCGGGACAGGTCGCCGCTGGCGGGCGGCAGGAGCTGTGCGCGCCAGCCGCTGCGGTCGGTGGTGCGCCCGGCGGTGCTCAGGGTGATGGCGGCGCCCTGAGCGGTGGGTGCATAGGTCCAGCCGCGCAGTTCGGGGCTGACCCCTGTGGCCTGCTGGGGGGCGGCGCTCACGCCGGTCAGGGTGATGGTCAGGCCGACCGCGCCGGTCGCGATGCGGTAGGCGCTGCCCGGGGGCAGGTCGAGCACCACGCGGGTCTGCCCCGGGCTCTTGCCGATGCGTGGCGCGCCCAGGGCGGCGGGGCGGGCGGGGCCGGGCACGCTGCCCTGCAGGGCGCTGGGCTGCGCGGGATTGCTGCCGTCCAGGGTGGGGGCGGGCAGGGGCACGTTCACGCTGCCGCTGACCTGATCGCCGGGCGGGAGACTGCCGGGCAGCGGGCCGTTCAGGACGGTCTGCGCGGCGGCGCTGGTGGGCGCGGTGGTGAGAACCTGGCCGCGCACGCTGGTGCCGGCGCCGCCGCTGACGCCCGGCCCGAGTTCCAGGATCAGGACGCGCTTGCCGGTGGCGAGGGTGGCCTCGCTGGCGCGCCAGCCGTCGCTGGGGGCCAGGGGGTAGGGGGTGATCAGGGTGGCCTGCCCGGCCCCGGCGCGGTACTCGCTGACGCTGGCGCCCAGTTTCGCGCTGATGGCGGGCTGCACGCGCGCGCCCTGCACGTCGAGGCGCAGCCCGCCGAAGGTGGGGGTCAGGGCGTACGTGACGCCGGCCGGGAGGTCGAACACGACGCGGGTGACGCTGCCCTGGCTGCTCACGCGGGGGTTGCCGAAGGTGGCGGCGCTGTCGGGCGTGACGGCGCCGGGGGTCGTGATGGGCGCGAGGCTGGGCACGTTGATGCCGGGTGCGCCGGGGGTGAAGGGGGTCGCGCCCTGGGCGAGGCTGCCGGTCGCGACCGTGAACAGCAGGCCAGATGAGAGCAGGATGGCTGTTCGCTTCATGTGCCTTTTACTGTACGGGACGGCGGTGAGAACTCCGGGTGGGCCCTCATGGGGGTGTCGTCAGCCAAAAGTGTGATCGTGACGGGATTTTCTGGGCCTGATTCTCATGAGCCGGTGCGGATGAACCCCTCTTCATGAGGTGGCGGCTGTGTTGTGGTCCGGACCAGCACGGCAGGAACAGATTTGATGGTTTATTTTACAAAGTATGGTAGAATCCAGGGCATGACTCAGCTCTTCACCCCCTCCGCCCCGGACCGGCTGCGCGTGGACATCTGGTCGGACGTCGCCTGCCCCTGGTGCTACATCGGCAAACGCCGCTTCGAACAGGCCCTCACGGCCTTCCCGCACCGCGATCAGGTCGAGGTCGTCTGGCACGCCTTCGAACTCGACCCGGGCACGCCCCCCGAACACCCCCTGACCATGCGCGACGCCCTGGCGAAGAAATACGGCCGCACCGCCGAGGACGCCCAGGGCATGATGGACCACGTCACCCGCACGGCCGCCGGGGAGGGCCTGGAATACCACTTCGAGCGCGCCCGCCTGGGCAACACCTTCTCCGCGCACCAGCTCATCCACCACGCCGCGCAGCACGGCAGGCAGGACGCCATGAAGGAACGCCTGCTGCGCGCCTACATGAGTGACGGCGACCTCGTCAGCGACCTCGACACCCTGGTCCGCCTCGCGCAGGAGGTCGGCCTGGACGGCAGCGAGGCCCGCGCGGCCCTGCTCGACGGCCGCCATGCCCACGCCGTGCGCCAGGACGAGGCGCAGGCCCAGGCGCTGGGTATCAGCGGCGTGCCGTTCTTCGTGCTGGGCGGCAAGTACGGCGTCAGCGGCGCGCAGGACCCCCAGACGCTGCTCGGCGCGCTGAATCAGGTCTGGCAGGAAACCCACCCCGCTCCCCTCCAGATGCTCGGCACCGAGACTCTCGCGGACGGCTGCGAGGACGGCCAGTGCGCCGTGCTCGAACGCGCCTGACCGGAACCCGACACGCATGGAGCACGCCCCCGGCTCGACTGGCCGGGGGCGTGCTCCGTGCGGTTCAGGCCGGGTCGGGCGCGAGCTGCCCGCTGGGCGCCGGGCCGTCCTCGGGGTCGGGGCGCGTGCCCACCTCCAGGGGGGGCAGGGTACCGCCGGCCAGCACGGTCTGCAGCTCCTCGCCGCTGAGGCTCTCGCGGGCGACCAGTTCGTCGGTCAGGCGGTGCAGGATATGCGCGTGCTCGGTCAGCAGGCCCAGCGCCCGCTCGAACTCCCCGTTCAGGATGCGGCTGACCTCCGCGTCGATCCGTTCGGCGGTGTGGTCGCTGTACACGCCCTGATGCGGCCCGAACCCCAGGTAACTGCCGCTCTCCTGCGCCAGCGCCAGCTGTCCCACGTCACTCATGCCCCACTCGGTCACCATGCGCCGCGCCAGCCCGGTCGCCTGCTGGAAGTCGTTCGCGGCCCCCGTCGTGACCTGCCCGGTCGCGACCTGCTCGGCGGCGTGCCCGGCCAGCGCCACGCAGATGCGGTCCAGCAGCGCCGCCCGCGTGTAGTGCATGCGGTCCTCCGGGGTGTACAGCGCGCTGCCCAGACTGCGCCCACGCGGCACGACCGTCAGCTTGTGCGCCTTGTCCGCGTGCGGCAGGAGCTGGGCGGCGAGGGCGTGGCCGACCTCGTGGTAGGCGGTGACCTTGCGGTCGGCTTCGCGCACGACCATGCTGCGCCGTTCGGGGCCCATCAGCACCCGGTCACGCGCCTCGTCCACGTCCCGTCCCGTGATCCGGGTCCGCCCCGACCGGGCCGCGAGGAGTGCTGCCTCGTTCAGCAGGTTCTCCAGGTCCGCGCCGACCATCCCGGCGGTGCGCCGAGCGATGACGCCCAGGTCCACGCTGGCGTCCAGCGGTTTCTTGCGGGCGTGGATGCGCAGGATCATCTCGCGGCCCCGCACGTCCGGTGCGTCCACGACCACCTGCCGGTCGAAGCGGCCCGGGCGCAGCAGGGCGGCGTCGAGCACGTCGGGGCGGTTCGTGGCGGCCAGGATGATGACCTCCTGCCCGGAAGAGAAGCCGTCCATCTCGACGAGCAGCTGGTTGAGGGTCTGTTCGCGTTCGTCGTTGCCGCCCTGCATGTTCATGCCGCGTTTGCGGCCGACAGCGTCGATCTCGTCGATGAAGACGATGCAGGGGGCGTTCTTGCGGGCCTGTTCGAAGAGGTCGCGGACGCGGGCGGCGCCGACGCCGACGAACATCTCGACGAAGTCACTGCCGCTGATGCTGAAGTAGGGCACCCTCGCTTCACCGGCGACCGCCTTGGCCAGTAACGTCTTGCCGGAGCCGGGGGGGCCGACCAATAACACACCGTGGGGGATGCGGGCGCCGAGCTGGTGGTAGCGGTCGGGGTGGCGGAGGAAGTCGACGACCTCCTGCAGGTCGGCCTTGGCCTCGTCGCAGCCGGCGACGTCGCCGAAGGTGAGTTTGATCTGCCCCTCGCTGATCACCGCCGCCCGCGACCGCCCGAAGGTGCTCGCCGCGTCTGTCCCGCCGCCCTGACGGCTGCGCAGCAGCAGCACGATCAGGCCCACGATCAGCGCCAGGGTCAGCAGGAGGCTCAGGGCGCCCAGCACGCTCAGGCGGGGCGGCGCGCCGTACGACACGTTCACGCCCCGCGCCTGCAGCGACTCCAGGTTCAGCAGCGGGTCCGCCGCGAGGGTCCGCGTGCGGTACGGCCCGCCGTCCAGCGCGCCCGTCACGACCGCCGTGCCGTTCTGGAACGTGATCGTTGCGGTTCTCACCTGCCTGCCGTCCAGCGCCCGCGCGAACGCCGTGACGTCCAGCTCGCCGCTCTGCGCGCGCGGCCACAGCACCCACGCCAGCAGCAGTGCCAGCACCGCCCCCCCAGCCACCCACAGCCAAGTTCCGCGCTTCATGCCCCAGTCTAAGCCGCGCGCCGCGCCCCACACTGCGACGCAGCCCGGCATCCGCACCCGCCGGGGGCACCCTTCACGCAGCGCTGATCAACGCGCCCCGGGGCAGACGTCCGTCAGGTTCGCGGGGCATACTCTACCGGTGCTGTCCGCCCGCCCCGCCCACCACCACCGCGCCCGCCGCGCCCGTTTCCGAACGGCGCTGCTCACCAGCCTGAGCCTGCTCACGCCGCCCCTGACGGGCGGCGCGTCCCTGCTGCTGCTGACCGCGCCCGCCGCCCACGCCGCCCAGCCCGCCCTGGGCAGCGTGCAGCTGACCTTCAGCGTCGACGACACCGACCTGTACGTGAACGGCGCCCCGCAGCGCTGGCAGAGCCCGCCGCGCAACATCGCCGGGCGCACCATGCTCCCGCTGCGCGAGACGGCCGCGCTGCTCGGGCAGCCCCTCCAGGCCAGCGGCACCCAGGTGCAGCTCGCCCGACTGAGCCTCGACACCCGCAGGAACACCGCGTCCCTGAACGGCGCCGCGCAGCCCGCCGGGACGGTCGCCAGCGTCGGCACCGTCACGTACGTCAGTGCCCGCACCCTCGCCGACGCCCTGAACGCCAACCTGACCGGCGACGACACCGGACGCGGCTTCACCCTGACCGCCCTGCGCGACGGCGGGAACCCCATGAGTCCCCAGGCGCGCTTCAGCACCGACAAGAACGTGTACGCGCCCGGCGAGCGGGTCGTGTACACCGAGTACCCCTTCGACCCGGACGGCGCGGACATCACCGCCCGCCGCTGGACGGGTCGGCAGGACGTGTACTTCCAGCCCGGCACGTACACCGTGACCCTGACCGTCACGAACAGCCGCGGCCTGCAGAGCCAGCCCTTCACCCGCACCATCCGCGTGGAGGGCCAGCCGGTCGACACGCCCCTGACGTACGCCCTGAAGTACGCCCAGCCCGGCGACGCCTTCCCGGACCCGCGCATCCTCACGTACCCCGCCGCGCTGATCAGCCCGCAGGCCAGCCCCAGCTACCCGCTGCTGTTCAGTGACAGCCCCGAGGTGCCCGACCAGAGCGGCATCCTGTACCAGGACAGCGTCACGGGCCGCGCCCGGCTGCTCGGGTACCACCTGAACGGCCTGACCCGTCCGGCGCGGCTGTACGTCGTCGCCCGCAACCTCGAGAGCCGCCCGGTCGAGGTCCGCAGCGAACGCCTCGGCGAGACCGCCCCCACCCGCATCGAGAGCATCCTGGGGCAGGTGACGCTGCTGGAGTACTTCGCGTCCACCGGCGGCACCACCCTGACCCTCTCGCCCGGGCAGTCGGCCGCCGTGTACGCCAGCCCCACCCTGAGCGTCGGCAGCGGCGTGAACCTCATGCAGGACCTCAGCACCAGCGGCCGCGTGGAACTCACGTTCGTGATGCTCGAAGAGGGCCTGCCGCCCACCCCGCAGGTCATCCAGCAGCTGCCGTACCTGCGCCCCGACGGGCGGCACGTGCGCGGCACCTTCCCCGATGCCGTGCGCACCCTGCGCGTCACGCTGGGCGCCCTGCCCACCCGGTTGATCATCGGGGACGGGCGCGTGGACCCCGCCGTGACCGGCACCGACGCCCTGACCGGCCAGCCCGTCCGCCTGAGCGGTAACTACGGCGTGCTGTACGACCTGGAAGTCAACGGCGCCGCCGGGACCGCCGTGGCTCTCAGCCCCCGCGGCGGCCTGTACCGGGGCGCCATGAACATCCAGGACGGCCCGATCACGCAGACCATCAAGCTGCCCCGCACCGGCAACGCCCTGAAACCCGACGAGCCCGTGCTGCTGTGGCGCGCGCAGAGCGACCGCCTGAACATCGACTTCGTGCCCAGCAGCGGCAGCAACCTGCCCATCAGCCTCGTGTTCTACCGCGCGGGCCGCGCCGGAGCGGAAGGCGGCGTCATCAAGACCTACCGCCCCTGAGCGGGCGGGGGAGAGGGGCGCTTGCGGGACACCGCGGCGCCCCTCCCTGGCTGTTAAGCCGGGTGCCCGGCGAGCCAGTCGAGCACGTCCTGCGCGCTGCGGTCCGGCGGGAACACCGGATAGAACACGTGCTCGATCACGCCATCCCGCACGATCAGCGTCACGCGCCGCAGCAGCGTCTCGCTACCCGCCTGGAAGGTCGGCAGCCGCAGCTCCTGGCGGACCGCGCCCGCCGCGTCGGACAGCAGCGCGAACGGCAGGTGCAGCCGCGCCGCCGCCTCCCGCTGGTACGCGGTGTCCTGCACGCTCAGGCCGAACACCCGCGCGCCCGCCGCCCGCAGCTCCGCGTGATGATCCCGGAACGCGCACGACTGCGGCGTGCAGCCCCGCGCGCCGGGAATCAGGTCCCAGCCCTCCGGCATGGCCTGATCCGGACGCGCCGTCTTCGGGTACGCGTACACCACGGTGCGCCCTGGCAGGACCGACAGGTCATGGGCCGCGCCGTCCGTGCCGGGCAGCGCGTGCGCGGGCCAGCGCAGGCCGGGCAGGTGCGCGCACGCGCCGTCGTCGGTGGGCACGGGCAGGTCGGCCGGAAGGATGTGCGGGTCGGTCATGCCCGCGAGCATAGAGGACGCCGCCCCCACTGGTCGGGGGCGGCGTTCAGAGGTGGATGTTTACGCGCCGACGAGCGCTTTTTCCCAGCCGAAGACGGCCTTGTCGTCCACGGCGATGCTCTCGTTGCCGGCCTTGATGGTCGCGGCGAGCGCCTTGGTCTCGGGGAACAGTTTGGCGAAGTAGAACTTCGCGGTCTGCACCTTGCTGAGGTAGAAGCCGTCCCTGTCCTGCCCGGCGTCGATCCTGTCCTGGGCGACCTTGGCCATGCGGGCCCACAGGTAGCCGTACACGACGTGCCCGAAGTAGCGCAGGTAGTCCACGGCGGCGGCGTTGACCTCGTCGGCCCCGCCTTCCTGCATGGCCTTCTGGCCGATGACCATGGTGAGGCTGCCGAGCTGCTGCGCGGCCTTGCCCAGCTGGTTCACGTAGTCGCCGATGTGCTCGTCGCCTTCGTGTTCCTCGGCGAATTCCTGCAGGGTCGCGGCGAGTTTCTGGAGTTTCTTGCCGCCGTCCATCAGGACCTTGCGGCCCAGCAGGTCGAGCGCCTGGATGCCGTTGGTGCCCTCGTAGATCTGGCCGATGCGGGCGTCACGGACGAACTGCTCCATGCCCCATTCCTTGATGAAGCCGTGGCCGCCGTACACCTGCTGGCTCTGCACGGCGATGTTGAAGCCGTTGTCGGTCATGAATGCCTTGGCGATGGGGGTCAGCAGCGCGACCAGGTCGGCGGCTTCCTTGCGGGCCTTCTCGTCGGTGTGATGGTGTTCCACGTCGAGGCTCAGGGCCAGCCACATGGCCAGGGCGCGCCCGGCCTCGGTGTAGGCCTTGCCGGTCAGGAGCATGCGGCGCACGTCGGGGTGCACGATGATCGGGTCGGCCTGCTCGCCGGGGTTCACGCGGGGTTCGTGGCGCATCTGGGTGCGGTCCTTGGCGTAGGTCAGGGCGTTCTGGTACGCGACTTCCCCGAGGCCCAGGCCCTGCAGGCCGGTGCCGAGGCGGGCGGCGTTCATCATGATGAACATGTGGTTCATGCCCTTGTTGATCTCGCCGACCAGCCAGCCCCTGGCGCCGTCGAAGTTCAGCACGGCGGTGGCGTTGCCGTTGATGCCCATCTTGTGCTCGAGGCTGCCGCAGATCACGCCGTTGCGCTCGCCGGGCTTGCCGTCAGCGGTGGGGATGTACTTGGGCACGAGGAACAGGCTGATGCCCTTGGTGCCCTGGGGGCTGCCGTCCAGGCGGGCCAGCACGAGGTGCAGGATGTTGTCGGCCATGTCGTGCTCGCCGGCGCTGATGAAGATCTTCGTGCCGGTGATGGCGTAGGTGCCGTCGCCGTTGCCTACGGCCTTCGTGCGGATGATGCCCAGGTCGGTGCCGGCGTGGGGTTCGGTGAGGCACATGGTGCCGGTCCATTCGCCGGACACCAGCTTGGGCAGGTACAGGTCCTTGAGTTCCTGGCTGCCGACGGCGTGCAGGGCGCTGTACGCGCCGTGCGAGAGGCCGGGATACATGCTCCAGGCGACGTTGGCGCTGTTCATCATCTCGACCAGCACGTTGCTGATCAAGTGGGGCATGCCCTGACCGCCGAACGCGGGGTCGGCGTCCAGCGCGGGCCAGCCGGCGTCGCGGTACTTCTTGTACGCCGCCTTGAAGCCGGTGGGGGTGGTGACCTCGCCGTCGTCGTGGCGCACGCAGCCTTCGCGGTCGCCGACGACGTTCAGGGGCACCAGTTCGGTTTCCACGAAGCGGGCGGCCTCGTCGAGGACCTGTTCCAGGAGGTCCTGGTCGGCGGTCTCGTTCTGGGCGTAGTAGGGCATCTTCCCGAGTTGCTCGGGGGCGCCGAGGAGTTCGTTCATCAGGAACTTGATGTCGCGCAGGGGGGCCTTGTAGGTGGGCATTCGTGTGTCCTCCTTGGTGGGGGTTCGTCCGCTGGTGGACACAACCCGGCACTGTTAGTTGAACCGAGTATAAAACTTTTGGCGTGGAATGTCATGTGGGGCGGATTGCGATTCCCCCGTCCCACACCCGCCACCTGGGGGGCAGCGCCGCCGCACGCGGGCCCGCCGCCACTTTTCGGGTATGGTGTGAAGAATCATGAACTACCCAAGCCTGGTCTGGCACCTCAAGCGAACGGAGCTCTTCGCCGACCTTGAACTTGCCGAACTGGAGCGCGTGGCTGCCAGCACGCCGTACCGCTCCTACCAGCCCGGCGAAGTCATCTACCGCATGGACGACCCCGCCGACGCCCTGTACTTCGTGCGCAGCGGCCTCGTCAAGATCAGCAAACTCTTCCCCAACGGCAAGGAAGCCATTCTGGGCGTCATCGGACAGCACGACACCTTCGGCGAACTGCTGCTGCAACCCGAGGAACGCCGCCCCACCCAGGCCGAGGCCCTGGAACGCACCACCCTGATCGTCCTGCCCCGCGTGGAACTCCAGAAACTCCTGGCGACCAAGCCCGAACTGGCCATGAAACTCATCCGCCTGATGGCCGCCCGCCTGTTCGAGGCGCAGTCCTGGACCGCCACCGTCAGCGCCTACAGCGCCCCCGAACGCGTCGCCAGCCTGCTGTACCGCCTCGCGCGGGAATTCGGCCGCCCGCACAACCAGGGCGTCGAACTGAACCTGAAACTGAACCAGGAAGACATCGCCCGCATGGTCGGCGCCACCCGCGAGACCGTCAGCCACAGCCTGGGCAAGCTGAAGCAGGAAGGCGCCATCGTCCGCGCCCGCACGCCCATCATCGTGCGGATGGACGCCCTGAAGCAGTACATCGAACAGGGCAACTGATACGGACTCCGGTTGAAGGGTTTTGCAAACCTTTCAACCCGAGCGGAGCGAGCAGGAGAGAAACGGGTTCCGGGCGTGGAGTTGGCAACCCGGCGTCCTTCCGGGTTGTGAACGAAACAGACGGAATCCGTATGAGCCGGGTTCGCCCGCCCGCTGCATCTGCGCCGCCTTCCGGGGCGGCGCGCGCTTATGCTGCCGTATGTCCGTGCCCCGCGCCCCCCTGATCCGCGCCGCCACGCCCGCCGACGCCCCCGGCATCGCCGCCGTGCACGTCCAGAGCTGGCGCGACACCTACGCGGGGCTCCTCCCCGCCGACTTCCTGGCCCGCATGACCAGCCCCGAGACGCAGGCGCAGCGCGCCGCGTTCTGGACGGGCAACATCGCGGCCGGGCAGGACGCCGTGTTCGTCGCCGGGGACGCCGGGCAGATCGTGGCCTTCGCCTCCGCCGGGCCGCCGCGCGACCACCCGGGCTTCGACGCGGAACTCTTCACCCTGTATAGCCTGAAAGCCGCGCAGGGCGCAGGCACCGGTCGTGAGCTGCTGCGACAGGCGGCGCAGGCCATGCAGGCGCGCGGCGCGGCCAGCCTCGCCCTGTGGGTGCTGGACACCAACCCCACCCGCCACTGGTACGCCCGCCGGGGCGCCCACGAGTGCGGCGAGAAACAGGACGGCGCCCTGCGCGAGCTCCGCATGGGCTGGTCAGACCTCACGCCCCTCATGGGTGCGCCCACGTGACAGGCTCAGGCGCATGGCGACCGACCTCAAACCCACCGTCAGCCCGGCCCAGAGCCTCGACCTGCTCGACATCCGCCTGGGCCGCGTCCTGAACGCCGAACCCGCCCCCGGCACCCCGAAGCCCGCCTACCGCCTGACGGTCGACTTCGGGAAGTACGGCACGCGCGTCAGCGTGGGGCGCTTCACCGGGCACACCCCGCAGGAACTGATCGGCGCGCAGGTGCTGGGCGTCCTGAACTTCGAGCCCCGCCCCGTCGGGGACAGCGTGTCCGAGGTGCTGATCCTGGGCGTGCAGCTGCCCGGCGCGCCCAGCGGCGACGCCACCCCCCTGGTCCCGCTGCACGCCGCGAAACTGGGCAGCAAGGTGTTCTGAAGGGGTTGTGGGATGTGGGCTGTGGGGTGTGGGAAAAGCGCTGGACGCTCCTTCCCGGCGCAGTGTCGCCCGCTCAGCGGCGCAGTTTGCGGGCGGCCTCGTCCGGGGTGATCTCGCCGCGTTCCAGGCTGGCGAGCACCTCGGCCTGCGGGTCGGCCTGCTCTGGTTCGTAGCCGATGGCGCGCAGCAGCGTGTCGAACCGCGCCCGCACCGTGGGGTAGCTGATGCCCAGGACCCGCTCGACCTCCTTCAGGTTGCCGCGCACGCGGATGTACAGGCGCAGGAATTCCAGGTTCTCCGGGGTCAGCACCGCGAACTCGTTCAGTTCGAACACGCCGCGCACCGTCACGCCACTGGTCGGGAAGCGCAGCTCGGTCACCAGCGGGGACTCGGTCTCGTCGGGAAAGGGGAGGGGCAGGGGCCGCATCCTCCCACTGTACGCCCCACCTGATCAGCGCAGCCGGGTCACGAGGCGCGTCTCCGGGTCCGGCTGGTGTTCCAGGCGCAGGATGGGTGCGTCCGGGTACTCGGCGTACAGGCCCTCGCCCCACTCGATCACGCTGACGCGACTGCCGCGCACCAGTTCCTCGAGGTCCATCTCGAAGAGTTCCTGCACGTCCCGCACGCGGTAGGCGTCCACGTGCAGCACCTGCCCGCCGGGTGCGGGGTACACGTTCATCAGCGCGTACGTGGGACTCGTGACCGGCTCGGTGAAGCCGTGGGCGCCCACCAGTCCCTGCGTGAGGCTGGTCTTCCCGGCGCCCAGTTCGCCCTCCAGGAACAGCACGCCCCCCGCCGGGAGCGCCCCGGCCAGCGCCGCACCGAGCGCGTGCTGCTCGTGCAGGCCGCGCAGGACGCGGGACTCGCCGGGGGCCAGGGGCAGGGGAGAGGTGACGCTCATGCGCTCCAGTATCGCGCCGGGCGCCTACTCGCGCCAGATCGCCCAGTGGCTGTCCAGCGCGTCCATCTGCTCGGGCGTGCGGCCGCCCTGACGGATCAGGCTCAGGATCTGCCCGCGGTGGTGGCTGTCGTGCACGATGGTGTGCATCAGGAAGTGCGCCGGGTCGCTCCGGTACGTGCCCTCGCCCCACGGGTCGGCGAAGGGCTCGCCGGACGCGCGGTGCGCCTCCACGGCAGCAATCGCGGCGGCGTCCCCGGCGGCCAGGGCCTCCGGCAGGCTGGCAGCGGGGGCGTTCGCCCAGCGCCACTGCGGGTCGCCGTCGGCGTCCAGTTCATCGGGGTTCAGCAACTGTCTGGCGTGGTCGCGGCTCATGTTCCACAGCCAGCCCACCCGGAAGGTCGCCATGTGGCGCAGGTGCCGCTCGACAGTCCACCCGCCGTGCCCGTCGCTCAGGGCGAACTCCCCGGGCGTCAGGGCGGCGATCAGGGTGTCGTTCACGCGGGCGTTGCGGCGGAAGGCCTCGAGCAGCAGGGTCAGGTCGGTCATGCGGTCTCCGGAGGGGTCAGGGTAGCTGGCAGCGGATGCGTTTGGCGGGGCGCTGCGGCGCGGGGCGAGCCGGGGGCGGCGTGGGCGTCGGGGGGGCGGCGGGGGTCATGCGTCCTCCGGGGGTGGGTTCACGAAGGTGGCGGCGGACCGTCCGGTCTCCAGCGCGGGCAGATAGAACAGCAGGTCCAGTTGCGGCGGTTTCACGCCCTGGGTGCGCAGCAGCGCGGCGATCTGCGCCGTATGCCGCACCTCGTGCAGCAGGACGTGCCAGACCAGCCCGCTCAGCGTGAACTGCCGGTGACCCTCGGGCCAGTCGTCCAGCGTGACGGTGCGCTCCAGGTCAGCCTCCGTCAGGCTGCCGAGGTACGCGCGGGTGTCCGCCTCGACCGCCTGCCAGTACGCGGCGATAGCGTCCAGGCCGAGGGGCGTGCCGGGTCCAGTCACACCCGCCCCGATGTCCGGGAAGCGGTCCTGCACCATCGGGAGGCCCTGGAAGTCCCCGTGGATCCAGCCGTCCTCGACCTCGGCGGTGTGGACCAGCAGGTCCAGAATCGAGTGGAACCGCTCGCCGCGCAGCAGCGGCGACCGGAGCACGCCCTCCGGCGCGGCGCGCAGCGTGCCCAGCAGGTCGCGCCGCGCCCGGGTCAGGTGGTCGTACAGCGTGGCGGGGTCCATGGTTCAGCGCTCGTAGAAGGCGGGGGGTTCGGTGCCCAGCGCGCGCAGGTAGACGTACCCCTGGGCGCGGTGGTGGATTTCGTTGTCCACGGCGTAGATCGCGGCGACCCAGCCGGGCATCTCGCCCCACGGCAGGGCGTGCATCTGGTTGAAGAAGGCGGGGTCGGTGTGCGGGCCGTGCTGCTCCAGTTCGGCGCTCACCTCATCCCAGGCGGCCAGCAGCCCGGCCTTGTCGGTGGGGCCGCTCGCCCAGTCGGGTTCGGGCCACTCGCCGGTCCGCATGGCGGTGACGGTCATGGCGTCCACGAGGTGGATCTCGGTGGCCTGCGCGCCGAAGGGCCGCATGCCGCCCAGGCTGAAGGTGAACAGCTGATCGTCGGGGAAGGCCTCGATGACGCGGCGGGTCAGGGCGCGGTGCCCCTGCCAGTGAGTGACGAAGTCGGGAATGGACAGGGCGGGGGACACGGCGGGGACGGACGCGGCGGACGCGGTCATGGTGGAACCTCCTGGGGTTGAATCTGCCCCCAGCGTAACGCAGATTCCCGTCAGGATGTGACGTCAATTCCAGTTACCCTGAAGGCATGTACGACCCGAGCATGCGGGTACTGACCGTGCTGGAACTCCTCCAGGCGCACGAGGAGGTCAGCGGCGCCGACCTGGCCCGCCGCCTGGAGGTCAGCCCCCGTACCGTGCAGCGCTACGTCGCCCGCCTGCAGGACCTCGGCATTCCCGTCGAGGGCCGCCGGGGCGTGGGCGGCGCGTACCGCCTGAAGGCGGGCTTCCGCCTGCCACCCCTGATGTTCACGCCGGAGGAGGCGCTGGCCGCCGCGCTGGGCCTGCGCACCCTGCGCCACCTGGGCCTGCACGCCCTGGCCCCCGCCGCGCAGGCCGCCAGCGCGAAGCTGTCGCGCAGCCTCCCGCACGACCTGCGCGCCGACATGCTGGCCCTGGAGGGCAGCGTGCAGTTCGACACCGGCCCCTGGGTGGCGCCCACCGACGCGCACCTGCTGGCCGCGCTGCTGCGCGCCGTGCGGGACGCCTGCACCGTCACCTTCACGTACGCCGCCCCCGACGCCCCCGAGACGCGCCGGGACGCGGACGTGCACCGTGTGGTGCATCTGGAGGGCCGCTGGTACGCCGTCGCCCACTGCCACCTGCGCGCGGCGCGGCGCTCGTTCCGGCTGGACCGCATGAGCGCCCTGACCGTGCAGGCCCGCCACTTCACCCCTGAACCCGACTTCGACGCCGCCGCGTACCTGCGCTCCACGCTGCGCGCCCCGAAACCCACCTACGCCATCAGCGTGTGGCTCGACTGCCCCCCGGAGGACCTGCGCGGCCGGGTATCCACCTGGGGTACCGACCTGCGCCCCGACGCGCACGGCACGCGCCTGACCACCACCCGCGAGGGCCTGAGCGGCTTCGCGGCGTTCCTGCTGGGCCTGGACTGCGATTTCCGCGTGGATAGCCCCCCGGAACTGCGCGCCGAGTTCGCCCGGCTGGCCGAACGCTGCGCCGCGCACACCGGTAACGCGCTGTCCGGGCCCATCGGCCCTGCGTACACTGGGGCATGACCACGCCCACCAACGAGGACCTCGCGCAGGGGAAGGCGTACACGGCGCCCTGCATCACGGTGTATTACGACGCGCGGCGCTGCCTGCACGTCGCCAGCTGCGTGCGCGGGCTGTCGGAGGTCTTCGACCCGAAGGCCCGCCCGTGGATCCAGCCCGCCAACGCCGGGGCCGACGCGGTCGCGGCGGTCGTCCGCACCTGCCCTACCGGGGCGCTGCACTACGTCCTGGATGGACAGGAGGCCGAGATGCCCGACGAGACCACCACCATCACCCCCAGCCCCGACGGTCCCCTGATGATCAAGGGGAACCTCGTGATCGACACGCCCGGCGGCGAGAAGAGGGACGTGCGCGCCGCGCTGTGCCGCTGCGGCCACAGCAGCAACAAACCCTACTGCGACGGCACGCACGCGAAAGTCGGCTGGACCAGCGGCGAGGCGGGCGACCGCTGATGCGCCGCGTGGGACGATGTTCCGTCCTCGGGACGTAAACTGGCCTATGACCGCGATCATTCCCGACCTGATCCGTAAGAAACGCGACGGCCTAGAGCACACCCGCGAGGAACTCGAGACCCTGGTGCTGGGGTACACGCGCGGCGACGTGCCCGATTACCAGATGAGCGCGTGGCTGATGGCCGTGTTCCTGCGCGGCATGGCCGAACAGGAAACCGCCGACCTGACCATGGTCATGGCCGAGAGCGGCGACCTGATGAACCTCGGCGACCTGCCGCGCACCGTGGACAAGCACTCCACGGGCGGCGTGGGCGACAAGACCAGCCTGATCCTGACGCCCATGCTGGCCGCGCTGGGCCAGACCGTCGCCAAGATGAGCGGGCGCGGCCTGGCGCACACCGGCGGCACCATCGACAAACTGGAGAGCATCCCCGGCTGGACGAGCGAGCTGGAGGAAGAGCAGTTCCTGACCCAGGCGCGCGAGATCGGCCTCGCGCTGGTCGGCCAGAGCAAGGACCTCGCCCCGGCGGACGGGAAGCTGTACGCGCTGCGGGACGTGACCGCCACCGTGGACTGCCTGCCGCTGATCGCCAGCAGCATCATGAGCAAGAAGCTCGCGTCCGGCGCGCACACCGTCGTGCTGGACGTCAAGGTCGGCGCCGGAGCGTTCATGCGTACCCTGGACGCCGGGCGCGGCCTGGCCCGCGCGATGGTGGACATCGGCAACCGTGCCGGGCGGCAGGTGCGCGCCGTGCTGACCGACATGGACACCCCGCTGGGCCACATGGCCGGGAACAGCCTGGAGGTTCTGGAGGCTCTGGCGACCCTGCGCGGCGAGGGTCCGGGCGACCTGACCGAACTGTGCGTGGCGCTGGCCGTGGAGGCGCTGGCCGCCCAGGGCGAGGACGAGGTGGCCGCCGGGGCCCGCGCGCGCGCCACCCTGACGGACGGCAGCGCCCTGGCGAAGTTCCGCGCGTTCATCGAGGCGCAGGGCGGCGACGCCACCTACGTGGACGACGTGAGCAAGTTCGACGTGGCCCCCGGCCGCGCCGACGTGACCGCCCCCGAATCCGGCTTCGTGGCGGGCATCGACGCCCTGAGCGTGGGGCGCGCGGTGCTCGTGCTGGGTGGCGGCCGCGAACGCAAGGGCGAGGCCATCGACCACGGCGTCGGCGTGGAACTCCTGCGCAAACCCGGCGAGGCCGTCGGGGCGGGCGAACCCGTCCTGCGCATCTACCACCGTGACGCGCGTGGCCTGGGCGCCGCCATGCGCCTCCTCACCGAGGGCCTGACCATCAGCGCCCAGGCCCCCGCGCCGGAACCGCTGATCCTCGACCGCGTGTTCTGACGGGTCGATAGTTGAAAGTCGATGGTTGATGGAAGGGACACTCCCTCTATCAACCATCGACTTTCGACCATCACCGCCCCTTAGCGCCTGCCGTAGCCGCTCCCGCCGGGGTTCGTTTCGGGGGTGCTGGTGGTGCGGGAGTCCCCGGTGCCGCCGCCCCGGCCGAAGTCGTTGCGACCGGACGCGTAGCCGCCCTGCGCGGGGGTGACGGTCGCGCCGAAGCCCTGCACGGGCGCCTGACCGTACCCGGCGGGCATGCTGGCCGCGCCGCCCGCCGTGGCGATGCTGGGGTCGTTGGCCAGTCGGGCGAATTCCTTGCTGTCCACGGCGCGTTCGACGCCGGTGTCGAAGGAGATCACGCGGCGGCGGTACAGGTTCGCCAGGAAGGCGTCCATGGTGACCATGCCCTCGCGGGCGCCGGTCTGCATGACGCTGGTGATCTGGTACGTCTTGCCCTCGCGGATCAGGGCGCGCACGGCGGGGTTGGCGATCAGCAGTTCGTACGCCAGGATGCGGCCCTGCCCGTCCAGGCGCGGCAGCAGCTGCTGCGTCATGACCGCCACGAGGTTGTTGGCGAGCTGCACGCGGATCTGTTCCTGCTGCTCCTCGGGGAACACGTCCACGATACGGTCGATGGATTCCGGGGCGCTGTTCGTGTGCAGGGTGCCCATCACGAGGTGCCCGGTCTCGGCGGCGGTCACGGCGGCCTTGATGGTCTCGTAGTCGCGCATTTCGCCCACGAGGATCACGTCGGGCGCCTGACGCAGCACGGCGCGCAGCGCGTCGTTGAAGCTCATGGTGTCCGCGCCGACCTCACGCTGGTTGATGATCGACTGCTTGTGCGTGTGCATGAACTCGATGGGATCCTCGATGGTCATGATGTGCAGCCGCTTGGTGGTGTTGATGTGGTCGATCATCGCCGCGAGCGTCGTGGACTTGCCCGATCCGGTCGGGCCGGTCACGAGCACCAGGCCGCGCGGCGAGTTGGCGATCTCGATGACGTTCGCCGGGAGGCCCATCTCCTGCGCGCTCTTGATCTTCGTGGGAATCAGTCGCAGCACGCCGCCCACGTTGCCGCGCTGCATGAACGCGTTCACGCGGAAGCGGGCCTTCTCGCCCAGCGCGAACGAGAAGTCCAGTTCGCGGCGTTCCTCGAAGGTGCGCTGCTGCTTCTCGTTCATCATGGAGTACATCAGTTTGCGGGTGTCGGTCGGGGCGAGTTCCGCGAAGCCCTGCGAGTCGTACACGCCCTGCAACTTGAACTGCGGGGACAGCCCGACGGTGATGATCACGTCGGAGGCGCCCTTGTCGGCGGCGAAACGCAGGATGTCGGTGATGTCGGCGGCAGGCTGGGTCATAGGGGTCACCTCGCGGGTGGAAAGGGGCGAAGGGGGCGCTTCGGGGTTACTTGCTGGTGACGGCCAGGACCTCTTCGAGGGTCGTGACGCCCTTGAGGGCCTTCTCGATGCCGTCCTGACGGAGGGTCTTCATGCCGCTCTGGGTCATGGCGACCTCGGTGATCTCGGTGGCGTTCTTGCCCGAACCGATCGCGACGCGCAGCGGTTCGTCGATGACCATCAGTTCGTGGATGCCCATGCGGCCCTTGTAGCCGGTGCCGCCGCAGCGGTTGCAGCCCGCGCCGCGCATGAGCTGCGCGCCGCGCAGGTCGCGTTCGGTGATCCCCAGTCGGCGCAGGACGTCCGGGTCGGCGTTCGTGGGGGCCTTGCAGTCCGGGCAGACCTTGCGCACCAGGCGCTGCGCGACCACGCCCACGACGGCCGCGCCGATGTTGAAGTGCTCGACGCCCATCTCCTCCAGACGCACGATGGCGCCCGGCGCGTCGTTCGTGTGCAGCGTCGCCAGCACGAGGTGACCGGTCAGGGCGGCCTCCACGGCGATCTTGGCGGTCTCAGTGTCGCGGATCTCGCCCACGAAGATGATGTCCGGGTCCTGGCGCAGGAAGGCGCGCAGCGCGCGGGCGAAGGTCATGCCCGCCGCGTTGTTCACCTGCGACTGGATGATGCCCGGAATCTCGTACTCGACCGGGTCCTCGATGGTGGTGGTGTTCTTCTCCGGCACCGCGATGCGCTTGAGGGTCGAGAACGACGTGAACGATTTCCCCGAGCCGGTCGGGCCGGTCACCAGGAAGATGCCGTTGGGTTTGTGGATGGTGTCCAGGTAGCGCTGGTAGTTGTGCTCGGAAAAGCCCAGCTGCTCGACTTCCGGGATGTTGCTGGCCTTCTGCAGCAGACGCATCACGGCCTTCTCGCCGTACACGGTGGGCAGCGTGGACAGTCGCAGGTCCAGGTCGATGCTGCCCTTCTTGAAGCGCACGCGGCCGTCCTGCGGCACGCGCCGCTCGCTGATGTCGAGGTGCCCCATGATCTTGATGCGCGCCAGGATGCTCTGCGAGCTGCCCTTGGGCAGTTCGTTCTGCTCGCGCAGGATGCCGTCCACGCGGTACCGGACCTTCAGGGCCGTCTCGGTCGGCTCGATGTGGATGTCGCTGGCCTCCTGCAGCGCCGCCTCGCGGATGATGTTGTCCACGACGCGCACCACGGCGTTGTCGTCCAGCCCGGCCGTGAGGTCCTCGGCGTCCTGGCGTTTGCCTGCCGTCTCGCGGTCCTTGCTCTCCTTGGCGAGCTGCTGGTTCAGGTTCGCCATGTCCTGACTGCCGAAGTACCGCTCGATCAGGCGGGTGATGTCCTTTTCCGCCATGACCGCCGGGACGATGTCGCGCCCGGTGATCAGCTTCAGGTCGTCCAGCGCGAACACGTTGCGCGGGTCCTTCATCGCCACGACCAGCGACTCGCCCTGCAAGCGGACCGGGACCACGCCGTAGCGGCGGGCGGTCGTCTCGGGGATCATCAGCGCGACCTTGTTGTCCGGCGGGTTCTGGACGGGATCCAGGAACTCGTACCCGAGCTGCGCGGCCAGCGAGCGCGCCAGCATCTCCGGGCTGAGCTTCCCGGACTGCACCAGCGTGTCCTCCAGGCGCCCGCCCCCGGCGTTCTGTTTCTGCAGGGCGTTGTCGATCTCGTCGGCCGCGGCGAAGCCCAGGTCGACGATCACCTCGCCCAGCGGCTTGACGCGGCCCTCGCGGGCCTGCACCTGCAGCGCCTCGCGCAGCTGCTCGCGCGACAGGGTGCCCTGCTGCACCATCTGCTCGCCCAGCCGCCCGCGCTGCGGGTAGAACCGCTCGATCAGGGTCTCGATGTCGCGCGGTTTGGCCAGTACCAGCTGCACGGGCCGCCCGACGAGCGCCTCGATGTCCTCGCGTTTGCGCGGGTCGCTGGCGACCACGGTCACGCCGTGATCGGTCTCGTCGACCGGCACGGCGGTCAGGCGCAGCGCGTCGGCGCGCAGCATGCTGCCCAGCACGTCCTCGCTGGGCTGGAAGTCGCGCGGGTTGCGCAGGAACACCGCGCCGACCTGCTCGGCCAGCACCTCGTACAGCTGGTCCTCGCTGATGATCCGCTGCGCGATCAGGGTGCTGCCCAGCGGCTCGCCGGTCTGCTGCTGCGCGTCGAGCGCCACCTGCAGCTGCGCGTCGCTGATCAGGCCGCGGCTGATCAGGCGCTGGCCCAGCATCCCGCCCGCCGGTCCGCCCTCGGCCTCGGCGGGCGCCTCGACTGTCAGGTGCAGTTCCGGGTAGAACGACGCGATCGCCCACATGATCTGGTCACGCAGCGCCTGGTACACCTCGATGCTCAGGCCGCTGTCGTCCTCCAGCGCCTCGATGGCCATGCTCGACAGCGGGTCCACGATCGCCACGCGCAGCGTCTGGCCGTCCAGCGCGAACGGGAACGCCTGGTACTGCATGGCCGTCTGCGCGCGCACCGCCTGCAGCGCGGCCGCCTCGGGCGTGACGACGAGCAGGTTCACGAGCGGAATGCCGAGCGCTTCCTCGATGGCGCGCGCGATGCGTTTCTCGCCGACCATGCCGGAGTCGATCAGGATCTCCGCGAGACGCCCGCCGACCTCCGCGTGGCGGACCAGGGCTTTTTGCAGGTCCGTGTCGTTCACGTACCCCTGTTCGAGCAGGATGGCGCCCAGGCGCCGGTCACCGATGGAAAGAGCCATAACGTTTCAGTCTCCTTGCGTGAGGGAAATGGGGAGGACGGTCTGGACAGGCCATCAGTGGTGCCAGTCGTGCCCGTAGCGTTTCAGGACCGCGCGTTCCAGCCTGCGGGCCACGCGCGTATGAGGAAGGGCGTTGGTGACCAGAGGTCGGACCAGAATAGTGTGCATGCCGCTCAGGTTGCCGCCCAGCACGTCCGTGAACAGCTGGTCGCCCACCATGCCCACCTGCGCGGGCGGCAGCTTCAGGGCGCGCAGGGCCTTACGGAACGCCCGGGGGTTGGGCTTCCCGGCCAGCCCGACGCCCTGGAAGTCCAGTTTGTCCAGCCAGAACGCGGCCCGCTGCCCGGTCGCGTTGCTCAGGAGGTACAGGCCCACCCCGGCGAGTTTCAGGTCCCGCACCCACGCCAGGGTCTGCGCCACGCCCGCCGGGTCGTAACTGCCGTACGGCACCAGGGTGTTGTCGAGGTCCAGCAGCAGCCCGTGCAGGCCCCGGTCCGCCAGGAATTCCGGCGTGATGTGCGTGACGTGGTCGATCACGTCCGCCGGGCGCAGCAGGCTGCGGGAGGGGGCGGGGCGGCTCACGCGGCGCTCCCGGCGCGGCCGATCACGGCCCACATGCGCCCCGTCACCCCGGCGTCGCGCCGGAACGAGTAGAAGTCGCCTTCCGTGGAGCAGCGTCCACTGACCCACACCTGCGCGCCGGGCACGCCCGCGTCCAGCAGCGCGGCGCGGTTCGCCCCGGCGAGATCCAGGTGCGGGCCGTCCGCGCCGGGCTGCACGAACGCGCCCAGCCCGGCCCCCGCGAAGGCGTCCGCGACGCCCTGACCCACCGGGTACGCGGCGGCGCAGATGCCCGGCCCGACCGCCGCGCGGATCCGCTCCGGGCGGGCGCCCAGCGCCGTCATGGCCTCCACGGTGCGCGCGCCGATGCGGCCCAGCGTGCCCTTCCACCCGGCGTGCGCGGCGCCCAGCACGCCCGCCTGGGGGTCCTCCAGCAGCAGCGGGTAGCAGTCGGCGGTGCCGATCGCCAGCAGCACGCCCGCCTGCCCGGTGACCAGCGCGTCCCCGGTCCAGTGGCCGCCGCCGGTCACGGTCACCACGTCGGTCCCGTGCACCTGCGTCA
This sequence comes from Deinococcus grandis, assembly GCF_001485435.1. Lineage (NCBI taxonomy): Bacteria > Thermotogati > Deinococcota > Deinococci > Deinococcales > Deinococcaceae > Deinococcus > Deinococcus grandis. The sequence continues at coordinate 3,107,758 of NZ_BCMS01000001.1, read as the reverse complement.
GGCGCGCCACCTGCGCGGGCGTGAAGCCCAGCGCCCCGGTCAGCTGCGCGCGGTTCCCCGCGACCGCCGCCGGGTCGTCCTCACGGTCGTCCAGGTTCAGCCCGGCGTAGGGGCCGACCGAAACGCCACCCCGCCGCGTGGTGAACGCGTGCGGCGCGCTCAGGTGCGGCGCGTGAAGCAACATCAGCCCAGTATCGCGTGTCATCTCTCACCGGATTCTGACGCTTTTTGCACACCCCGCACCGTGAAGTGCCGCGCGCGGTCCGATTTTTTGCACCCGCATCAGCGCCGTCGGGCGCGGGGTTGCTAGAGTCCCCCGCATGACGGTGCAGATTGACCTGAGTGACAAGACCGCCCTGGTGATGGGCGTCGCGAACGCCCGCAGCCTCGGCTGGGCCATCGCCGAGCAGCTTCTCTCGGCCGGGTGCCGCGTGGGCTTCTCCTACCAGGGCGAGCGCCTCAAGAGCGAACTCGACAAGCTCCTGACCGGGAAGGAAGGCGTGTGGGCCCAGCAGGCCGACGCGACCAGCGAGGAGGACCTGACCGCGCTGTTCGCCCGCGTGAAGGAGGAGTTCGGGCAGCTGGACTACCTGATCCACTCCATCGCGTTCGCGCCCCGCACCGCCATGGACGGCCGTTTCCTCGACACGACCGAGGCCGACTGGAACACCGCCCTGAACGTCAGCGCGTACACCCTGGTCTCCACCGCCCGCCACGCCGAACCGCTGCTGCGCCCCGGCGCCAGCATCGTCAGCCTCACGTACCACGCCTCGCAGAAGGTCGTGCCCAAGTACAACGTCATGGGCGTCGCCAAGGCCGCGCTGGAGGCCACCACCCGCTACCTCGCCAGCGAGATGGGCGCCGCCGGTGTGCGCGTGAACACCATCAGCGCCGGCCCCATGCGGACCATCGCCGCGCGCAGCATCCCCGGCTTCGGCAGCATGTTCGAGAAGGCCGCCGAGGCTGCCCCGCTGGGCCGCAACGCCACCCCCGAGGAAGTCGGCAAGCTGGCCCTGTTCCTGCTGAGCGACCTGGGCAGCGGCGTGACCGGACAGACCGTGTACGTGGACGCGGGCTCCAGCATCATGGCCATGAAGATCGAACAGCCGAGCTGAGCGCTGCCCCCTGAGGGCCGACCTTCCGGTGTGGAGGTCGGCCCTCAGTCCGTTGTGTCCTGTTCCCGCTGGCGGTACGTTTCGCCCCAGGCGAGCATGGCGCGCACGATGGGTTCTAGCGTCTGCCCCAGCGGGGTCAGCGAGTACTCCACTTTCGGGGGGACCTGCGGGTAGACCTCGCGGTGCACGAGGCCGTCCGCTTCGAGTTCGCGCAGTTGCAGGGTCAGGATGCGCTGCGTGACGCCCGGCATGCGCCGCTGGAGGTCCGAGAAGCGGCGCGGCCCGCCGAGCAGGTGGTACACCGCGACGGCCTTCCACTTCCCGCCGATCACGGACACGGTGGTCGTGACGGCGCAGGTGGGGGGCGGCTCGGTGGGGGCGAGGTGCGGGGCGGGGGCGGTCATGCGGCCAGGATAGGTCTTCACGGTTCCCAGAATGTGCGTACCTACCTTTGCTGTACGTACTTGGCAATGCGTGGGTACCCTGGCACACTGGGGGCACCGCAGGGGGGAGCCGCCCGCCTGCCCCAACCTCCCAGTTCAGACCGGCGGGCGCCCTGGCGTGCCCGCCGCAGGAGCACCCATGCCCACTGCCATCCCCCAGACCATGACCGTGATCGAACTCGCGCAGCCCGGCGGGCCCGAGGTGCTGCGCCCCGCCACCCGCCCCGTCCCCACGCCCGGCCTGGGTGAGGTGCTCGTGCGCGTGCGCGCCGTGAGCATCAACCCGGTGGACACCAAGGTGCGCCGGAACGGTCCGCTGCCCACGCTGCCCGCCGTGCTGGGCTGGGACGTGTCCGGCGAGGTGGTGGCCGTGGGCCCCTTCGTGGTGGAGTTCGCCGTGGGCGACGAGGTGTTCGGCATGCTGGCCTTCCCCGAGCAGCCCGGTGCGTACGCCGAGTACGTCCTGGCCCGCGCCGGGGACATCACCATCAAGCCTGCCGCGCTGAGCCACGCGGACGCCGCCGCCATGACCCTGGCCGCCCTGACCGCCGAGCAGGCGCTGGACCGCATGGACCTGCGCGCCGGGCAGCGGATCCTGATCCACGCCGGGGCCGGGGGGGTCGGGCACTACGCGGTGCAGCTGGCCCGCGCGCGCGGCGCGCACGTGATCGCCACCGCGTCCGCGCCCAACGTGGACTTCGTGCGGTCCCTGGGCGCCGACGAGGTCATCGACTACCGCGCCCGGCCCTTCGAGGAGCAGGTGCAGGGCCTGGACGCCGTGCTGGACACCGTGGGCGGCGACACCGCCACGCGCTCGCTGGAGGTCCTGCGGCCCGGCGGGTGGCTGGTGTGCATCGCCGCGCAGCCCGACGCGGCGCGGGCGCAGGCGCTGGGCGTGCACGCGGCGCGCATCCTCGTGTACCCGTCGCGCGCGGGGCTGAACACCCTGGTGAAGCTGGTGACGGCCGGGGCGCTGCGCTCGCACGTGAGCCGCACCTTCCCGCTCGCGCAGGTCGCCGACGCCCACCGCGCGCAGGAGACCGGGCGCACGGTCGGCAAACTGGTCCTGACCGTCCCCTGAGCCTGCGGGCGTGCCGGACGGGGCAGACCGTCAGCGGTCGTGCCGTCCCGGCGGGCGTGGGGCCGCTATCCTGGGCGGCATGACCCTTTCCGCGCACGCCCTGCTGCTCCTGAACGCGCAGCGTCACGATCTGGACGACCGGCCCGACGAGCGGTCGGTGGCGCGCGACTGGGCGCACCACGTCGCCCAGGCCCGCGCGCAGGGCTGGGTGGTGGCGTTCGTGCAGTGGGACGCCCCGCACGGCGCGAACTGGGACACCTTCTCGAAGGAGTGGACGCTGCACCCGGACTTCCGCGCCGAGCAGGGCGACGTGCTGGTCCGCGCGGAGATGCCCGACGCGTTCGAGGGTAGCGAACTGGCCGCGCAGCTGCACGCCCGCGCCGTGCAGAGCCTGCACCTGCTGGCCCTGAGCGGCACGCCCGCGCTGGACGCCACGCTGGCTTCGGCGCAGGGGCAGGGCTTCCGCGTGGAGTCGCTGGAGGTGCCCGCGTGAACCTCGACTACACGCTGGACGTGCTGGTGCGGCTGCTCGCCACGCCCAGCCCCACGGGGTTCACGGACGCGGCGGTCACGCTGCTGGAGCAGGAATTACAGGCGCTGGGCGTCGCGGCGCAGCGGACCCGCAAGGGCGCCCTGACCTGGGAGGTCGCCGGGACCGGCGAGGGGCACGTGACGTTCAGCGGGCACGTGGACACGCTGGGCGCGATGGTCAAGGGCGTGAAGGACAGCGGGCGGCTGCGGCTGTGGCCGCTGGGCGGGTACGACTGGGCGACCGTGGAGGGCGAGGACGTCCTCGTGCACACCCAGGCGGGCCGTACCCTGACCGGGACGGTCGTGAACGTCCGCCAGAGCACCCACGTGCACGGCGCGGCCCTGCGCGAACTGAAACGCGACGCGGCCGTCATGGAGGTCCGCCTGGACGAGGCGGTGTTCAGCGCCCGGGACGTGCGCGCGCTGGGCGTGCAGGAGGGGGACTTCGTGAGTTTCGACGCGCGCCCCCGCGTGACCGCGAGCGGGTACGTGAAGGCCCGCCACCTCGACAACAAGGCGGCGGTCGCGGTGTTCCTGGCCGTCACGCGTGAACTGCTCGCCGCGCCCGCGCCCGTCACGGCGGCCTTCCACGTCACCACCTACGAGGAGGTCGGGCACGGCGCCGCCACCGGCATTCCCGCCCATACCGACGCGCTGATCGCCGTGGACATGGCGGCCGTCGGGGAGGGGCAGACGAGCAGCGAACACTGCGTGTCGCTGTGCGTGGCGGACGGCGGGGGGCCGTACGACCACGCGCTCGGTAACCGCCTGCGCGCCGCCGCCCGCTCGGCGGGCCTGGACCTGCGGGTGGACATCTACCCCTACTACGCCTCGGACGGCACCGCCGCGTGGCGCGCGGGCGGGGACTACCCGGTCGCGCTGATCGGGCCGGGCGTGGACGCCAGCCACGCCTACGAGCGCACGCACACGGACGCGCTGCGCGCCACGGGCGAACTGATGCTCGCCTACTTGCGCCAGTAAGGCGCGTGCTGGGAGCGGGTCCGGGCGCAGTCGGCCCGGGCCCGCCGATCGTCAGGGCGTCGGCGGGACGTGGTCGAGCGTCTCGGCCCCCAACGCTCCCTCGGGCCGGGGCAGGTCGTTCTCGCGCAGCAGGTACGCGGTGACGTCCAGCACCTCCTGGGCGCTCAGGGTGCCCCGGCGGTCGTCCGGCATGGTGTCGCGGATCAGGTCGTGCAGCGCGCGGGGCGGCAGCGTGCGGTACAGCGCGCGGAAGTCTTCGCCACCCAGTCCGGGGGCGCTGACGCCCTCCAGACGGTCGCCGTGGCAGATTGCGCAGGCCAGGAAGTAGGTGGTCTCGCCACGCTGAAGCTGCGCGGCCTGCGCGGACGTGGGGACGGCAGGCGGCGTGGCGGGGGTGGGGGTCCCGGTCGCCACGGCACTCAGGGAGGCCAGGAGGGGCAGCAGGAGCAGGGCAGGGGCGCGGCGCACGCCGGGCACTCTAGCGGCGTGCGGGCCGGGGGTGGATGAACCGGGTACAGTGGGGGGGAAGGATGTATACAATCCGGGCTCGTCCCTGTAGGCTGGACGGGTGCTCTCTCTTCAGAAGGCGGCCAACATCCTGGGCGCATTCAGCGCCGAACAGCCCGAATGGGGCGTCCGTGCGCTCGCCGCGCACCTGGGAGTTCCCCGGGCCACCGCCCACGCCTACCTCGCCGGACTGACCGAGGCCGGATTCCTGCGCCGCACCCCCGCAGGCAAATACCGCCTCTCCTGGCACATCGCCGAGATGGGCGCCCAGCTCACCTCCTCGCTGCCGTGGTTCCAGGAAGCCCGCTCACTCATCACCCGCCTCGCGCTGGAAGTCCGCGCCGTGGCGTTCCTGTGCATCCTCGAAGGGGACGAGGTCGTCGCCGCCATCCGCGAACGCCACCCCGACGCCGACATCGACCTGCCGCTGGACATCTACCTGCCCGCCACCGCCACCGCCAGCGGCAAGATCCTCTACGCCCACGCCGACATGACCCCCCGCACCTTCGCCGCCTGCACGCCCAGCTCCATCACCAGCCTGGACGAGTGGCGCACCGAGGTCGCCAAGGTCAAACGCCTCGGGTACGCCTACTCCATCGAGGAATGGGTGCCCGGCCAGTGCACCCTGGGCGTGCCCTACCACGCGCTGCACACCGCGCACGGCGACACCGACACCGTCGTGGCCGCCATCGGCGTGCAGATGAGCGCCCAGCGCTACCTGCGCGAGGAACGCCACATCCGCGAACGCGTCGTGCAGATCGTCCGCGAGGCCGAAGCCCTCCCGTAACCCACCCCCGACCCAACGCGCCGCCCGGGAGTCAGTGCCGGGCGGCGCGCTGCGCTGTTCAAGGATGCCAGCCGCTTCACCGACCGACCCGGACCCGGTTCTCACCTGATCGCCCTGCCGCGCAGCTGTGCGGAGTCCGTCTCATACGGATTCCGTTTGTTTCGCTGACAATCCGGAACTTCACCGGATTGCCAGCTCCACGTCCGGAACCCGCTTTGCTCCTTCTCGCATCCGCTCGGGTTGAAAGATTTTGCAAACCTTTCAACCGGAGTCCGGATCACTCCTCGTACAGTTCGCCCGTGCGGGGCACCAGCGTCCAGTCCGTCACCCCCCAGCCCTGCGCGCCGCGCGCGAGGTTCACGATCATCGTGAAGCGCTCGCCGTTCACGTACTCGCTGTCCGTCCTCGCGTCCGTGAAGCCCACCGTGGTCGTCATGACCGCCTGCGCCCGCGTGGGCGTGTCCGTCAACAGCCGCACGGAGCTGAACGTGAAGTTCCCCAGCCGCTCCAGCTCGAACGCCTCCTGGCCCTTCCAGTCCGCCAACCACGGCTGCGCGCGGGTCACGGCCGCCTGCACGCGCCGCCGCACCTCGGCCTGCTGCTCGGGCGTGCGCCTCACGTCCCGGAACTGCGCCGCCACGTGCCCCGCCACGCCACTCAGGTCCCCCAGCAGGCGCGCCGTGACGCCCAGCGCGTCGTCCTTCAGTTCCGTCATCCCGCCCGCCGACAGGCGCACCGGCAGGTAGCGGACGCTGCCGCTGCGCGCGTCCCGCAGCAGCGCGTCATCGCGGCCCGACGCGCGGCGCACCGTCACCTGGGGCCACACCGGCACGACCGGCTCCCCGTACCCGTCACGGGTCACGGGCACCGACAGCAGCACGGGCCCGGCCACCACCTCCGACCCCTGCGCGCGGTACAGGCGCAGCGTCGCCGCGTCCGTGCCGATCACCTGCCCCAGGTACGCCCGCGTGCCCGGCGTGAGGAACGCCCCGCCGATCCCACCCCGCCGCGCCTCCGGGTTCACCCCGGCCCGCGTGGGCCAGTCCCACATCCCGACATCCGACACGTCCTGCTGGATGTCCGGCCCGTAGTTCGCCAGCCACGCCGCGAACGGCGCCTCCAGGCCGCGCGCCCACCCGTCCGCCGCATCCGCCCCGCGCGTCAGCACCCGCGTCGCGTACTCCACCAGCACCCCACCGCTGAACCGCTCGTCCTCCGGCGCCGTCAGCGCGTACGCCTCCATGAACCCCGCAAAGGCCCGCGTGTTCTCCACGAACCGCGCGCCGCCCGGCGTGGGCAGCAGCGAGTACACCACCGGCAGCGGCGCACTCTCCGCGAAACTCATGCCGTACCCGTACGCGAAGCGCCAGTCCGACCCGACCAGTTCCAGCGGCCCGCGCCCGTCGAGCTGCCGCGCCTCCAGCGTGTCGCTGTGCGCGCTGAACGCCGTCAGGAGCTTGCGGGGCGGCGAGGTCAGCGAGTACAGGTGATGCGTGAAGCAGCAGTGCGCGCCGCCCGAGAAGCCCGCCAGCAGCACCTCCGGCACGCCGTCCCCCGTCACGTCCCGGCACCAGTCCACACTGACCATCGTGTCCTCGACGGTCGCGTACGTCACGCCCGCCCGCGACAGGGTCACGCGGTCCGGCGGGTCCTCGAAGCCGTTTTCCACGGTCTTCACGGTGTACGCCCCACAGGTGCTCAGGGTCGTCTTGGTGGCCTGGGCCGCCTGCGCGCGGGCAGGGGCGAGGAGCAGGGCGGGCAGGGACAGGAGCAGCAGGGCGCGATTCATGGACACCTCCGGAGAAAGAGAACGCTACGCCCTCATCTTCACCCGTCTGGACGGGGAAGGCCAGCCCTGCTGTCGTGCGGGGTGCGGGCGGTGTACACTCGCCGCACAGTCACCAGGGGTGCCGACCGTCAAGAGCGTCGGCTGAGAGAACACCGTGTTCAACCCTAGGAACCTGATCTGGTTCATACCAGCGGAGGGAGCGTGACGGGTGCCGAAACAGTTGTCGTGTTTCGCCCCCCTCCGACGCGTGAGGGGGGCGTTTTTCTATTGGCAAGCCACTGACCTGACCCGACCTGACGGGCTGCCCCGCTGACGGCAGCCCCCACATCCGGACGCCCGCAGGGGTGCCCGGCGGCCCCGTCCTGTTCCCATTTCTCTGGAGTGCCCATGACCACCCTGACCCCACCCCCGACCGACCCCATGACCGAAGCCCTGACGATCCTCGACCCGGAGTTGACCGCGCCGTTCCCGAACAGCGAGAAGGTGTACCTGACCGGCACGCTGCATGCGGGCGTGCGGGTGCCTGCGCGGCGCATCCGGCAGTCGCCGACGCTGGAACGCGTGGGGGACCTGACCCGCACCGTGCCGAACCCGGCCCTGCTCGTGCCGGACACGAGCGGGCCGTACACGGACGCCCGCCTGAGCGTGGACCTGCGCGCCGGGCTGGGGCACGCGCGGCCCTGGCTGGCCGGGGACGCCCGGCTGGACCTGGCGCGGGAGCGTCACCACCCGGCGCTGGACGTCAGTGGACCGCTGCCGTTCCCGCGCGTGCCCCGGCCCCGCCGCGCCCGCCCCGGCGCGGGGATCACACAGCTGCAGGCGGCGCGCCGTGGCGAGATCACCCCGGAGATGGAATTCGTCGCCCTGCGCGAGGCGCTGCGGCAGGACCCGGACTTCGACCTGACGCACCAGCACCCCGGTCAGGCCTTCGGGGCCGCCATCCCGCGCGAGATCACGCCGGAATTCGTCCGGTCGGAGGTCGCGCGGGGCCGCGCGGTGATCCCCGCGAACATCAACCACCCGGAACTCGAACCCACCGTGATCGGGCGGAATTTCCGCGTGAAGATCAACGCGAACCTCGGCACCAGCATCGTGACCAGCTCCATCGAGGAGGAGGTCGGAAAGATGATCTGGGCGACCCGCTGGGGGGCGGACACGGTCATGGACCTCTCCACGGGTCGACACATCCACCCCACCCGCGAGTGGATCGTGCGGAACAGCGCCGTCCCGGTGGGCACCGTGCCGATCTATCAGGCGCTGGAGAAGGTGGGTGGCGTCGCCGAGGACCTGACCTGGGACGTGTACCGCGACACGCTGATCGAGCAGGCCGAGCAGGGCGTGGACTACATGACCGTCCACGCGGGCGCGCGGCTGGCGCACCTGCCGCTCACCGCGCGGCGGCGCACCGGGATCGTGTCGCGCGGCGGGAGCATCCTCGCCAAGTGGTGCCTCGCGCACCACAGGGAGAACTTCCTGCATACGCACTTCGCGGACATCTGCGAGATCCTCGCCGCGTACGACATCACCTTCAGTCTCGGGGACGGCCTGCGGCCCGGCAGCGTCGAGGACGCGAACGACGCCGCGCAGTTCGCGGAACTCGACACGCTGGGCGAACTCACGCGCGTCGCGTGGGACCACGGCGTGCAGACCATGATCGAGGGCCCCGGCCACGTCCCCATGCAGCTCATCCGCGAGAACATGACCCGGCAGCTCGACGTGTGCCAGGAGGCGCCGTTCTACACGCTGGGGCCACTCACGACCGACATCGCGCCCGGGTACGACCACATCACGTCCGCGATCGGCGCGGCGCAGATCGCGTGGTACGGCACCGCCATGCTCTGCTACGTCACGCCCAAGGAGCACCTGGGCCTCCCGGACCGGCAGGACGTGCGTGACGGCGTGATCGCGTACCGCATCGCCGCGCACGCCGCGGACCTCGCCAAGGGCCACCCCGGCGCGCAGGCCCGCGACAACGCCCTGAGTAAGGCGCGGTTCGAGTTCCGCTGGGAGGACCAGTTCAACCTGTCCCTGGACCCCCTGAAGGCCCGCGCGCTGCACGACGAGACGCTGCCCGCCGACGCGGCGAAGACCGCGCACTTCTGCTCCATGTGCGGCCCGCACTTCTGCTCCATGAAACTCAGCCACGACCTGCGCGCCCCCGACGTCCTGGCCGGACTGGAGGAGAAAGCCCGCGAATTCCGCGCGCTGGGCGGCGAGGTGTACGTGCCCCGCCAGGAACACGGGCCGGAGGGAGAGGCGTGAAGCTCGGGCGCCTGTACCTGGTGGCCACGCCCCGCGCCGGGCAGCCGGAACCCGAGTTCCTGGCGCGCCTTGACGCTGCGCTGGACGGCGGCGTGGACACGCTGCAACTGCGCTGCAAGGACTGGGAGGCCACCCCCTACATCGCGCTGGGCGAGCGGGTGGCGGCGCTGGCCCGCGCGCGCGGCGTACCCTTCTTCATCAACGACCGCGTGGACGTCGCCGTCGCGTGCGGCGCGGACGGCGTGCACCTGGGGCAGGGAGACCTGCCGCCCGCCTGGGCGCGGAAGCTCGCGCCGGGGCTGCTCCTGGGCCGCAGCACGCACGCCCCCGCGCAGGCGCACGCCGCGCTGGCCGACGCCCCCGCGTACATCGCCGCCGGGCCGGTCCACGCCACGCCCACCAAACCGGGCCGCGCGCCCGCCGGATTGGCCTACGTGCGCGCCGTGGCCGCGCTGAAGCCCCCGCTGCCCTGGTACGCCATCGGTGGGATCGACACCTCGAACGTCCACGAGGTGCTGGCGGCCGGGGCGACCCGCGTGGCGGTCGTCCGCGCCGTGCTGGACGCCCGCGACCCCGCACAGGCGGCGTCTGACCTGCTGGGGGCGCTGCGGGGGGTACCCGCGTGACCCCCACCCTGACCGTGAACGGCGAGGCGCGGCCCCTCACGCCCGGCCTGACCCTACACGCCCTGCTGCGCGACCTGAACATCGACCCGGCGCGCGTCGCGGTGGGCGTGAACGACGACGTGTACCCCGGCGCGCGGGCGCCGCACCGCACCCTGGAGGCTGGAGATGTCATCGAGATCGTCCGCATTATCGGGGGGGGCTGACATGGCCCCTAATGCCTTCACCCTTGGCGGGAAGACCTTCACCTCGCGCCTGATGACGGGCACGGGCAAGTTCACGGATTTCGGCGTGATGCGCGAGGCGCTGGCCGCGAGCGGGTCGCAGATCGTGACCGTCGCCATCCGCCGCGTGGAGCTGAAGGCGCCGGGGCATGACGGCCTGCTGGACGCCCTGGACTGGGACGCCCTGCAACTCCTGCCGAACACCGCCGGGTGCCGCACCGCCGACGAGGCGCTGCGGGTGGCGCGGCTGGCGCGCGTGGCGACCGGCGTGAACTGGATCAAGCTGGAGGTCATCCCCGACGCCCGCTACCTCCTGCCCGACCCGGTGGGCACGCTCCGCGCCGCCGAGGCGCTGGCGGCGGATGGCTTCACGGTGCTGCCGTACGTGCAGGCGGACGCGGTGCTGGCCCGCGCGCTGGAGGACGCCGGGTGCGCCGCCGTGATGCCCCTGGCGAGCCCGATCGGCTCCGGGCGGGGCCTGCGCAGCCCCGAACTGCTGCGGACCGTGCTGGACGGCGCGCGCGTGCCCATCGTCGTGGACGCGGGCCTGGGCGTTCCGAGCGACGCGGCGCAGGCGCTGGAACTCGGCGCGGACGCCGTGCTGGTGAACACCGCGATCGCTGAGGCGCGCGACCCGGTCGGCATGGCCCACGCCTTCGCGCTGGGCGTGCAGGCGGGCCGCGCGGCGTTCCTGGCGGGGCGCATGCCGGAACGCGCGCACGCCAGCCCCAGCAGCCCCACGGGCGGGGTGGTGCGCCTGCCCGACCCGGAAGTGCCCGTGTGACACGGGAAGCCGTGTCTCTGCCCCTCCCCCTTGAGGGGGGAGGTCGGGAGGGGGTGAGCCCGTGACCCGCGCGCGGGAGGTGATCGTGGTGGGCGGCGGCCTGATCGGGTCGCTGGTGGCGTTCACGCTGCGGGGGGCGGGCGCGGACGTCCTCGTGCTGGACGCGGACCGGCCGGGCGCGGCGTGGCGGGCGGCGGCGGGCCTGCTCACCCCGGACGGCGAGCGGCTGCGCGGCACGCCCCTGCACGCGGAGGCACTGGAGGGGCTGCGGCGCTGGCCCGCGCTGGCGGCGGCGCTGGAACGCTCGGGCGTGCCCGTTCACCTGCGGCCCGGCGTGACCCGCGTGCAGCCGGGCGGTGGGGTGGCCTGCACGCCGGGCGAGGGGAGCCTGCACCCGCCGTCGGTGGTGCGTGCCGCCCGGCAGGGGCTGGAGGTGGTGGCCGCGCACGTCCAGGCCCTCGGGCCGTCGGGCGGCGGGGTGCGGGTGCAGACGGACGCGGGCGACTGGTTCGCCGGGCAGGTGATCCTAGCGGCGGGCGCGTGGAGCGGCGCGTTCGGCGTGGAGGTGGGGGCGCAGCAGGGGCAGGCGCTGCTGCTGCGCGGCGCTCCCGGGGTGGGCGCGCGGTATGGTCCGCCCGCGCGGGGGTTCTCCCGCTACGCGCTGTCCCGCCCGGACGGCCTGTACGTCGGCGCGGCGAGTCGCCGCAGCTGGGCCACCACGCCCGACGCCCACGCGGCCCGCTGGTTGCGCGGCGCGGCCCGGACGCTCGTGCCCGATGCAGATGGGGCGGAGGTCGCCGCGCACCTCGTGGGCCTGCGCCCGATCACGCCGGACGGTCTGCCGCTGGTCGGGCCGCACCCGACCCTGCCCGGTGTGCTGGTCGCGGCGGGGCACGGGCGGCACGGGTCGCTGCTCGCCCCGGCCACGGCGGCGCGCGTGCTGGCGTTGATGAAACAGGGCGTGAGCGCATGACGGTGCCGGTCGCCCTGACCATCGCCGGGTCGGATTCCGGCGGTGGGGCGGGCATCCAGGCGGACCTGAAGACCTTCGAGGCGCACGGCGTGTATGGCACGAGCGTCCTGACGCTGATCACCGCGCAGAACACGCGGGGCGTGCAGGCGGCGCACCCGCTGCCGCCGGAGCTGGTGGCCGCGCAGCTTCGGTCCGTGCTGGACGACTTCCCGGTCGCGGCGGTGAAGACGGGCGCCCTGGGGAATGCCGCCCTGATCCGCGTGGTGGCCGACGCCCTGCGGGGCCGCCATCTGCCGCTGGTCGTCGATCCGGTCATGCTCGCCAAGAGCGGGGACGCCCTGCTGGACGCGAGCGCCCTGCACGCCCTGCGGGACGAGTTGCTGCCGCTGGCGACGCTGGTCACCCCGAACGTGCCCGAGTGGGCGGTCCTGCGCGCGGCGGGCGTGCCGGACACCACGCCGCTGCTCCTGAAGGGCGGGCACGCGCCCGGCGAGACCGTCACCGACGAGCTGCGCGCCCACGGGCACCACCTTGCGCTGAGGGCGGCGCGGCAGCACACGCGGCACACGCACGGCACGGGCTGCACGCTGTCGGCGGCGATCACCGCGAACCTCGCGCGCGGTCTGGCCCTGCCGGACGCCGTGCGGGCGGCGCACGCGTACCTGCAGGCCGCGATCCGCGCCGCGCCGGGCCTGGGGGCGGGGCACGGCCCGCTGGGGCACCGGGCGGCCGGGCTGACCCTGCAACCCACCCCACATCCAACCTAACGCTCGTTAGGTACACTGGGGGCAGTCCCATCAGGAGGTTGCCCCCATGACCCAACCCACCCCCGCCCAGACCGGCCCGAACCCATCAGGAATGGGCCCAGGCGAAACGCCCGAGCAGCACGCGCACTTCGAGGCCCGCATCGCGCGCGGCGAGAAGATCGAGGCCGGCGACTGGATGCCCGCCGAGTACCGCCGCCAACTCATCCGCATGATCAGCCAGCACGCCCACAGCGAAGTCGTCGGCATGCTCCCCGAAGGCGAATGGATCACCCGCGCCCCCAGCCTCAAACGCAAGACCATCCTCATGGCCAAGGTGCAGGACGAGGCCGGGCACGGCCAGTACCTCTACCACGCCGCCGAGACGCTCGGCGCCACCCGAGAGGACATGCTCCAGGCCCTCCTGAGCGGCAAAGCCAAATACAGCAGCATCTTCAACTACCCCACCCACACCTGGGCGGACGTCGGCATGATCGGCTGGCTCGTGGACGGCGCCGCCATCAAGAACCAGACCATGCTCGCCGGCTGCAGCTACGGCCCGTACAGCCGCGCCATGGTCCGCATCTGCTCGGAAGAAACCTTCCACCACAAACAGGGCAAGGAAATGATCGTCGCGTACGCACAGGGCACCCCGCAGCAGCGCGCCATGGCGCAGGACGCCCTGAACCGCTGGTGGTGGCCCGCCATGATGATGCTCGGCCCGCACGACGCCGACAGCCCCAACAGCGGCGTCCTCACGAAATGGGGCATCAAACTCAAGAGCAACGACGAGGTCCGGCAGGAATTCATCAACGAACACGTCCCCGAACTGATGGAAGCGGGCCTGACCATCCCCGACCCCGACCTCCACCAGGACGAACAGGGCAACTGGCGGCACGGCCCCATCCACTGGGACGAATTCTGGGCCGTCATCCGCGGCGAACAGGGCCTCAACAAAGAACGCCTCGGCGCCCGCCAGCACGCCCACGACGACGGCGCCTGGGTCCGCGACGCCCTCCAGGCCTACACCGACCGGCAACGCGCCGTCGCGGCCGACTGAACCCCTCAGTCAGCTTCGCTGACAGCTCCCCTCAAAGGGGAGCCTTTAAGTCCCCTGCCTCCCCTCTAAGGGGAGGTGCCCCCGGAGGGGGCGGACTCGCAGAGCGCGAAGCGAGGGGTCCCCCCCAGCCCAGAAAGGAACCCCACCCATGACCCAACCTCAATCCTCTTCTCCCGATACGCAGTGGCCGCGCTGGGAGGTGTTCAAGCAGGACGCTCCGGGCCGCCCGCATCAGGCGGTGGGGAGCGTGCACGCGGGTGATCCGCCGCATGCGCTCCTCACGGCGCGGAACGTGTTCGTGCGCCGCCCGGCGGCCGTGAGCCTGTGGTGCGTGCGCGAGGACGACATTCTGACCGCCACGCCCGAGGAACTGACCACGAATCCCGCGCTGCTGGACTCGCCCGGCGAGCCCGGGACGTACCACGTGGGCGTGAAACGCACGAACAAACGCAGCATGACGTTCGTGGACCTCAGCGGGATCGTGACCGCCGATGGCCCTGGCGACGCGCTGCGGCAGGCGCAGAGCCTGCACCCCGACGTCCTCGCCTGGATGGTGTTCCCGGAAACGGCAGTCGTCCGCACGGACGAGGACCCCGGCACCGTCGCGAGCTGGTTCGCGCCCGCGAAAGACAAGACGTACAAGCAGCAGCAGCACTACGGCGTGATCGGCCGTCACGTCGGCGAACTGAAACGCGCCGGGCTGATGCCGGGCCGCGCCGCCAGCGAGGAAGGCGCATGACCACCACTCCATCCATCAGCGGGACCGAACTGACCGACCCGCAGACGCAGGCGCTCCTCCTGAAACTCACGGTCCTGGCCGACGACGAGATCATCCTCGCCCACCGGAACGGCGAGTGGACCGGCCACGCCCCCATCCTCGAAGAGGACATCGCGCTGGCGAACATCGCGCAGGACGAACTCGGGCACGCCGGACTGTACCTGAGCCTCGCGCAGACCCTCGGCGGCAGCGACCCCGATCAGGTCGCGTTCTGGCGCGGCCCGGACGACTACCGCAACACCCGCCTCGTGGAACTCCCGAAAGGCGACTGGGCGTTCACGATGGTCCGGCAGTTCCTGTACGACACCGCCGAGGCCCTGTGGCTGGAGGCCGCCACTCGCAGCACCTACGCCCCCCTCGCGGAGATCGCCGCGAAGGCCGTGCGAGAGGAGAAATTCCACGTGCAGCACACCGCGCTGTGGGTGGAACGCCTCGCCCTCGGCACGCCCGAGAGCGAACGCCGCACCCAGGCCGCCCTGACGGAACTCTGGCCGCACGCCGCGCAACTCTTCCAACCCGTCAAGGGCGAAGACGAGCTGACCGCAGCGGGCATCCTCCCCGATCTGACCGCCGTGCACGCCCGCTGGACCGACCTCGTCACCCGGCACCTCGTGGACAAAAGCGGCCTCACCCTCCCCGATGCCCCCACCACCCAGCCCGGCCGAGACACGCACACCGAGCACCTCGCCCCGCTGCTGGAAGAAATGCAGAGCGTCGCCCGGCAACACCCCGACGCCGAGGTCTGGTGAACAGGTTGAAGGTTGATGGTCAAAAGTTGATGGAAGACTCCACTCCATCAACTATCAACCATCAACTATCAACCATCTGGGCGGCGCTCGCCCAGATTCCCGACCCGGAGATTCCCGTCGTGAGCATCACGGACATGGGCATGGTGCGGGACGTGACCGTGGGCGACACGGGGCGCGTGACGGTGACGTTCACGCCCACCTTCAGCGGGTGCCCCGCCCTGCACGTCATCCGGGAGAGCATCGAGCAGGCGGTGCGCGACCTGGGTGTGGCGGACGTCGAGGTCAGGAGCACCCTCACGCCCCCCTGGACGACCGACTGGATAGGCGACGACGCACGCGAGCGGCTGCGGCAGTACGGGATCGCGCCGCCCGCCCCCACCGGGGAAGGGCAGTTGATTCAACTGGACGCGGAACCCACCCGCTGCCCCCGCTGCGGCAGCCTGAACGTCCGCATGACCGCCTCGTTCGGCCCGACCCTCTGCAAACGCATGTACGTCTGCGACGCCTGCCGCGAACCGTTTGAAGGGTTCAAGAGCGTATGAATGTGCCAGATGCCCGTACGGCATTAGGACATCTCTGCGACTTCCGTGAGCTACCCGATTATTCGGAATTAATCGGGCGAGTTCAGGCATTCCTTGCCGGTCAACTGCCTCAACACTCTATCTCTGGCGGCTGGGAAGATGGACCTGGGAATGAATACGATTATTGGTGCGAGCCACCCCCTTGATCTTGTTGCATCCATGAAGCTGGAGCATTCGATCAGAACTTGGGTGAGCATACAGGGATTGGATTTCTGCACGTGTTACCTCCAACAACACATCCAAACACTCTCTGGGCAAGCAAGCGAGAAATGAATCAATTTCCAGGACATCAGGTATGCACTGCTGTCTCTCCGGCGTGTTGCGATTTAGGAGATTGGAGTTGTCAGCACCAGTGGTTTTCCTCTGGTGATCATGATGGTGTGTTCGACGTGGGCGGCGATGCCGCCGTCGGTGGTGGCAAGGGTCCAGGCGTCGCGGCGGGTGCGGACGCGGGGGCTTCTGCCGGTGCTGATCATGGGTTCCACGGCGATCACGAGCCCCTCGTGCAGGGGTTTTCTCAGCGCGGGGCGGTAGTAGTTCGGAACGTCGGGTTTCTCGTGGATGGCGCGGCCCACGCCGTGCCCCTGAAGTTCCGGCAGGAGCGTGAAGCCCCGGCGCTGAACCTCGGTCTGGATGGCGCGCCCGATGCCGTTCAGGGGTTGTCCGGCGCGGTTGGCGTTCAGGCCGCGTGCCAGGGCCGCCTCGGCCGCCTCGATGAGGCGGGCGGCGGTGGGGGAGACGGGTGGCACGGCGACTGTGATGGCGGCGTCCGCGACGAACCCGCCGACGTTCGGCGTGACGTCGATGCACACGACGTCCCCCGCCTGAAGCGGGCGGTGGGTGGGCAGGCCGTGCACGATGTCGTCGTTCACGCTGATGAACACGTTCACGGGCGCGCCGTACTCGGCCCGCGGGGCGGAGAACGCCCCGAACTGCGCGAACACCTCCCCGGCCAGCGCGTCCAGTTCGGCGGGTGTGACGCCCGGTTCCACGGCGGCGCGCAGGGTGTCCAGGGTGCGGGCGACGACCTTCCCGGCGAGGGTCATGCCGTCCAGTTCATGCTGCGTGGTGATCGTCATGCGGCAGTGTAAGCGCCCGGTCGGGGGAGTGGGATGATCGCTGAGCTGAAATTGATCTCGCTGGCCGATCACTTGTCGTTCGAGAGTTTCGTGCCGGAGCACCCTGCGGACTTCGGGGTGGAGCTCCGGCTCTACATCGGGCCTGTGGGTGGGGATGCCGCGGATTCCTTCAGCCTGACGGTCTGTTCGCCGGACTGGCTGAGGCGGGAGTGCGCGTCGCAGGGGTTCGTGTGGCGCTGGGATCTGCTGATCGTGGAGGAATTCAATCGGGTGGAGATCGTGCAGGTCTTGCAGCGGATGGTCTCGCGTTGTGTCGGTGAGCTGACTACCCTTCAAAACGGGGCATGAGTGTGCTCAAGGTGCGCCAGGATGCGCCGGACGGATGCAGCAGAAGATCCTGGAGATGATCAAGCCCGAGTCGAAACACAGACACCGTGCGGTGTCCGTGTTTCTTTACTTTGGTAGCTGTTCGACGTGCCACGACCTCGCCCGTCACGCACGCCCAGATGAAGGCGACGCTGACGACCGTCAGGAGCGAAGACACTCGCTCGGGGCGCGTCAGACCCGTATCTTCCAGGTTGAACCCTCTGGTTTTCAACGCGGCGTGCAGATTTTCTGTTTGCCAGCGCAGGGCATACCGGCGCATGTTCGGCAGGGCGTGCCCCCGATACGCCAGGTACAGCATGTCACCGGCTGCGTTTTTCGTGGCCGCCACTCGCAGATTCACACCGTAGATGCGGGTCTGGCGATGCCAGACCCTGACTTCACCCACCTGAAGGTTCTTGAAGACCGCCCAGACCGGCATGCCGTGCGCGCCGATCGTGGCGCGAGCTGGGAGACGAATGCAGGGTGCAATCCCGTGCTGGTCGAGGAATCGAAACCAGTGCTGCCCAATGAATTCACGATCCGCGAGCAGGCACCGGATCTCCCGATCTGGGCAGAGCTTCAGGAAGCGCTCCACGAGCGCTTCCCGGACACAGGAACGACTGGCCCCACCGTGCGGGAGCAGTGTCCACATCAGCGGCAAACTGAACCCGTTCCACACGGCAGAGAGCAGGAGAATATTGACGTCCTGTTGGCCAAGTTTCCAGTTGGTGCGATCGAGAATGAGGTCGACTGGGCCGGGCGGGAGAAAGGACAAGGCGAATCGGGGGAACAGCGCCTCAGGAAACGGGAACTGGACGAACCGGCAGAGCCGCTGATACCGAGTCGTCAACGAGCCCGGGAGGGCGACATGCGTCTTCAGGCTGTACAGGACAACGGTGCGCGCCTGAATGACCGCCAGGATCAGGGCCGTGAAGACGACGAGGCGGCGAGCGTCCACAGGGAAAGCAGACCGCAAGGCGGTCTGCAAGGTATCGTGAGGTGGTCGGCTCCTAAGGGTTTTCATCGCAGAAATACCGTACAGGAGCCGACTTTCTGCTGCCTACTGTGCGTTTTGAAGGGTAGTCAGGTCGGTGAGACCTGGGACATCGTGGTGGCACAACTGGCCCGGCGGATGCAGTGGGAGTTCGACACCTACGCCTGATGCCGCGTGGAACTGGCTTGTCAACTGGAGGAACGTATATGACTCAATCAATGACTTCTGATCTTCTTCGTCCGGCGTCTTACGTGTCTGGTTCGTGGCATGCGAATGCGGATGGGCAGGTGCTCCTGGACGCGGTGTATGGGCGTCCGGTGGCGGTGATTTCGTCGGAGGGCGTGGATTTCGCTGGGGCGCTGGCGTACGGCCGGCGGGCGGGTGGGACGTTGCGGCGCATGACGTTCCACGAGCGGGCGCGGGCGCTGAAGGCGCTGGGGGCGTTCCTGATGGAGCGCAAGGAGGCGTACTACGCGCTGAGTGCGTTGACGGGGGCGACGCGGCGGGATTCGTGGGTGGATATCGAGGGTGGCATAGGGACGCTGTTCAGTTATGCGAGTGCGGCGCGGCGGGAACTGCCGGATGAGCGCTTCTGGCCGGACGGGCGGGTGGAGCGGCTGGGGCGCGAGGGGACGTTCGTGGGCCGTCACCTGCTCGTGCCGCGTGAGGGCGTGGCGGTGCAGATCAATGCGTTCAACTTCCCGGTGTGGGGGATGCTGGAGAAGTTCGCGCCCGCCTTTATTGGTGGGATGCCGAGCCTAGTGAAGCCGGCGCCGCAGACGGCGTACCTGACGGAGCGGGTGGTGCGGGACATCGTGGCGTCGGGCCTGATTCCGGAGGGGGCGCTGCAACTGGTGACGGGGGAGCCGGGGTCGCTGCTCGATCATGTGGAGGAGCAGGACGTGGTGGCGTTCACGGGGTCGGCGGCGACGGCGGCGAAACTGCGGGTGCATCCGGCGATCGTGGGGCGGTCGGTGCCGTTCAATGCGGAGGCGGACAGCCTGAACGCGTCGGTACTGGGCCTGTCGGTGAAGCCGGAGGACCCTGAGTTCGCGCTGTTCGTGCGTGAGGTGGCGCGCGAGATGACCGGGAAGGCCGGGCAGAAGTGCACCGCGATCCGCCGGGCGCTGGTGCCCTCGCATCTGGTGGAGGCGGTGACGGAGGGTCTGCGCCGCGAGCTGGCGAAGGTGACGCTGGGCGACCCGGCGCGCGATGACGTGCGGATGGGCGCGCTGGTCAGTGTGGAGCAGCGCGAGCGGGTGCGTGAGACGCTGGAGAAGTTGCAGCAGGAGGCGCGCGTGGTGATCAGCGGCGAGGCGCAGCTCCTGGGCGGCGACCGCGAGAAGGGCGCGTTCCTCGACCCGACGGTGCTGCTGTGCGAGTCCCCCCTGACGGCGCGCGGGCCGCATGAGCTGGAGGCGTTCGGGCCGGTGGCGACGCTGCTGCCGTACGACTCGCTGGAGGACGCGGTTCACCTCACGAAGCTGGGCCGGGGCTCGCTGGCCGGGAGCATCGTGTCCCATGACCGCGCCGAGGCGACGGAACTCGTGCTGGGCATGGCGAGTTCGCACGGGCGCCTGTTGGTGCTCAACCGTGACAACGCGAAGGAGAACACCGGGCACGGGTCGCCGCTGCCGCAGCTCAACCACGGCGGGCCGGGCCGCGCGGGGGGTGGCTCGGAACTGGGGGGCCTCTCGGCGGTGCGGCATCACATGAACCGCGTGGCGGTGCAGGCCGACCCGACCACCCTCACCGCGATCACGCGGGAGTTCGTGCCCGGCGCCGAAGTCACCGAGGATGTCGTCCACCCGTTCCGCAAGTCCTTCGACGAGATTCAGGTGGGGGACAGCCTCCTCACGCACCGCCGGACCGTCACGGAGGCGGACATCGTGAACTTCGCGGGCCTGACCGGCGACCACTTCTACGCGCACGTCGACGAGATCGGCGCGCGGGAGGGCATCTTCGGGAAGCGGGTGGCGCACGGGTACTTCCTGATCTCGGCGGCGGCCGGGCAGTTCGTGTCGCCAGCAGCAGGGCCGGTCCTGGCGAACTACGGCCTGGAGAACCTGCGCTTCATCGAGCCTGTGGGCATCGGGGACACCATCCGCACCCGCCTGACCTGCAAGCGCAAGATCCGCAAGGACCTGCGCCCCGGCGAGACCCGCCCGACCGGCGTGGTCGAGTGGCGCAGCGAGATCACCAACCAGGACGGCGTGCTCGTCGCCACGTACGACATCCTCACGCTCGTCGAGCGGGCGCGCGACGGGTTCGACCCACCCGCCGAGGAGAGCGGCGTTCAGGCTTAAACCCGGGGCGTGACCGGGGGCGGAGCGAGCAGGACAGGGGACATCGGAATGGCGGTGGAGGGCCTCTGCGGTGCGGTGTCCGCAGGGGCCTGGAACCAGAGTGCTGATGCCCTGTGCAGGGGCGGGGTGCGAGGAGCAGGCCCGCGCGTTCTTCGGGTGTTCCTGGGCCTGACGGAACTCGTGAACCCGGAGGCGTTGCGGCGCAACGGTGGCGTGTGGTTCGGCCTGCTGGACGGGCGGCAGCTGCACGTGGGCGTCGCGCCGGAGTTCGTTCCGCGCTTGCTCCTTCAGGACCGGTCCGCGCACCGGCTGGAGGTCGTGCAGGGCGCGCATCCTGCCCGGATGGTCAAGGTTGGGTGAACCGGTTGGGCGTGTCTGCCCTCGCTGGGGGGTGGTACGGTGAGACACCCGGACAGCCCACCCACTCGATGTGAAGTCTTTTACACTTCAGGCCGGGTGGCGCGGCGTTCGTGGCGACTGGCCGGTCCGGTCCTGAGCACCCCCTGGAGGCTTCATGAACTTCACTGAACTGCTGCATTCCTACTTCGACGAGCCGGCCACCACGGCGCTGGGCCGCGCGGCGGGCCTGGATCCCGCCGCGGCCCGCCGCGCGCTGGAGACCGGCCTGCCCCTGCAACTGGACGCGCTGGCCGCGCAGGCGGGCACGCCCGGCGGGGCGCACATCGCCGAGGCGATCGACAGCCTGCCCCGCTTCGAGAGCGTGCAGGGCGCCCTGAACGAACCGGACGGCGCGCAGAACCTCCAGCAGGCCGGTGAACTCCTGATGCCTGCGCTGCTGGGCGACCGGGGCGGGGACCTGACCCGCCAGGTCGGCGAGCAGGCGGGGGTGGACGCGGGCGGCGCGGGCCGCCTGATGCAGATGAGCCTGCCGCTCCTGCTGAGTCTGCTGGGCCGCTTCGGCGTGACCGCCGGGAACGTCGGTTCGGTGCTGGGCGGCCTGCGCGGCACCCTGGCCGGTGGGCTGGGCACCGTGGCCGGGTTGACGGGTCCCGGGATGTCCGTGCCGGGCCTGGACGTGACGCCCGACGTGGGTGCCGTGACGCCAGCCGCAGTGACCCCAGGGGCAGTGAACCCGGGCGCTGCTGGTCTGGGCGCCGCTGGTCTGGCGGCCCTGAGTGGCCCGGCGCTGCTGGAGTGGCTGCGCGGGCAGTTCGGCGGGAAGACCGCGGACGCGCTGGGTGCCGCCGCCGGGTTCACTGGGGGCGCCAGCGGCCGCGCGGCGCAGGCGGCGCTGCCCGTGCTGCTGGGCGCGTTCGTGCAGCGTGCCGGGACGGACGCCGGCGCGCAGGACCTGCTGGACCGCAGCGCGGCCAGCGCGGACCTGATCGGCGCGGACGGCACCCTGAACACCCGCGTGCTGACCGACCCGGCCGACACGGCCCGCATCGAGGGCCAGGGGCGCGGCCTGCTGGGCAGCCTGTTCCCGAACCTGGATCCGGTCACGGGCCGCCTGGGGTCCGCGCTGGGCGGCAGCGGCGCGAGTGCCGGGCGCCTGCTGGCCCTGATGGCGCCCATGCTGCTGGGCCTGCTGGGCGCCCGCGCCCGCGCCGGTGGCCTGAACGCCGCGGCGTTCAGCGGCCTGCTGGGCGGGCTGGACGGGCACCTCACGGGCCTGCTGCCCGCCGGTCTGGGTAGCCTGGGGGCGCTGCTGGGCGCCGGGGCGCTGACGGGCGCGGCCGCCACGCCCGCCGCGTCTCCGCCGCCGCGCGCGGCCGCTCCGGTCGTCACGACGGCGCCGGTCTCTCCGCCTCCACCGCCCGCCCCTGCGCCGGTCACGACCGGGCGGCGCGGCGGCTTCCCGTGGTGGATCATTCCGCTGCTGCTCCTGCTGGGCCTGGGGGGCTGCTGGCTGGTGAACCAGAACCGCGCGGCGACCCCACCGGCCAGCAGCGCGCAGGCGGCGAGCATCGTGGTGACGAACCCCACGTCCGGCGCGGACCTCCCGGCCGAGCCGTTCACCATGAGCGGCACCGGCCCCGCGAACACCGAACTGACCATCTCGGATGAGGGGCAGGAGGTCGGGAAGGCCACCGTCGGCGCGGACGGCGCGTGGTCGGCTGAACTGCCCGCACCCACGACCGGCGAGCACACGTACAGCGTGGACGGCGGCGGTGGCCGCAGCGAACTGAAGGTGAACGTCACGGACGCCAGCGCGGGCGCCGGGAGCACGGGCACCGATACCGGCAGCACCGACACGGGCAGCACTGACACGGGCAGCACGGACACCAGCGGTACCGACACGGGCGCCGCCGCGGGCACCTTCGCGATCAGTGAACCCGCCGCGGACGCCACGCTGCCCGCCGGGACGTTCACGCTGCGCGGCACCGGCACGGCCGGGCAGGAGGTCGAACTGTTCGAGGACGGCACCAGCCTCGGCAAGATCACGATCGGGGAGGACGGCGCCTGGAGCTTCGACGTGCCCAGCCCCACCGCCGGGGCGCACACGTACACGGTGCGCAGCCCGGACGGCACGGACCTCGGGTCGGTCGCGGCGACCGTCAGCGCGCCCGACGCGGACGCCAGCGCCGCCGACTGCACCAAGGAGTACACCCTGAGCATCACCGACGGGCAGACCGTGAACGAACCCTTCCGCTTCGGCGGGGTCGGCCAGGGCCAGGGGTACAGCGTGACCGTCAAGCGCGGCGAGCGCACCATCGGCACGAAGGACATCCCGCTGGACGCCACCTGCGGCTGGAGCTACCAGAGCAAGCCCGGCGCGGGCCAGATCACCTACGAGGTCCGCCCCCTGGGTGACGCGGCCGCCGCGCCCCTGAGCACCGTGAACCTCACTGTCGGCCAGTAAGGAACTGCCCTCAAGGCCCGCGCCTCCACCCGGAGGCCGCGGGTCTCTCGCTGCGGCCAAGGAAACACCCCCGCGCGGGGCGGGGGCGTCGTCCGTGCAGGCGGGGGTTAGACCGCGAGCACCTGACGGCCGTTGTAGTAGCCGCAGCTGGGGCAGATGTGGTGGCTGAGCTTCTTCGCGTGGCACTGGGGGCACTCGGTCAGGTTGGGCGCGACGAGGGCGTGGTGGCTGCGGCGCATGTCGCGCTTGCTCTTGCTGGTCTTCTTCTTGGGAACGGGGTGTTTGGCCATGTCTGTTCTCCTGGGCCACACGGCGTTTCCCGCCGGGGCGCGATTCTCGCCGGGGGGACCCAGTCGAGACAACAGGGGGGAGTATACCACAGCCTCGCCGATCCGGGACAGTGAGCCGCGCCTCGCTGTTCATGAAGCCGCGTGCCCCGCGCCGGGCCGGGCGCGACCCCGCCCGCCGGGTGCCATCTGGGCTGCGTGAAGCCGCGCCGCCGGAAGGCGTTTTACAGTGGGTGGCGTGCATGAACTCGAGTGGGCGCCCATCACGCTGGAGACCGGCCTGCGCGTCCTGGACCTGATCGGCGTGCTGGCCTTCGCGATGTCCGGCGCGCTGCTGGGCGTCCGCAAACGCTTCGACCTGTTCGGGGTGCTGGTGCTGGGCTGCGTGACCGCCGTGGGCGGCGGCGCGATCCGCGACACGCTGACCGGGCAGACCCCACCGCTGTTCCTGCGGGACGAGACGTACCTGTACGCCGCGCTGCTGGGCTCCGGGCTGGCCTTCGCGTTCGGCACGCGACTGGCCCGCTTCGAGCGGACCCTGAGCATCTTCGACACGGCGGGCCTGGGTCTGTTCGCGGCGTCCGGCGCGCTCGGCGCGCTGAACTTCGGACTGGGCCCGCTGGGGGTGGTGTTCGCCGGGATGCTGTCCGGTGTGGGCGGCGGCGTGATCCGCGACCTGATCGCCAACGAGGTCCCGGAAATCATGTACCGCAGCGAACAGCTGTACGCCACGGCCGCTGCCGCCGGGGCGCTGACCGTGTGGCTGCTGTACCCGCACGTCACGCCGTTCCAGGCGCAGTTCAGCGGCGCGCTGGTCGTGTGGGCGCTGCGCTGGATCTCCCGGCGCGGCTGGGTGCGCCTCCCGGTGCGCCGCCTCCCCGAGGACACCCCGCCGGGCTGAACGGTCAGCGATCCCACCCCCGCGCGGGCGGCGCGGCTGGTACAACGGCAGGCATGATCCATGACGCCCGCGTGCAGGTCCTGCGGCCCGGCACGCCCCGCCGGGAGGGATTCGTGCTGCTGTGGGTGCAGGCCAGCGTCCGCACCCGCGACAACCACGCCCTGGAATACGCCGTGCGCGAGGCCAACCGCCTGAACCTGCCCCTGGTCGCCGTGTTCGGCCTGACCCCCGGCTACCCCGAGGCGAACGCCCGCCACTACGCATACCTGCTGGAAGGCTTGCGCGACCTGCGGATGAACCTCGCTGCGCGGGACGTGCCGCTGCGCGTGACGCTGGGCAGCCCGCCCGAGGTGGCCCTGAACGCGGCAGGGGAGGGCGCGGCGCTCGTCGTGACGGACGTCGGGTACACCCGCCTCCAGCGTGAGTGGCGCGGGTGGCTGGCCGACCGGCTCGACGTGCCGCTGGTGCAGGTGGAATCCGAAGCGGTCATTCCCGTGGGTGTCGTCAGCGGCAAGCAGGAGTACGCCGCGCGCACCATCCGCCCGAAGATCCACCGGCTGTGGCACGACTACCTCGTCCCGCTCGGCGCCCACGACCTGAAACGCCGCGCGCGCGACTGGGACGGCGGCGAGGACGTCACCGATCCCGCCCGCCTCCTGAAGACCCTCCCCATCGACCACAGCGTCCCCCCCGGCGACGAGGAAGGCGGCGAGACCGCCGCGCACGACCTCCTCGAAGACTTCATCACCCGCAAACTCGACGGGTACGACACGCGCCGGAACGACCCCACCATGGACGGCAGCAGCCGCCTCAGCGCGCACCTGCACTACGGGCACCTCTCGCCGCTGACCGCCGCGCTCGCCGCGCGAGAACACCCCGGCCCGGACACCGACGCCTTCCTGGAAGAACTCATCGTGCGGCGCGAACTGAGCTTCAACTACACCACCTACAACCCCCACTACGACCGCTACGCGGGCCTCCCCGCCTGGGCACGCGCCACCCTGGAAGAACATGCCGGGGACCGCCGCGACCACACCTACACCCGCGACCAGCTGGACGCCGCGCAGACGCACGACCCGTACTGGAACGCCGCGCAACGCCAGATGACCCGCACCGGCCGCATGCACAACTACATGCGCATGTACTGGGGCAAGAAAGTCCTCGAATGGACCCCCACCCCCCAGCAGGCCTACGACACGCTGCTGTGTCTGAACAACCGCCACGAACAGGACGGCCGCGACCCGAACTCCTGGGTGGGCGTCGGCTGGGTGTTCGGCCTGCACGACCGCCCCTGGACCCGCCGCCCCATCTTCGGCACCGTGCGCTACATGAACGCCGGCGGCCTGAAACGCAAATTCGACATCGAAAAATACGCCCGGCAGTGGGCGGAATAACCCCCGCTGGGCCTCTCATACGGATTCCGGACGTGGAGTTGGCAGATCGGTGGTGTTCCGATCTGCCAACTCCACGTCCGGAATCCGTTCCTCTCCTACTCGCATCCGCTCGGATTGAACGGCTTTATAAGCCATTCAATCGGAGTCCGTATCAGGTGAGAGGGTCAACCTCCAACGTTCCGCAGAGGTACAGGTGACAGAGAGGACAGTGGGGGCAGGAACTCCAGCCGATTCTCCTGGGCGGCCGGAAGATAGAGCGCACCATCGTTCAACAGCTCTGCCCACCGGACCACGCGCAGCCCATCCAGGCTGCAGCCCCGGCGCTGATCGGGAAGATCACAGGTCACCTGCCGCAGCTGCCCATCAAGGGACCTCATCTGGCCTGTCTGGAGCGCCGCCGCCTCAAAGAGATTGGCTCGCACCAGGGCCTCCAGTTCCCCGGCGGTGGGAACCCGCCCCTTCCAGCGTGTGAGGGACGCCAGCAGGTCATGGTCTCCGGTCACCCCGGGGTAGATCAGGACGACCGGACCTTTGACGTCACGCACCACGCGCTGCGCAGCCTTGCAGAAGACGTCCTCGCGGCCACGTGCGCACAGTTCAATCCACCCGCGTACGGACGAAGGCGAGTGGAGATCCAGCCCCGCCTGCCAGACATAACCACCGATCAACAGCAGCGGCAGGCTGACGATGGTGCCCAGCGCGAGAACAGCAGGTGGCAGGTGCATGGTCTGACCCTACCGCGTGCCTCAGACCGTTCCGTGAGGGTATGAGAGGCCAGCGTGAGGAGCGTGCAACACCCTGACGGGGAGTCCTGAGCATGTACACCCGCTAGAGTCCGCTCATGACCGACGTGGACTCCCTTCCCGCGCAGTACGTGACGAGTGGCGGCGCGCGCGTGTACACGCTCCCGGTGCGCGCCTTCCCGAACTTCCGCGCGAACGCCTACCTGCTCGTGCGTGGCGACCCGCACGCCCCGGCGTATGCGGCCCTGGTGGATACCGGCGGGAGTGGCCCGGACAACCTGGGCGACCTTCAGGCCGGATTGGAGATCGTGCGGGCCGGGTACGGCGAGGCGGTGAGCCTGGACACCCTGAACCGGATCGTGATCACGCACCCTCACCCGGATCACCTGGGTGGCCTGAGCGCCCTGCGGGAGCACACGGACGCGCCCGTGGCGGCATTCCACAGCGCCGTGCCGTTCATCGAGCAGCCGGGCGCGATCCGTGCCGCCTGGCTGACTCTGCCCGATGCGCAGGCGGTCTGGCTGGGCCTGCTGCCCGGCAGCGAACTGGACGACCGCATCCGCCGCCGGGGCTCGAACCTCAGCGTGCCGCGCGCCCTCCCGGTCGCCACGCCCCTGCGCGACGGGGAGGTGCTGGACGACCTGCTACACGTCATCCACACGCCGGGCCACGAGGGGAACCAGATCTGCCTGCGCGTGGACGACGTGCTCCTGAGTGCCGATCACCTGCTGCCGCTGAACTCGCCGCCGCTGATGCCCGCGCGGTTCCTGCCCGGCAGTGGCGTGGCGGCGTTCCTGCACTCACTTGACCGTGTGGAGGCGCTGGACGGCGTGACCCTCGCGCTGGGCGGGCACGACGGCCCCATGCGTGACCCGCGCGCCCGCATCCACGCCCTGCGGGCGCGCACACACGAGAAACTGGACGACCTGCTCGCTGCCTGCACGCACTCCATGACCGTCCACGACCTGCTCCTGGCGCTGCACCCGCGCCTGCGGCCCAGCCAGGCGGTGCTGCTGCTCGACCAGACCGCCGCCCTGACCGAATACCTGACCGCGACGGGCGCGCTGCGCGAGAGCACGCGCGAGGACGGCGCGGCGCTGTTCACCCGCGCGTGAACCTGCGCGCCGTGCGGTACTCTGGAGCGTTATGACCCCGGAGCGTTACGCCAAGATCCTGCGCGTGCTGAGTAAGCGGCAGCCCACCCTGACCGTCCTGATGGACGAGGTGAACAAACCCCACAACCTCTCCGCGATCGTGCGCACCTGCGACGCGGTGGGCGTGCTGCAGGCGCACGCGGTCCCGCCGCGCGGCGGGCGGCTCGTGGATTTCGACGGGCACACCTTCGAGGCGACCAGCGGCAGCGCGCACAAGTGGGTGCCGGTGCAGAAGCACGAAGGGGCCGTGGGGGCCGTGCGGGACCTGCAGGCGCAGGGGTTCCAGGTGCTCGCCACGCACCTCTCGCAGCGCAGCGTGGACTACCGCGAGGTGGACTACACCCGCCCCACCTGCGTCCTGCTGGGCGCCGAGAAGTGGGGCGTGGGCGACGAGGCCGCCGACGCCGCCGACCACAACATCATCATCCCCATGTTCGGCATGGTGCAGAGCCTGAACGTGTCGGTGGCCGCCGCGACCATCCTGTTCGAGGCGCAGCGCCAGCGGCTCGCTGCCGGGATGTACGACGCCCCGCAACTGAGCGACGAGGACCTGCGCCGCTGGGCGTTCGAGTGGGCGTACCCCGACCTCGCCCCCGGCTACCGCGAGCGTGGCGAAAGCTACCCCGCGCTGGACGAGCACGGGCAGATCCTGGCCTGACGCCCACCTGCCGCCCCCCGGACGGGTGTCCCCCGGGGCGTGCCCACCTTGCGTGCAAAACGTTCACGAAGCCTCAGGGTCAGGCCCCGCGCCGCCCGTTAGACTGACCAGACCGCGCCTCTTGAGCCGCCCCCGAGGCGGCTGTGGGGCCAGAGGAACGCCACACATGACCAATACCACCCCACAGGCGGCCCGCGCCGCCACCGGAGCCCGCTGATGTTCGGCCTGGAAATGCCCCCCATCACGCCCGAATTCTGGGCGATCCTGGGCACCCTGATCCTCCTCGAAGGTCTGCTCTCGGCCGACAACGCCCTGGTGCTGGCCGTCATGGTCCGCCACCTCAAGGGTGACCTGCAACGCAAGGCGCTCGCCTACGGCATCGGCGGGGCGGTCGTCCTGCGCATCCTGGGGGTGCTGCTCGCCAGTTACATCCTGGAGTACTGGTGGCTGCGGGCCTTCGGCGCGGCGTACCTCGCGTACCTCGCCATCTCGCACTTCATGAAGAACAAGAGCGCCGAGGACGAGGCCGACGAGAAGAGCAAGGGCCGCGGCTTCTGGGCGACCGTCGTACTGCTGAACCTCACCGACCTCGCGTTCAGCGTCGACTCGATCCTGGCGGGCGTCGCGCTGATTCCCCGCGGCATGCCGCGCGAGCAGGGCCTGACCATCGTCGTGATCGGCGGGATCATCGGCCTGATCCTCATGCGGATCGCGGCGACCGTGTTCCTGAAACTGCTGAACAAGTACCCCGCGTTCGACCACGTCGCCTACGCGCTGGTCGGCTGGATCGCCGTGAAACTCGGCCTGGAGACCCTGGAAGCCGCGCACGAGGTGTTCCCCGCCGTGCCTTACTGGCACATGCCCACCCCGATCTTCTGGGGCGTCATGGCCGCCATCGGCATCATCGGGTCGTTCCTGGCGACCCGCCAGCCCGCCATGAGCGACGAGGCCGCCGAGGCGAAAGCCGACGCCGTCGTCCACGAGATCGACGAGACGGTCGCCGACGCCAGCGACGGTCGCATCGACGGCCGCTGATCCCGACCCTCCTGCGCGGGCCGCTCCCTTCACCGGGATGCGGCCCGCCTCCTGTTGGAGGTTGCACCCGGTTCAAGCCCGTTAGAACATGCTGCGCTGCGCTCTGTCCAGCACGGACAATCCAGCCTCGGCGGCATCCTGGCGACCACCGCACCTGCCCATATGCCCTGACGTGCCGCAGTTCGTGTCCGGCGTACACTGACGGGCATGAGCGACCTTCTGGACACCATCCGCGACCTCGCCAAACCGACCGACAGCAAGATCCTGATGGTCGTCCTCGACGGCGTGGGCGGCCTCCCCCTCGAAACGAACGGCGACACCGAACTCGCCGCCGCCACCACCCCCAACCTCGACGCCCTGGCCGCGCAGAGCCAGCTCGGGCAGATCGAACTCGTCGGCGCGGGCATCACCCCCGGCAGCGGCCCCGGCCACCTCAGCCTCTTTGGGTACGACCCCCTGAAGTACATCGTCGGACGCGGCGCCCTCTCGGCCGTCGGCATCGGCGTGAAACTCGGCGCGGGCGACGTCGCCGTGCGCGGCAACTTCGCCACCCTCGGCGCGGACCGCATCGTGCAGGACCGCCGCGCGGGCCGCCCCAGCGACGAGAAGAACGCCGAGATCGTCACCAAACTCAAGGCCGCCATCCCCGACATCGACGGCACCCCCGTCGAGATCTACACCGAGTCGGAACACCGCTTCGTGGTCGTCTTCCGCGCGAACGGCGGCAGCCCCCTCGGCGCGAACCTCAGCGACGTGGACCCCCAGGCGACCGGCGTGCAACCCATGACCGCCCAGGCCCACGACGACGCCAGCCAGAAAACCGCCGACCTCGTCAACGCCTTCGTGCAGCGCGCCGAAACCGCCCTCAAGGACGAGACGCAGGTCAACGGCGTCCTCTTCCGCGGGTACAGCGACGTCCCCCACTTCCCCAGCTTCGACGCCGCCTACCAGCTCAAGGCCGCCTGCATCGCCAGCTACCCCATGTACAAGGGCCTCGCCAGCCTCGTCGGCATGGACGTCCTCACCGTCGAGGGCGAAGAAGACGCCCTCGACGGCAAGGTCCAGGCCCTGCGCGACAACTGGAGCAAATACGACTTCTTCTACTTCCACGTCAAGAAAACCGACAGCACCGGCGAGGACGGCGACTTCAAGGCCAAAGTCAAGAAGATCGAACTCTTCGACGCCCTCCTCCCACAACTCCTCGCGCTGAACCCCGACGTCATCGCCATCGTCGGCGACCACAGCACCCCCAGCAAGCTCGCCACGCACTCCTGGCACCCCGTCCCGCTGCTCATCCGCAGCAACTACGGCCGCAAGGACCTCGCCCAGCGCTACACCGAAGACGAAGCCCTGAAAGGCAGCCTCGGCCTGCGCAAAGGCACCGACCTCATGCCGCTCCTCATGGCCAACGCCCTAAAACTCAACAAGTACGGCGCGTAACCACCCACCGTCCCCAAACGGCCCCCTCGCCCCCCACGGCGACAGGGCCGTTTCCACAACCCAACCTCAACCCCCCCTTCAGCCCCACATCAGAATCAACCGGCAAGGTGAACCCATTACGTTCCCACGCGGAGCACGGAGGACCACCATGCACAGAGCCATCCTGACCACCGCCCTCGCGGCCACCCTCGCCAGCACCGCCAGCGCCCAGACCCTCAGCGTCAACATCAACGCCAGCCTCCAGTACCCCAGCGTCATCCAGACCACCGCCAACGTCATCAACCTCCTGAACCAGGGCGTCCGCGTCACCTTCCTCACCCCCACCAACCAGCAGGCCGCCACCCTCGGCACCAGCGGCGGCATCGTCGTCAACCCCGCCTACCCCACCACCCGCCTCACCCAGGTCCAGGTCATGACCCAGGTCCCCGGCACCACCACCTACGCCAAAGAGATCTACCCCCTCGCGCAACCCATCAGCACCGCCCAACCCCTCAGCGCCCAGAGCATCATCGTCAAAGCCAAAGACGGCACCCGCCAACCCCTCGTCAACGTCATGGGCCGACAAGCCGCCTGGGCCAAAGCCCCCGGCCTGCAGAAAAAACCCGGCGGTATGCCCCCCGGCCAGTACAAGAAAACCCAGGGCAACAAGTAACGTCAGTACAAGAAAACCCAGGGCAACAAGTAACGTCCGCGCCCCCTTCCAAGCTGGAGGGGGGTTTTTCTGTGGTTGGAAGGGATGCGCCTGCGGCGGGCTGCCCCACCCCCCAGCCCCCTACCCCAGAGGGGCAGGGGGGGCTTACGTTGGCACTGGGCAAGAGGTTCTACTCGTGCAGCGGAGTTGCTGTGGGCGGTGACGCGTCCGGCTTCGACGCCATCCTCCGCCCCCTCGTAGGCCCGCGCGCTTCGCGCACGACGGCCGGTGGCAGTCTGCGGTGGCTGGCAGGGCAACATGAAGCGATCCGCTGATCGACTTTCAAAAGATCGCTTTGGCAGAAGCCCGAAAAGTAGAACCTTGCTGCTCGCACCAAGTTGGCTGGCCCGCCCGGCGTCGTGGCAACCGAGCCCGTCGTGCGCGCAGCGCGCGGGGCGCCCGCCGCGACACCGGAGGTCTGCAACCCCATCCGTGGCCGAACCCGCCAGTCACCCACCGACCAACTCAGCGAAATACCTGCCCAGTGCAACGTTGCTCCCCCTGCCCCTCTGGGGTAGGGGGCTGGGGGGTGGGGAGGCCCGCCGCCAGGCGCAACCCTTCCAACCCAGTTCACGCCAGCCGCTCACTCCCCCGGCTCGTGAACTCCGCCCACGCCCGCGTCAGCCGGTTGACTGCTTCGGGAATGTGGTCGGGGTGCAGGGTGAAGGGGATGCGCAGGTACTGGTCGGGGAGGGGGGTGACGCCCATGCTGGCGCCGGGGTAGAGGCGCAGGCCGTGGCGGTGGGCGTGGTGGGTGTAGGCGCTGGCGGTGGGGGTGGGGAGTTGAATCCAGAGGAATTGTCCGCCGGGTGGGGTGGTGAACGTCCAGTCGGGGAGGTGGGTGCGCAGGAGGTGGGCGAGGTGGTCGCGGGCGGGGGTGATGGCGGCGCGGCGCTCACTGATGAGGGTGGGGAGGTCGGTGAGGAGGTGGAGGGCGAGGTGCTGGGCGGGTTGGCTGCTGCCGAAGTCGGTGAGGGTCTTGGCCTGTTTCAGGGTGGGGGCGAGGGTGGGGGGGAGGCGGAGCCAGCCGATGCGCAGGCCCGCCCAGTAGAGCTTGCTGAGGGAGCCGACGTTGAGGATGGGGGCGTGGGGGGCGAGGGTGCTGAGGCGGGGGGGTGGGGGGGTGTCGGTGAAGGGGAGGTCGAGGAGGGTGTCGTCTTCGAGGGTGGGGAGCCCTGTGTCGTGGAGGTGCGCGGCGAGGTGCTGCCGGGCGGGGTGGGGGAGGGTGGTGCCGGTGGGGTTGTGGTGGGTGGGGGTGAGGAACGCGAGGCGGGGGTGGTGGGTGCGGCTCTGGTGGGCGAAGTGGTGGGGGTCGAGGTGCTGGGCGCCGACGGGGGTGCCGGTGAGGTGGGCGCCGGCGGCGCGCATGACGTCGATGGCGCCGAAGTAGGTGGGGGTTTCGAGGAGGGCGGTGTCGCCGCGTCTGAGGAGGGTGTGGGCGGTGAGGGCGATGGCCTGCTGGGCGCCGCTGGTGATGAGGATCTGGTCGGGGGTGGTGGGGAGTCCGGCGCGTGCGTACTGCTGGGCGATGAGGTCGCGCAGGTCGGGGAGGCCGTGGGGGTGGTAGGGGCTGTCGTACTGGGCGTGCGCGGCGGCCTCGCGCAGGCGGGTGCGTTGCTGGTCGGTGAGGATGGGGACGGCGATGGTGAGGTCGATCTCGCTGGGGTGGGCCGCGCCGACGGGGGTACGGAGCGTCAGGAGGGGTTGGGCGCGGGGGGCGGTGGGGGCGACGTGCGTGCCGCGGCCGACGTGCCGGGTGAGGTAGCCGCTGGCGGTGAGGTCGTCGAGGGCGGTGACGGTGGTGGCGCGGCTGACGCCGAGCAGCGCGGCGAGGGCGCGTTCGGCTGGGAGGCGTTGTCCGGGGGTGAGTTCGCCCCGGTCGATGGCGTGCTGCAGGTGGGTGTGCAGGCGGGTGTGGAGGGGGCCGGGGTGGTCGCGCCAGCCGCGCAGCAGGGCGGCCCAGTGGGGCGCGTCGGTGGGGCTGGGCGGCGTGGGCATGCGCTTCAGCGTACAGGCCAATCTGTCTGGATGAGCAGGCCAATGCGCGGGCCATTGCCTCTGCCGTCAGGGGGCCATTCGGGCGCACACTCGGGGGCATGACCACGCTCCCTGCCGCCAGCACCCCACCCTCGTTCTGGCGGGATTCGCACCCCAGCGCGGTGCTGGCCGGGCTGATCACCATGCTGATCGGCTGGGCGGGCCCGAACGTGCTGATCTACTCGGTGGCGCAGGCCGCGCACCTCAGCGACGGTCAGGCGATGTCGTGGCTGTGGGCGCACGCGCTGCTGGCGGGCCTGACCGGCATCATCCTGAGCCTGCGCACCCGCATGCCCATCCTGGTCACGTGGAGCACGCCGGGCATCGCGCTGCTCGTCACGGCCCTGCCGGGCATCCCCTTCCCGGAGGCGGTCGGGGCGTTCCTCACGTCGGGCCTGCTGGTGCTGGGCCTGGGGCTGTTCCCGCCGCTCACGCGGGCGCTCCAGCGCATCCCCGCCCCCCTGGCGGCCGCGCTGAACGCCGCGATCCTCCTCCCTTTCGGGTTCCGGGCACTCCAGGCGTTCGGCACCGCCCCCGCACTGGTCGGCGTGATGATCGTCGCGTACTTCGCGCTGCGGCTCGTCGCGCCGCGCTGGGCAGTCGCGGGCGTCCTCCTGACCGGCGTGGTCGCCAGCGGCGTCCTGAACCTCTGGCATCCGCAGCCCGTCGCGCTGGCCCTCACCCGCCCGGAGTTCGTGCTCCCGCAATTCAGCCTGCACGCCACCCTCAACCTCGCCCTGCCACTCACCCTCCTCGCCTTCACCGGCCAGTTCGTCCCCGGCTTCGGCGTCCTCAAAACCAGCGGGTACGAACCCGCCCCCGGCCCGATCCTCCGCGCCTGCGGCCTCGCCAGCACCGCCGCCGCGTTCGCCGGATGCCACAACCTCACCCTCGGAGCCCTCCTCGCCAACATCGTCACCGGCCCCGAAGCGCACCCCGACCCCCGCAAACGCTACACCGCCGCCATCTGGGCCGGCGTGTTCAACATGATCGTCGCCCTCTTCGCCGGCACCGTCCTCCACCTCCTCGGCATCCTCCCCACCCAGGCCATCGCCGCACTCGCCGGACTCGCCCTGCTCGCCGCCATGGGCAGCAGCCTCCAGGCCGCCTTCCAGGGCGCCGCAGCAGGCAGCCTCGCCGCGCCCGTCGTCCTCCTCGTCGCCCTGAGCGGCATCACCCCACTCGGCATCGGCGCGCCCTTCTGGGGCATCCTCGCCGGGCTGATCGTCTACTGGGTCGAGGGGCGGCGGGGGTGACGTCGTGGGCGCCTGGTGGCGGGCTGCCCCGTTGGAAGGGGTGCGCCTGGCGGCGGGCGTCCCCACCCCCCCAGCCCCCTCCGCAAGCGGCTCATACGAGTACCCCAGAGGGGCAGGGGGAGTTTTCGCTGCGCTCGGCAGGTATTTCTCCAGGGTGGTCGGTGGGTGACTGGCGGGTTCGGCCACGTATGGGTCTGCATTCCTCCGAGTTCGCTGCGGGCGCCCCGCGCGCTGCGCGCACGACGGGCTCGGTTGCCACGACGTTTATGGGGGCAGCCAACTTGGTGCGGGCCGCAAGGTTCTACTTTTTGGGCTTCTGCCCAAGCGATCTTTTGAAAGTCGATCAGCGGATCGCTTCAAGCTGCCTTGCCAGCGACCGCAGACCACCACCGGCCGTCGTGCGCGTAGCGCGCGGGCCTTGCGGGGGGCGGAGGATGGCGTCGAGGCCGGACACGTCACCGCCCATCACAACCCCGCCGCACCAGTCGAACCCCTTGCCCAGTGCAACGCTGCTCCCCCTGCCCCTCTGGGGGAGGGGGCTGGGGGGTGGGGTAGCCCGCCGCCAGGCGCCCCCCTTCCACCGGAGTCCCTCAGCCCGCCCCAGGCGCTCACATTCCAACGCCAGCTCCCCGCAGAAGCACTCCGTTGAAAGCAGAACCCGGCCGGAGCAGTTGACAGATTCCGAAATGCCTGTCATACTTGCATTTCTGACCTGACGAGGTCGTGCCGTGCCCATCCCGCTGGTTCTCACGAGCGAATGTCCATTTCGGACTCTGCGCGAGTTTTCGCGCCCCGGCACTGGAGAGGCATCACTGCACTTGAGGGAGGCGTCCACCTCTGGGATTTACAAAAAACGGACGCGCGAGCAGGATGTGCTGGTCAACCCAGTGTGTCTGCACCTTCAGAGCGGCCCTTCAGTGGGCTGCTTTTTCTTTGGGTGTGCACCCACGTCAGGATGCCGGGCAGTGCGTCGTGCTGGGTGGTGTCGACGGTCAGGAGGGGGGTGTCGCCGAGGTCAAGTGGCGTCCAGCAGCAGTGGACGGGCAGGGTGGCGTAGTTCATGGGGAGGTCGATCCCGGGCCGGCGTCCCGACGCCACCCGCGCGTCGTGCCGCGCCTGGAGGACGTCCACAGGCGCGTGGCAGAACACCTGCGCGACCCTCGCCCCGTGGGTCTTGGCAAGCGTGAGGATGTGCGTCTCGCTGACCCCGTGGTAGAAGTGCGATTCCAGCACGGTGTCCATGCCTCCAGCGAGGGTGACGCCCGCGACGTGCCACATCACGTCGAAGCTGAGGGGGCCGGAGACGTCCCGTGTCAGGTCCGG
Source organism: Deinococcus grandis (assembly GCF_001485435.1). Taxonomy (NCBI): domain Bacteria; kingdom Thermotogati; phylum Deinococcota; class Deinococci; order Deinococcales; family Deinococcaceae; genus Deinococcus; species Deinococcus grandis. Next base: position 3,071,259 of record NZ_BCMS01000001.1, on the reverse strand, counting down.
CAGGCGGGCCAGCAGCAGGGCCTTGTACTCGTCCTTCGTCACGAACGGCAGGTTCAGCGCGGCGGCCAGGCGCGCGCCCAGCGTGGATTTTCCGGAGGCGGGCATGCCGGACACGATCAGCAGGAGGGGCATGCGGGCCACGCTACCGTCCGCGCCGGGCCGCCGCGTCACACCTTGCGGGGACTCAGCGCCAGCCCAGGCCCGGCGCGACGTGCGTGAGGATGCTCTCGATCAGGTGCGCGTTGTAATCCACGCCCAGCTGGTTCGGGACCGTCAGCAGGAGGGTGTCGGCTTCCGCGATGGCCTCGTCTTGCCGCAGCTGCTCGATCAGGCGGTCCGGTTCGTCGGCGTAACTGCGGCCGAACACCGCGCGGTACTGGTCGATCACGCCGAACTGATCCTGCCCACCCTGCCGCCCGAAGTACATGCGGTCCTGGTCGTTCACCAGCGCGAAGATGCTGCGGCTGACGGATACGCGCCCCTCGCGGGTGTGCCCGGCGTCCTTCCACGCGGCGCGGTACGCGCGGATCTGCTCGGCCTGCTGTACGTGGAAGGGTTTCCCGTTCTCGTCGACTTTCAGGGTGGAACTCTGGAGGCTCATGCCCATCTTTGCCGCCCATTCGGCGGTGGCGTTCGACGCGGCCCCCCACCAGATGCGGTCGCGCAGGCCCGCCGAGTACGGCTCCAGGCGCAGCAGACCGGGCGGGTTGGGGAACATCGGGCGGGGGTTGGGTTGCGCGAAGCCTTTGCCTTCGATCACGTCGAGGAACACCTCGGCGTGCCGCCGCGCCATGTCCGCTTCGGTCTCGCCGGGGGCGGGCGCGTACCCGAAGTGCCGCCACCCGTCGATCACCTGTTCCGGCGAGCCCCGGCTGATGCCCAGCTGCAGGCGCCCACCGGAGATCAGGTCGGCGGAACCGGCGTCCTCGGCCATGTACAGCGGGTTCTCGTAGCGCATGTCGATCACGCCCGTGCCCAGCTCGATGCGGTTGGTCTTGGCGCCCATCGCGGCCAGCAGCGGGAACGGCGAGCCCAGCTGCTGCGCGAAGTGATGCACCCGCACGTACGCGCCGTCCGCGCCCAGCTGCTCGGCGGCGACCGCCAGATCGATGGTCTGGTGCAGCACATCCGCTGCCGAGCGCGTGCCGGACTGCGGGGACGGATTCCAATGCCCGAACGAGAGAAAGCCGATCTTCTTCATCCCCACAGGCTAGCGCGAATGGTTGAAAAAGTAAATCAGTTTGGAGGATAAATCTGGGTTTGCCTTGTTCACCAGCCGGCTTCCTTCTGCACCGGCGCATTCGGTAATCGCCGCCCCCACACCCACAACCAGATCAGGCACCCCAGGCTGACCAGCGGCCCCACGAGCAACAGCAGCGCATTGCGCACCTGATCAACCGCAGACGCCCTCACATCCGCGCATGACGTGGCCCTGAAGGCGGCCTTGTTCAGCCAGAAGCCCTGCCCCTCCGCCGCGACGGGCAGACTCGCTGCCGTCAGCACTTCCAGCCGACGCCCCGGCACATCAACACGCCCGAACCTTTCCCCGTCCTTGAACTGTAGGAACGTCTGACCCTCAACGCAAGCCAGCCCCGTCACGGTCATGCTCCCGTTCCGGGGCAACCTCTCATCCCCATCCCGGTGCTCAAGTCCTAGTGGCAACTCCAGATCAGAATCGACGCTCGCCAGATAGAAACCTCCGCCCAGAGGCGTCTTGTAGAAATCCAGTGCCCCCCCGTCAGCGTCGCTGCCCGCCCCACCGGAGAACAACATGACCAGGGAAAACGCCAGCGCCAGAGTGGACACCACCCCCGCCCCCACCCACGCGCCCGTATACACCGGATTTCGTTTCCGGACATGCGCCGCTGTCGCCAGGGCCACCAGCACCCCAACACCGATGACCAGCAGGAAAAGTACCGGGAGCAGCACGATGAATCCCATGCCCCCACCGTAAAGAGCCTGCTGCAGGCTTTCGTCCCCAGGCACGGTCAAAGACGTTTGGCTGCATCCCATAGAAGAAAGCCGGAGCATCATGCCCCGGCTTCCCCCGTTTCAGCCTTCTGCGTTTCTGGTGGCCTCAGACTCGGGGGCGGCCCCTCGTCTTTCTTGACCAGTCAGCGCAGGAGTTGTTGCTCTTAGAAGTCCATGCCGCCCATGTCGGGGGCGCCGGCGGGTGCGGGCGCGGCCTTCTCGGGCTTGTCGCTGACGATGGCTTCGGTGGTGAGGATCAGCGCGCCGATGCTGGCGGCGTTCTGCAGCGCGGTGCGCGTGACCTTGGCGGGGTCGACGATGCCGGCGGCGACCATGTCCTCGACGTACTCGCCGGTGGCGGCGTTGAAGCCGAAGCGGGGCTTGTCGCTGTTGATGACGGCGTTCACGATGACGCTGCCTTCTTCACCGGCGTTCGCGGCGATCTGACGGGCGGGCTCTTCGAGCGCGCGGATCAGGATGCGGGCGCCGGTGGCTTCGTCGCCGGTGAGGGCTTCGGCGGCTTTGCGCACGGCGGGGATGACGCGTAGCAGGGTGGTGCCGCCGCCCGCGACGATGCCTTCTTCCACGGCGCTGCGCGCGGTGCTGAGGGCGTCTTCGTAGCGGTGCTTCTTCTCTTTCAGTTCGGTTTCGGTGGCGGCACCGACGCGGATGACGGCGACGCCGCCGGCCAGCTTGGCGAGGCGCTCCTGGAGTTTTTCCTTGGCGTAGTCGCTGTCGGTGGTGTCGAGTTCGCCCTTGATGGCGTTGACGCGGGCGTCGATGGCGCTCTGCTCACCGCGGCCGTCCACGATGGTGGTTTCGTCCTTGGTGATGCGGATGCGGGCGGCGCGGCCGAGCATCTCCATGGTGACGTTCTCGAGCTTGTGGCCGAGGTCTTCGCTGACGACTTCCCCGCCGGTGACGGCGGCGATGTCGCGCAGCATTTCCTTGCGGCGGTCACCGAAGCCGGGGGCTTTGACGGCGGCGATGTTCAGGGTGCCGCGCAGTTTGTTGACGACCAGGGTGGCGAGCGCTTCGCCTTCGACGTCCTCGGCGATGATCAGGAGGGGGCGGCCGGTCTGGGCGACTTTTTCGAGGATGGGCAGCATGTCCTTGAGGTTGCTGACCTTCTTCTCGTTGATGAGGATGTAGGCGTCTTCGAGGACGGCTTCCATCTTCTCGGGGTTGGTGATGAAGTAGGGGTTGATGAAGCCCTTGTCGAACTGCATGCCTTCGACGACGTCCACTTCGGTGTCGAAGCCTTTGCTCTCTTCGATGGTGATGACGCCTTCCTTGCCGACCTTGTCCATCGCGGAAGCGATTTCCTGACCGACCTGCTCGTCGTTGGCGCTGATGCCCGCGACTTTCTTGATGGCTTCGCTGTCCTCGACGGGCACGGCGAGCTTCTTGATTTCCTCGATGGCGGCCAGGACGGCCTTGTCGATGCCGCGCTTCAGGGCGAGGGGGTTGGCGCCGGCGGCGACGTTGCGCAGGCCTTCTTTCACGACGGCCTGGCCGAGGACGGTGGCGGTGGTGGTGCCGTCACCGGTGATGTCGTTGGTCTTGCTGGCGACTTCTTTCAGCAGCTGGGCGCCGATGTTCTCGAGTTTGTCTTCGAGTTCGACTTCCTTGGCGACGGTGACGCCGTCCTTGGTGATGGTGGGGCTGCCGAACTTCTTCTCGATGACGACGTTGCGGCCGCGGGGCCCGAGGGTGACTTTGACGGCGTTGGCGACGGCGTTGACGCCACGCTCGAGGGCGCGGCGGGCCTGTTCATCGAACACGAGCTGTTTAGCCATGATGGTGCTCCTTTGCAGTGAGCGGCGGTGCGCTCAGAGTGGGGGTAGGGGGTCGGCTCCCCTGTGAGGGGAGCTGTCCGCGCGGCGGACTGAGGGGTGCTCAGTCGGTGGGCGCTTTACTCGACGATCGCGAGGATGTCGCGTTCGCTGAGGAGGCTGTAGTTCTTGCCTTCGAGGCTGACTTCGGTGCCGCCGTACTTGGCGAAGTACACGGTGTCGCCTTCCTTGACGTCCAGCGCGACGCGGGTGCCGTTGTCGAGCATCTTGCCGTTGCCGACGGCGATGACCTTGCCGCGCTGGCTCTTCTCTTTGGCGCTGTCGGGGACGTACAGGCCGCCGGCGGTCTTCTGCTCGGCTTCTTCGATGATTTCAACCAGAACGCGGTCACCTAGGGGTTTCAGCATGTTGTGTCCTCCTTGAATGGGTTGGGCCTCGGCAGGGGGCCGGGGTCACCGGCTTTTTGCCGTTCCGCACGCAAGAATAGGACCGCACTGGAAGAAATGTCAAACTTCAGAATCTGACAATCTGAGCGTAGTGCGCTCAAGGTGCGCCAGCACGCGGATTCCACATATCCGCTTGCCACGTACATCCTGCAACATATATATGTAAGGAGAACATACGCTCCGCTGACCGCCTCTCACTCCCGAGGAGGACCCTGACCCATGCCGCGCCCCACCATCCTGACCCGCGCCGACTTCGAGACCGCCTTCGACACCCTCCAGGGAGCCCCCCTGACCCTGGCCGTCCTCGACCTCGACCACTTCAAGACCCTCAACGACACCCTGGGGCACGCCGAGGGCGACCGCGTGCTGCGCGGCGTGGAACGCCTGCTGTCCGGCAGCCTCCCCACCGGCAGCGTCATCGGGCGCATCGGCGGGGACGAGTACGCCGCCATCCTCCCCGAAACGGCCGCCGAGACCGCCCTGATCCTCCTGGACGAGGTCATCAAGCACTTCCACATCCACCGCGACCCGCAGTGGCCGCGCGGCCTGGGCCTCAGCGTCGGACTGGCCGCCCGCCCCGCGCACGCCAGCACCTACGACGACCTCAAACGCGCCGCCGACGAGGCCATGATCCGCGCCAAACGCGAGGGCCGCGGCCGCGCCTGCATCTACGTGGAAAGCAAGATGGTCCTGAAAAGCAACTACTACCCCAAGAGCCAGCTCGAACGCCTCGCCAAACTCAGCGGCGCGCTGGGCCGCACCGAGGCCAGCCTGCTGCGCGAGGCACTCGACGACCTGATCGAGAAGAACCGGGGCGAACTGTGAGCGGGGTTGTGGGCCGTGGGGAGTGGGAAGTGAGAGGAGAGGCTGGGGCACGCGGCGCAGGCTGGCACGCGGCCCTGTCATGCCTCACGTCTCACGGCTGCTGGACGCCGCCGGGCGGCTGTCTTCCCTTCGGCGAGACGACCTGCAAGATCGACCCAGTGCTGGATGTCATGCGAAAGCGAGGCTGGCTGTGACCTTTCAATGGGCAAAAGGGAGCGTAGAGGTTGTTCAGGACATTGAAGTCATCATGCCGATTGATTCGGCGAATACGGTGCCAGTCGGCCAGCTCGTACTGAAAGCTCTCCAGGCCATCCAGGAAGTAGTCGGCATGGTTTCCGACATGGGAGAGAGCAAGGGAGCCCTGGCACTGTGGATCAGCGGTCCGCACTCAATGCATCAATTCCCCGAAAGAACGGTCCCAACCGTGCTTGAAACGCTGCGACACATTCCTGTTTCTCACAGTACCTACCTGCTCACCCATCCCGATAACCTTCAGGACATCCCTGTCTTCGAGGAGATTGCATGACCGATCAATTGCGCAGCTATGGCTGGCACGCGGCCCTGTCGGAGGCGTGGGACGCGTACGTGGCGGGCTCGCTGCCCATCGGGGCGTGCGTGATCGACGCCGCTGGGACCGTGATCGCGCGGGGTCGCAACCGCCTGAACGAGCCGCGTGGCGTGGCGGGCGTGATCAGCGGCTCAGACCTGGCGCACGCGGAGATCAACGCGCTGCTGGCCCTGCAAGGCGCGCCCCGCCCGGACTGCTACGGCTGGACGGTGCTGACGACCGTGCAGCCCTGCCCGCAGTGCGCCGGGGCGATCGCCATGAGTGGCCTGCGGGGCGTGGCGTACGCGGCGGCGGACCCGTGGGCGGGCTGCACGCACCTGCTGACGGACGACCCGTACGTGTCCCGTAAGCGCATCCGCGTGGAGCGCGCCCCGGCGGACGTGCAGCGCGCGGCGTTGCGACTGATGCTGCACGCGCTGCTGGACGAACTGCAGGCGGGTGGCAACCGGGCGGTGCTGGACAGTTTCGACGCGGTGCACCCGCAGGACGTGACCTTCGCGGAGGCGCTGCACGCGGCGGGCACCCTGGCGGCCCTGCGCGACCAGCGCGCCCCTCTGGCCGGGGCGCTGGCGGTGCTGGCATGACCCGCCCGGCCTTCATCGACCTGTCCCCCGGCCTGGACCGGGTGGGCCGCGCCTGCGCGTGGATCGAGCGGGAGGACGGCTTTGTCCTCATGACCGGGCTGGAGTGGGGCGGCTGGACGCTGCCGGGCGGTGGCATCCACCCCGGCGAGACGCCCGGGCAGGCGGCGGCCCGCGAGGCGTGGGAGGAGGCGGGCGCGCACGCCGAGGTCGCGGGCGACCCGTTCCCGATCGTGGGTGTCAGCGGCGTCGAGAGTGTCTGCGTGCCGCTGCGCCTGACCCGCCTGGAGCCCAGCCCGGAGGGCCGCCCGGTCGCGTGGGTGAATCCCCGCTCGCTGCCGTGGGCGGACGACCACCAGTTGCGGCAGGGCCTCGCGGCGCGCGGGCAGACGCCACCACACCTGGAGGTGCCGCCGCTGGTGCGCTCGGCGCTGGGCGCGGCGCACGCGGCGGGCTTCACGCGGTCCTGCTCGCCGGAGGTCGGGGCGCTGCTGCGCACCCTGGCGGCAGCGCGGCCCGGCGGGCGCGTGCTGGAACTCGGGACGGGGCTGGGCGTGGGCGCGGCGTGGCTGCTGTCGGGCCTGCCGGACTCCGGGCGGCTGCTGAGCGTCGAGGCCGATCAGGACCGCGCGCAGGGGGCGTGGGCGGCGCTGCGGACGGACCCGCGCGCCCGCGTGCTCGTCGGGGACTGGCGGGACGCGCTGCCCGAGGGGCCGTTCGACCTGATCTTCGCCGACTGCGCCGCCGCGAAGACCCCGGACGCCCTGCATACCCTGGTGCGTGCCCTGCGACCCGGCGGGACGCTGATTCTGGACAACCTCACCCCCCGCGCCGGGCTGGACGACCGCTGGCACGCGGGCGACCCACTGCGCGACGCCGCGTCCGCCCACCCGCACCTGCACGCCTGCGAGGTGCAGGTCACCCGCCGCGAGTGCGTCCTGCTCGCCACGAGGACCGCGTGAGGGGCGAGCTGCACCTGACCATCCTGCGTCACGGCCGCAGCCGCGCCGACGACGAAGGCGTGCACGAGGGCGCCTACGACAGCCCCCTGACCCCGGCCGGTGAGGCGCAGGCGGCGGCGCTGGCCGCGTACTGGCAGGCGCACCCGCCGGGCTTCGACCGGGCGTACACCTCCACACTCCAGCGGGCGCACGGCACCGCCCGCATCGTCACCGACGCGCTGGGCGTCCCGCTGACCCCCACCGACCTCCTGCGGGAGAAAGTGGCCGCAGACTCGGGGACGGCCCCTCGTCTTTCTTGCTGGTCTCCAGTTACCTGAAACCTGGTGGTGGGACAACGGCCCCCCGGCCGGGATGGACCGCGAGGAGGCCCTGGCGCGCTACCCCATCCCCGCGTTCCGGCACGACCTCGACCCCTTCACCGCCGACGGGGGCGAGAGTCAGGCGGCCATCCGTGCCCGCGCCCTGCACGCGCTGGAACTCGTGTGGAACGGGGGCGGGCAGCGCGTGCTGCTCGTCACGCACGGGGGCTTCGGAAACAGCCTGCTGCGGGAACTCCTGCGCGCCTCGCGCGGGTGGTTCGCGTTCGGCGACACCGCCTTCGCCACCGTGCGTCTGAGCCGGGGCAGCCACACGGCCGTGCTGACCGGCGTGAACCTCACCCCGCACCTGACGTGAAGGAACCCCCGGATCACGGGGCCTGGAACCGGTGGTGGGGGCGGCGCTTACACTCCACATTGTGACCCCACCCCCGGATCAATCGCCGTTCATGCGCTGGTTCCTCGAGACCGGTCAGCCCGAACCGGAAGGCTTCTACGAACAGGAGCACGCCGCGCAGACCCAGCACCACACGCAGCCGTGGTGGAAGGTCATGTGCCTGACCGGGGTCGATTACTTCAGCACGCTGGGCTATCAGCCGGGCATCGCGGCGCTGGCCGCCGGGGCGCTGTCCCCCGTGGCGACGCTGGTGCTCGTGCTGGTCACGCTGCTGGGCGCGCTGCCCATGTACCGCCGCGTGGCGCAGGAAAGCCCGCACGGGGACGGCAGCCTGAGCATGCTCGAACGGCTGCTGAACTACTGGCCCAGCAAACTGCTCGTGCTGGCCCTGCTGGGCTTCGTCGCCACGGGCTTCGTCATCACGATCACGCTGTCCGCCGCGGACGCCACCGCGCACCTGATCGAGAACCCCTTCCTGAAATCCACGCTGGAGGGCCTGGAGGTGCCCCTCACGCTGGGTCTCATCGCGCTGCTGGCCGCCGTGTTCCTCAAGGGCTTCAAGGAGGCCATCGGGATCGCGGTGGGTATCGTGGCGGTGTACCTGACCCTCAGCCTGATCGTTGTCGGGCACGGCGCGGCCGAGGTGATCACGCACCCCACCCTCCTGAACGGCTGGTGGGAGGCGTTGCTCGGCAGTTACGTCAGTCCGCTGGCGCTGATCGGCGCGGCGCTGCTGGTGTTCCCCGCGCTGGCGCTGGGCCTGTCGGGCTTCGAGACGGGCGTGGTCGTCATGCCGCTCGTGAAGGGCGACCCCACGGACACGCCGCAGCAACCCGCCGGGCGCATCCGCAACGCGAAGAAACTGCTCACGACCGCCGCGCTGATCATGAGCGTCCTGCTGATCGGCTCGTCCCTGATCACCACCCTCCTGATTCCCCGGCATGAGTTCTGGGCGGAAACGACCGTCACCCGCGAGGTCAGCAGCGCCGACCTGGCGGCGGGCCGCGCGGTCGTGAACGTCCCGCTGGACAGCCAGACCCGCCCGCGCGAACTGTACGCCCTGACCCTCCCCGCCGGACGCAGCGGCACCTTCACGGTGCAGGCCGACACGGTGGGCGGGCGCGTGCCGATCACCGTGACCGTCCGCCCCACCGGCAGCGCCGCGACCGTCACTGCCGTCACCCCGGCAGGCGAAGCGAACGGCCGCGCGCTGGCCTACCTGGCGCACGAGCGGCTCGGCGAGGGCTTCGGCACCGCGTACGACATCAGCACCATCCTGATCCTGTGGTTCGCGGGCGCCTCGGCCATGGCGGGCCTGCTGAACATCGTGCCGCGCTACCTGCCCCGCTACGGCATGGCCCCCGACTGGGCGCGCGCCACCCGACCCCTCGTGCTGATCTTCACGCTGATCGCCGCGGGCGTCACCGTGGCGTTCCGCGCGGACGTGGACGCCCAGGCGGGCGCGTACGCGACCGGGGTGCTGGCCCTGATGACCTCCGCGGCCATCGCGGTGTTCCTGACCGAACTGCGGCGCGGGCACCGGGGCACGGCCGCGCTGTTCGCGCTGGTCAGCCTGATCTTCGTGTACACCAGCGCCGTCACCGTCCGCGAGCGCCCCGAGGGCCTGTGGATCGCGCTGGCGTTCATCGCGGGCATCCTGATCGTCAGCGTCTGGTCCCGCATCGGGCGCAGCACCGAACTGCGCGTGTCGCGCGTGGTACTCGACGAGCGCGCCGCGCAGCTCGTCCGGGACACCGCCGCGCGCGGCCTCCCGGTGCGCTTCATCGCCAACCGCCTGAACGCCGGGGACACCGCCGAGTACCAGGAAAAGGCGCTGGAGGTCCGCCTGGACAACCACCTGCGCCCCAACGAGGCCGCGCTGTTCCTGGAAGTCGAGATCACCGACGCCAGCGAATTCCGCCCCCAGGTGGACGTGACCGGCGTGCAGGTCGGCGCGCACGGCATCCTGCGCGCGCGCGGCAGCTCCGTGCCGAACACGCTGGCCGCCGTGCTGCTGCACGTCCGTGACCTGACCGGCGTGCCGCCCCACGTGTACTTCGAGTGGAGTGAGAAGGGCCCCGCCCAGAACGCCCTGCGCTTCGTCCTGGCCGGCGAGGGCGACATTCCACCCCTCACGCGCGAGGTGCTGCGCGTCGCCGAGCGGGACGCCACCCGCCGCCCCCAGGTGCACGTCGGCGGGTAACGGAAATCCGGACGGGGGCCACCGGGGCAGACGGGTCCGGTGGCCCCCGTCTGTTCGCGCCATCCACTCCGCCCCATACAGTGATGCCATGCGCCACGCCCTCACCCTGGTAGACGGCCCGTACACCCTGCGCCCCCTACAAGAGGCGGACACCGCGCCGCTGCTGGCGCTGGCCGCCGCGCACGAAGAGGAGTACGCCCGCATGGGCACCTTCCCCACCCAGGAGCGCTACTACACCGGCGCGCTGGACGCGGACGACCAGATGCCGTTCGTGAAGCTCGTGAACGGCGAACTGGCCGGGGCCACCCGCTTCATGGAGATGCGCCCGGGACACCGCCGTCTGGAGATCGGCAGCACCTGGCTGGCCCCGGCATTCATGCGCACACCCGCCAACCGCACCTTCAAACGCCTGCTCCTCGACCACGCCTTCGGCCAGATGGGCATGCTGCGCGTGGAGATCAAGACCGACATCCTGAACACCCGCAGCCAGCGCGCCATCGAGGGCCTCGGCGCGACCCGCGAGGGCGTGCTGCGCCAGCACATGCCCCGCCCGGACGGCACGCAGCGCGACACGGTGATGTACTCGATCATTGCGGAGGAATGGCCTCAGGTGCGGGCCGCGCTGCTGAACCGCTAGGCGGAGGCGACCCCCGCATCGCCTGGGGGCCGCCTCCGTCCGTCTTCACGGCAGGCTGAGGGTCGCCTTGCCGTCCCCGGCACTCAGCGTGTACTGCCCGGGCAGGAGCTGCCACGTGCCTGGGCCGTAGGCGTCGCCGACCCAGCTGCTCAGGCGTTCGTGGGGGACGGTGATCTGTACGGCGCGGCTCTCGCCGGGTTTCAGCGTGGCGCGCAGCACCCCGACCGGGCGCGACACGGCCTGCAGGGCGCCGCTGGCGGGCAGGCCCGCGCGCAGCAGGACCGTCACGGTGCCTGCCTGCTCGCCGGTGTTCGTCAGGGTGGCCTGCGCGGTCACGCCGTCCGGGGCGGGGGTGACGGTCAGGTCCCGGGCGACGCTGGTCGTGTAGTCCAGGCCGTACCCGAGCGGGTACAGCGGCAGGGGCGTCTCGCCGGCGCCCTCGGCGGGGCGGTCGCTCCAGAGGCCCACCTGGGTCAGGCTGTCCGGCCACGTGAACGGCAGGCGGCCGGGGAAGCCCGCGCGGCCGTACAGCGCGTCGGCCAGGGCGGCGCCGCCCTGCGTGCCCGGCAGGTACGCCATGACCAGCCCGGCGAGGCGCGACTGGATGTCACTGGGGAGGAGCAGGGGCCGCCCGGCCATCAGGACCGCTACGACGGGTTTGCCGGTGGCGAGCAGGTCGCGCAGCAGCGTGATCTGCCCGTCCGGCAGGCTCAGCGCGGGGTTGTTCGCCTGGGATTCCGCGCCGGGCGCCTCGCCGACCGCGACGACGATCACGTCCACGCCCTTCGCGGCGGTCAGCAGTTGTGGACGTTTGGTCTCCGGCAGGGCGCTGACGGTCACGCCCGCCGGGGCCGCCGCCTTCAGCGCGGGGGCCAGCGTGGCGACCTTCGGCACGTCCGGCACGTTGCCCTTCCCGACGCCCTGCCAGTTCACGCTCCAGCCGCCCAGCTGGATGGCGGCGCTGTCCATGGCGGGTCCGGTGACGAGCACGCGGCCTTTACGGATCGGGAGGGTGCCCGCCGGGTTCTCCAGCAGTGTCAGGGTGGCCGCCGCCGCGCGCCGGGCGAGGTCGCGGTGGTCGTTCAGCACGCCGCTGCCCGCCAGTGGGGCGTCGAGCAGCCCCAGGCGGGCCTTGAAGGTCAGGACGCGCAGGGTCGCCTCGTCCAGTCGGGCCTCGCTGACCAGCCCGGTCTGCACGGCCTCCCGCAGGGCGTTCTGGTACGCCTCGACGCTGTTCGGGACCATGTACACGTCGATGCCCGCGTTCACGCTGGCCGCCGCCGCCCGCACCAGATCGGTGTGGGTGCGGTAGGTCGTGATCAACCGCTCGATGTCGTTCCAGTCGCTGACGAGCAGGCCCCCGAAGCCCAGTTCGCCGCGCAGCACATCCGTCAGCAGCGTGCGCGAGGCGTGCACGGGGACGCCGTTCACGCTGCCGCTGTTCGCCATGACGCTCAGCGCCCCGGCGCGGATGCCCGCGCGGAAGGGCGGCAGGACCACCTCGTGCATGGCACGGGCGCTGATCTCGGCGTTCGCGCGGTCCATCCCCAGACTGGGCAGCCCGTACCCCGCGAAGTGCTTCAGCGTGGCGGCCACCCCACCCGATTGCAGGCCGTCCACGCTGGCCTCCACCTGATCCGCGACCAGCCACGGGGACTCCCCGAACGTCTCGTAGTAGCGGCCCCAGCGGGGGTCACGGCCCACGTCCGCGACCGGCGCGAACGTCCAGCCCATGTTCAGGGCGCGCAGGTCCTGCGCGGTCGCCAGGGCCACCTCGCGCGTCAGGGCCGGGTCGAACGCCGCGCCCAGGCCCAGGTTGTGCGGGTACAGGGTCGCGGCGGGGACGTTGTTCACGCCGTGCACCGCGTCCGTGCCGAACACCGCCGGGAGGCCCTGGGGGTTGTTCGCGCGGCCCAGTGCGTCCAGGCGGGCCAGGAAGTCCGCCCAGCCGCGCGGCGTGTTCGGCTGCGGCGCGTCCCCGCCGCCGTTCAGCAGCGTGCCGGGCTGCAGGGCGCGGAAGGTGGCGTCCGCATCCGCGCGGATGGGCGCGCTGCGGCCCCCCTCGGTGAAGCGGAACACGTGCGCCATGCTCACCTGCCCGATCTTGTCGTCCAGGGTCAGGCGGGGCAGGATCGCGCGGGCCTGCGCCTCGGCCGCCGCCTGACTGGTCAGGGCACCGGCGTGCGCGGCCAGCGCAGCGGTCAGCAGGGCCAGCAGGGTGCGCTTCACGCGTCTCCCTCGGTGTACTCGGCCCAGTGGAAGGTCGCCTCGCGCCGCTCGCCGCTGAGATCCTGGCAGGTCAGGGCCAGGAACGTCCCGGTGAAGCTCAGGCCGCCGCAGTGCTCGTCGCTCAGCAGGCCCGCGCTGAATTCCGGGCCGACCGGCGTCCACCCGCCCCCCGCCACCTGATACGCGAAGCCGAAGGTGTCGCCGCTGTAGCGGACTTCCAGACCCACGCGACCTGATTCCCCCACGGGGACGTCATGGCTCAGGTGCTCGCGGTACACGCCGTTCTCGCAGCTCGTGACGTTCAGCGCGCGCCCCGCCGCCTCGTCCCGGCTGACCCGCGCGTACACCCAGTTGCGGCTGTCGTAGTACGCGCACACGCCCGCCATCTGCTGGAAGTCACGCGGATCGACACTCAGCTCGGTCCGCAGCCGCCCGTGCAGACTCTGGAGGCGGCGGCCCACCAGCGCCACGTGATGACGGCTCATCAGCGCCTCGCGGCCCGGCAGGACCAGCCCGCCCTCCTCCAGGCGCACACCCAGTTCGGCGGCGGGCACCCGCAGCGTCAGCCACTCGGGCCGCAGCGCCTCGTCCCGGAAGTCGTCGCGGGCGGGCACCTCCGGCCAGGAGTTCGGCGGCAGCGCGGGCAGCGTCGCGTGCAATGCCGGGTGGTGCCCGCCACCCGTCAGGCGCGGCCACTCGCCCCCCGGCCAGTCCAGGCCCTGCAGCGCCGTCTCGCGGCCCAGCGGGCACTCGCCGCGCGGCGTCACGGGGCGACCGCACAGGTGCGCCATCACCCACCGCCCGTCCGGGGTGTCGGTCAGGCTGGCGTGCCCGGACTTCTGGATGGGCAGGCCCGGGTCGTCCACCGCCGTGAGCAGCGGGTTGTGCGGGTGCACCTCGTACGGCCCGAGCAGCTCGCGCGAGCGGGCCAGCGTGACGGCGTGCTCCCAGCTCGTGCCGCCCTCGGCGGTCAGCAGGTAATACCAGCCGTCCTTCTTATAGACGTGCGGGCCTTCCGTGACCTTCAGGTCCGTTCCGGTGAAGATGGTCGTGCGCGGCCCCACCAGCCGCCCCTCGGCCGGGCTGTACTCCTGCGCCACGATCCCCGCGAAGGGGTTGCGGCCCGCGCGGTGGTCCCAGAGCATGTTCAGCAGCCACTTGCGCCCGTCCCCGCCCTCGGCGACGTCGTGGAAGAGGCTGGGGTCGAAGCCGCTGGAATTCAGGTACACCGGCTCACTCCAGGGCCCCTCGATCTCAGGGGCGGTCACCAGATAGTTGTGGCTGTCCTTGAACGGCTCGCCCACGCCCCAGCTCTTGACGTCGGTGTAGATCAGGTGGAACGCCTCGCCGTCGTGCGACAGGCACGGCGCCCAGATGCCGCCCGAATCGGCGTTCCCGCGCATGTCCAGCTGCGACAGCCGCGCCAGCGGGCGCGCCGCCAGTCGCCAGTGCACCAGATCCCGCGAGTGGTAGATCGCCACGCCCGGATACCACTGGAAGGTGCTCGTCGCCAGGTAGTAGTCCTCCCCGACCCGCAGGAGGCTGGGGTCCGGGTGGAACCCCGGCAGGACCGGGTTCGTGACCGTCGCCGTGGTGGGCACCGTGGCGGGCGCCGGGGCGCTTCCCGTGCTGGACTGGGCCGCCGCGAGGGTGTCCGTCACGCGCCGACCGCCTGCCCCGCGCGCGCCAGGAAGTCCCGGTACGTGCGCCCCGACAGTTTCGGCGTGCGGACCTGCGTGTCGAAGTCCACGTGCACGATTCCGAAGCGTTTGTCGTACCCCTCGGCCCACTCGAAGTTGTCCATCAGCGACCACGCGAAGTACCCGGCGACCTTCGCGCCGCGAGATAGGGCCTCCTGCGTCGCCGCGAGGTGCTCGGTGAGGTACTGGGTGCGTTCCAGGTCGTTCACGTTCCCGTCCTCGTCCGCGACGTCCGGGTAGGTGCTGCCGTTCTCGGTGATGTAGATCGCGTCCGGCGCGTAGTCCTCCTGCAGGCGCACGAGCAGGTCGGTCAGGCTGTCCGGCGCGACCTCCCAGTCGAAGCCGGTGTACGCGCTGCCCTCGGGGCGGATCTGCCGGGCGTGCAGGAACCCCTCGCCGGGCGCGTCCTGCCCCACCGCGCGCGAGTACATGTTCACGCCCAGGAAGTCGGTGGGCTGGCCCATCAGTTCCGTGTCGCCGGGCAGCACGAGGCCCTGCGCCTGCGGGCTCAGGTCGCCCAGCAGGTCCACCATGTCCTGCGGGTAGCCGCGCCCGTACACCGGGTCCAGGTACCAGCGGTTCTGGAAGCCGTCCATGCGGTACGCGGCGGCGCGGTCCGCGGGCGTGTCCGTCGCGGGGTACGTGTGGTGGAGGTTCAGCGTGATGCCTGCCTGCGCGCCCGGCGCCTGACCGCGGATGGCCTGCATGGCCCGCCCGTGCCCGACGAGCAGGTGGTGCGTGGCGGCGAAACTGGCCCGCAGGTCGTGCCGGCCCGGCGCGTGAATGCCGATGCCGTAGCCCAGGTACGCCGAGCACCACGGTTCGTTCAGCGTGATGAAGTGCCGCACGCGGTCCCCGAGCGCCGCCGCGACGACCGCCGAGTACGTCCCGAAGGCCTCGGCGGTGCCGCGCACGGTCCAGCCGCCCTCGTCCTCCAGGGTCTGCGGGAGGTCCCAGTGGTACAGCGTCGCCCAGGGCGTGATGCCGCGCGTGAGCAGCCCGTCCACGAGCCGCTGGTAGAAGTCCAGGCCCGCCTGGTTCACCGCGCCGCGCCCGTGTGGCAGGATGCGCGGCCAGGAGATGCTGAAGCGGTACGCGTTCACGCCCAGGTCGCGGATCATGTCCAGGTCGCTGTCCAGGCGGTGGTAGTGGTCGCAGGCGACGTCGCCGGTGTCCCCGCCCCGGACCTTGCCGGGCGTGCGGCAGAAGGTGTCCCAGATGCTGGGGCCCTTGCCGTCCTCGCGGGGGGCGCCCTCGATCTGGTAGGAACTCGTGGCGACCCCCCAGGTGAAACGGGCGGGGAAACGGGCAGGATCAGGAATGCGGTTGGTCATGGCAGAACTCCAGTGCAGGTGGGGGAGGGGAGAGGTGCGGGTCAGGGTGCGCGCCGGAACACGACGCGCGTGACGCTCTGGGGCGCCAGCGTCAGCGGCAGGGTGAGGTTCAGCGCGGTGGGGAAGCGGTCCGCGTCCACGCCCGCCGGGGTGACGGTCTTCGCGCCGATGAGCTGCCAGCCGTCCAGCTGCGGGGTCAGCGGCAGGGTCGCGGCGCCCGTGTTCAGGGCCAGCAGGGTCAAGCGGTCGCCGTCGGTGGCGGCGTGCAGCCACACGCGCGGGTCGTCGCCGGTCACGGGGAAGCTTTGGCCACGCAACTGGGCGGCCTCGCGCAGCGCGCCGTACCCGAAGCGCGGGAAGGCCGCATCGTCCAGCAGCCCGTGGTTCCCGACGCCCATCAGCGCGAAGTACGCAGGGCGGACGCCGGCCTCCAGGAAGCGCAGCGTGGCCTCGGTGGCCCACAGGCCGCCCAGCGCGTCGCTGAGGTGCCGGGCGCGGTCGGTGCGCCACGACAGCGCGAACTCGGTCACGGCCAGATTCAGCGGTCGGCCCTGCGCGGTCGGGTTGGTGGCCGGGTCGGCCCACAGCCCGCGCAGGTGCGCCACGCTGCCGGTCACGCGCTCGATGCTCGCCAGGGCAGCCTCGTCGGTCGCGCCGCCGTCGGTGGGGTACAGGTGGTACGTGACCAGATCGAAGGCGTCCGCGCACCCGCGCAGCACCTCGTCCAGGAACGCGCCGGGGTTGCTCGTGGCGGGCCCGGCAATGCGCGCCTGCGGGTCTGCGGCCAGGATCGCCGCGCGCTGGGCACGGGCGGTGGCGCAGTATTTCGCGGGCGTCCAGCCCGGGTCGTTGCGGTTCGTGGCGTACAGGTCGGGTTCGTTCCCGATCTCCCAGTACGCCACGCGTAGGCCCAGCTCGCGGGCGTCCCGCACGGCCTGCGCGGCGTCCCCGGGCGCGGCGCGGCCCACGCCGCCGCGCGTGAACACGCGGGTCTGCACGATCAGGTCCGGCTGCCCCAGCAGCGTCCAGTTGGTCTTCAGGGTCTGCAGCGCGGCGCGGGTCAGGTCGTTCTCGTCCCCGATGTTCCCGCCGGGCCAGCGCAGCAGCGCGGGCCGCAGGGCGCGCAGTTCGGGGAGCGCTTCCACGACCGGCATCCAGTTCCCCAGGTTGAAGCCCGGCCCACCCAGCAGCGGTCCGTCCAGGGGGCGGCCTTCACCGGGGGCGGGCGTGACGTTCACCGCCCGCCCCGCCCCGGCCAGGGCGGCCAGGGCGAAGGTCAGGGCGGGCAGGGCGCGGCGCACGGCTTCAGTCCTTGACCGCGCCGCTCGTCAGGCCGCTGATCACCTGACGGCTGGCCAGCAGGAACACGATCAGCAGCGGAATGACCGTGATGACGACCAGCATCATGATCGCGCCCCAGTCGACGTTCACGTTCGTGGCCCCGCCGCCCAGGCGGCGCAGGCTCAGCGGCAGCGTCATGGTGTCGGGCTCGCTGAGTTTCATGATCAGCGCGCCCTTGAAGTTGTTCCACGCGCCGACGAACGTCACGACGCCCAGCGTGGCCAGGATCGGGCGGATCAGCGGCAGGACCACCTGACGGTAGATGCCGAACTCGGTCGCGCCGTCCATGCGGGCCGCCTCGATCAGTTCGCGCGGCAGGGCCGACATGATGTACTGCCGCATCAGGAAGATCCCGAAGGCGTTCGCCATGCCCGGCACCCACAGCGCGCGCGGCTCACCCACCCAGCCCAGGACGTTGTTCATGACCAGGAAGCTGGGAATGTCCATCACCAGCGGCGGGATGAGCATGGTGCCCAGGATGAACGCGAACAGCGCCGCCTTGCCCCGGAAGTCGTACATGGCGAAGGCGTACCCGGCCAGCGAGCAGAAGAACAGCGTGGTCAGCGTGGACACCAGCGCGATGTACAGCGAGTTCCAGAACTGCCGGGGCGCCTGCCCGTCCGTGACCTGCATCAGGCCCTGCCAGTTGCGGGCGAAGGCGTCCCCGAACCACAGGTGCGGCGGGAAGGTGAAGACCTCCGCGCTGGGGTGCGAGGCCCACACGAACATCAGGTAGAACGGCACGACCGACAGGAAGCACGCCAGCAGCATCAGCGCCCAGATGGGCACGCGCTGCCAGGGCAGCCGGGCGCGGCGGGGTCGGGGGCCGGGCGCGGCGCGCTGCGCGGGGGTGGTGGTCATCGGTTGCCTCCGTCGCGGGAGAACAGGTAGTTGTTCAGCATGCTCAGCGTGAAGATCGCCAGGAACAGCAGCCAGCTCATGGCGCTGGCGTAGCCCATGTCCAGGTCGCGGAAGGCGGTGTTGAAGATGTGCATGGCACTCGTCAGGCCAGCGCCGCCGCTGCCGCCGCCGTCGTTGAGGAGCATGAACGGTTCCTCGAACAGCTGCATGCTGCCCACGATGGTCAGGGTGAAGGCGTAGAACATCATGGGCCGCAGCAGCGGCAGCGTGATGTACCAGAATTTCTGCCACCCATTGGCGCCGTCCACGGTGGCGGCCTCGTACACGTCCTCGCTGATGGCCTGCAGGCCCGAGAGGTACAGCACGGTGTTCCACCCCACGTAGCGCCAGAACACCACGGCCGCGACCGAGTACGGCACGAGGTTCGGGTCGCCCAGCCAGCGCACGGGGTCCAGGCCCAGCTGCCCGCCCAGGTAGTTCAGGATGCCCAGCCGTTCGGAGTACAGCGTGGCGAACACGATGGCGATCGCCACGGCGTTCGTGATGTACGGCAGGAACAAGATGGTGCTGAACGTGCCCTGGAAGCGGCGCAGGCTGTGGTGGATGATGAATGCCAGCGGCAGCGCCACGAGGTGCTGCGGAATGCCGGACAGCAGGCCGATCCAGACGGTGTTCTTCAGGGATTTCCAGAACATGTCCGTGGGCCCCAGGGCCAGCTGGAAGTTCTCGAAGCCCACGAATTTCCAGTTGCCGACGCCGTCGAGGGGACTCCACAGGTGGAAGGCCAGGAACAGGCTGAAGATCAGCGGGAACAGGCCGAAGATGGCGAACAGGATGAAAAAGGGGCTGACGAACAGGTACGGCGCGAAGCGCTGCTGAAAACGCGTGTAGCTCCAGGTGCGGGGAGCGGCTCGCTGTGACATGGCGGGTCCTTGCGTGAATGTGGGGGGCGCGCCGACCGGCGGTGGCCGGCGCGCGTCCCCTCGGGGCGTGGGGTCGTATACGGATTCCGTTTATTTCGTTGACAGATCGGTGGCGTTCCGATCTGTCAACTCCATATCCGGAATCCGTTTCTCTCCTCCTCGCATCCGCTCGGATTGAACGGCTGTATCAGCCATTCAATCGGAGTCCGTCTTAGCGGGCGCGGCGCGCGATCTGGGCGCGGGCGTCGGCGAGCGCCTGCTTGACGTCCTTGCCCTGTTCGAGGACGTTGGTCAGTTCGGTCTGGAGGATCTGGTCGGCGATCGAGTCGTACTTGTTCACGTCGATGGGCTGGGTCTTGGCGGCGGCGTCACGCCACAGCACGCGGGCCTTCTGGCCGCCGAGGAACTCGACGGGTTCGCTGAAGGCCTTGTCCTTCTGCGCGGCGATCAGCGCTGGGAAGGCGCCGTTGTCCTTGAAGGCGGTGATCTGCGAACCCTGGTTCAGGGTCATGAACTTGATGAATTCCCAGGCCCACTGCTTGTTCTTGGCCTTGCTGGGCACGGCGTAGAAGCTGCCGCCCCAGGAGGCGAAGCCCTTCTCGGGGAGGTTCTGCACGCGCCACAGGCCCTTGGTGTCGGGCGCCATCCAGTTCTGCAGGGCGCCCTGCAGCCACGCGCCGCTGAACTGCGTGGCGACGGTGCCTTTCTTGAAAGCGTCGTACCACTCGTTGCTCCACTCGCCGATCTTGGCGTCCAGGCCGGCGTCGCGGACCTGCTTGGCGAGGGTCATGGCGCGCACGAAGCGGGCGTTGTCGGGCCCGACGAGCAGGGTGTTCTGCTTGTCGAAGTAGATGCCCTCGCCGGACTTGAGGTTGGTGCGGATGACGAGGTTGTACACGGAGGCGGCGGTGTTCACGAGGTACGCGCCGGTCTTCTGCTTGATCTTCTTGCCGCTGGCGATGTAGTTTTCCCAGCTGCTCTGCATGGTCAGGGGGTTCACGCCGGCCTTGTCGAGCACGTCCTTGCGGTAGAAGAAGGTGCCGGGGCCGATGTCGGTGGGCATGGCGATGAAGCGGCCGTCGGCGCTGGTGGCCTGCGCGATGGTGAAGGGCGTGAACAGTTTCTTGTACTGCGCGGCGTTGTAGGGGGCGCTGTTCAGGTTCTCCAGGCCCTGGCCTTCGGCGAACTTGCCGACGTAGCCGATCTCGATGGCCATGACGTCGGGGAGACCCTGGCCGGTGGCGAGGGCGGTGGTCATGGCGTTGTGGTGGTCGGCGAACTGCTGCGCCTGGAGGTTGATGGTGACGTTGGGGTGCAGTTTGGTCCAGGCGGGCAGGATGGCTTTGATGGCGCTGTCCAGGCTGGGGAAGGCGGCGACGGTCAGGGTGACTTTCTCCTGGGCGTGGGCGGTGCCGAGCAGCAGGGCGGTGGCGAGGGCGAACGCGGCGGATTTCTTCATGGTGACCTCCAGGTCGGATTGAAAGCGCTTTCAAAGTGAGTGCGGGTCGGGTGTGGGTGACGCTCAGCCATCCGGGGTGCTCATGGCCGTCACCCCCCGCCGGACGCGGCCCGCCGGACGCGGGGACGCCGGGGGAGCCGTGGATTCACGGATGATCAGTTCAGGCTCGAAGACCTGCCGGACGACCGGCTGACCGTCGAGCAGGTTCAGCGCCTCGCGGGCCGCCGTCAGGCCGATGTCGTAGATCGCCTGCCGCACGGTCGTCAGCGGCGGCGTCATCAGCGACGAGGTGAACACGTCGTCGAAGCCCGTCAGGGACACGTCCCCGGGGACACTCACACCGCGGCGGTACAGCGCCAGGCGCGCGCCCAGCGCCATCTGGTCGTTGGCGCACACCAGCGCCGTGAACGGCAGCCCCGTGTTCAGGATCGCCTCGGCGGCCTCCAGGCCACCTTCCTCGGTGTAGCGGCCCATCTGGATCAGTTCGGGCGGGATGCTCACGCCGTGCGCGTCCAGGCAGTCCAGGAAGGCCACGCGGCGTTCCATGGCGTCCTGCTGCCGCTCGGCGCCGCTGATGTACGCGAACTGGCGGTGCCCCAGCGCGAGCAGGTGCCGGGCGACCTGCTGCATGGCCTTGGTGTTGTCCAGCACGATGCAGCTGTGATCCAGGCCGCGCACGTCGCGCCCCACCGCGATCAGCGGCACGCGCCGCGCCACGTGCGTCAGGATCTGGTCGTCGAGGATGCCGCCCATCATGATCACGGCGTCCACCCGGCGGGCCAGCAGCAGGTCCAGCGCCTCCTGCTCACGCTCGGTGCGCCACTGGCCGCTGATCACGATCGGGTGGTACGGCGTGTCGTTCAGGGCCGCCTCGATCCCGGCCAGCGCCTCGCCGTAGAAGGTGGAGTTCAGGGTGGGGGTGATCACGCCGATGGTCAGGCTGCGCCCGCCGGCCAGGGCCTGCGCCTGCGGGTTGGGGCGGTAGTTCAGGCGGGTGATGACGGATTCGACACGGGCGCGTTTTTCTGGCGTCACGTTGGCCGTGCCGTTCAGAATGCGTGACACGGTGCTGGGCGACACGCCCGCCTCCCGCGCCACCTGCGCCAGGGTGACTGCTTCCATCATGGGTGCTCCTGCAAGTCAGGCCGGTTGCCTGCTTCGTGAAGAGGTGATTGAGATGCCCGGAGCGTACTCCTGCCTGAAAGCGCTGTCAACAGGTGATCGGGCGGGTATTACGGTGCCGCGCGGGCCGAATTGCACCTGCCCAGCCTC
This sequence comes from Deinococcus grandis, assembly GCF_001485435.1. Lineage (NCBI taxonomy): Bacteria > Thermotogati > Deinococcota > Deinococci > Deinococcales > Deinococcaceae > Deinococcus > Deinococcus grandis. Next base: position 3,049,437 of record NZ_BCMS01000001.1, on the reverse strand, counting down.
CTTTCGCCGCCGGGTGTGCCGAGGCAGCGCGTGGAAATGCTTCCGCGAGGGCCGATGATTGGTTAGAAGAACTAAATATGGCTGCGCGGTGAACAATCCGTGCCCGGGAGACTGAATCGGTTGAGTTCATGGAAAACTATGCCCTGCAGCGTGGTGAGGCCGAAAACTTGACACCCCGGGGACAATCCGGCTACGCTGCACTTCGTTAAACCAACTAACTAAAGCGAGGACCGATGCCCCCCACCCCCGGCGGCGACCAGCCGTACCTGAAACACCTCAACCGCGCCCGCGTGCTGCACCTGCTGCGCACCCACCCCGGCCTCAGCCGCGCCGAACTCGCCGCCCACAGCGGCCTGACCAAGGTCACCGTCGGCAGCCTCGTCACGACCCTGCTGGACGGCGGCTGGCTCAGCGAGGGCCACGCCCGCCCCGGCCCCGCCGGACGCCCGGGCCGCGAACTGCACCTCGGGGAAGCCCGGCACGTCCTCCTGGGCGCAGAGATCGGCGTGCTCGGCGCACGCGCCGTCGCCACCACCCTGCGCGGCACCGTCCTGGCCCGCGCCGAGACCCGCACCCCCACCACCACCCCACAGGCCGCCGCGCACACCGTCACGCAGCTGTGCGGGCAGCTGCTGCAAGACCCCGCCACGCAGGGCCGCGAGCTGCTGGGGCTGGGCGTGGCCCTGCCCGGCCCGGTCAGCCCGGACGGCACGCGCGTCCTGTACGCCCCGAACCTCGGCTGGGACGACGTGCCCTTCCTGGACCTGCTGCGCGCCGCGCCCGACCTGCCCGCCACCCTGCCCGCAGGCGCCATCACGCTGGACAACGAGGCGAACGCCGCCGCCTTCGGCGAGAGCTTCCTGCGCCCCGGCGACCCGCCGCAACTGCTGGCGTACGTGAGCCTGGGCAGCGGCGTCGGCGCGGGCTTCACGGCCCTGAGCGGCACCCCGCACGTCCTGCGCGGCGCACGCGGACTGGCCGGGGAGATCGGGCACGCGATCATCCAGCCCGGCGGACTGTACTGCCACTGCGGGAACCGCGGCTGCGTCGAGACCCTGCTGGGCGGCTGGGCGATCCGCGCCGCGCTGAACCTGAACGTCCTCGACCCGCTGGACGAGGCCCTCGCGCCGCGCCTGCGCGAGGCCGCCGTGCAGGTCACCCTCGGCCGCGCCGGGGAGGCGCTGGGGCAGCTGCTCGTGAACCTGCACCAGACCCTCGGCCCGGACGAGATCGTCATCGGCGGCGCCCTGACCCGCCTGGACGGCGCCGTGCTGGGCCCCGCGCTGGACGTGTACCACGCCCGGCAGTGGCGTCCGGCCGCGCCGCCCGCGCGCGTCACGGTCCGCCAGGGCAGCCTGTACCTGCCCGCGCTGGGCGCCGCCGCGCAGGTCCTGGCGCGCGTGATCGACACCCCACAGGAGCCCGCATGACCCCCACTCCACCTTCGCCGCTCACGCCCGTCACGCTGGGCCTGGACGTCGGCACCAGCGGCGTCAAGGCCGTCGCCGTCACCGCGGGCGGCGAGACCCTGGCCGAGAGTACCCACCCCTACCCCCTCCTGACCCCCCGCCCCGGCTGGACCGAGCAGCGCCCCGCCGACTGGCTGGCGGGCGTGCGCGCCGCGCTGCGCGACCTGAGCGCCGCACTGGACGGGCAGGCGCAGCCCGTCGCGCTGGGGCTCAGCGGGCAGATGCACGGCCTCGTCCCGCTGGACGCCCACGGCGAGGTGCTGCGGCCCGCGCTGCTGTGGAACGACCAGCGGACCGGCGCGCAGGTCGAGCAGATCGAGGCCCGCGTCCCCCGCGCCGAGCTGGTCGCGCGGACCGGGAACCGCGCCGTGACCGGCTTCCAGCTGCCGAAGATCCTCTGGCTGCGCGACGAGGAACCCGACACCTTCGCCCGGCTGCGCCACGCGCTGATCCCCAAGGACTACGTCGGCTTCGCGCTGACCGGCGTGCTGGCCGCCGAACCCAGCGACGCCAGCGGGGTGGGCGCGCTGAACCTCGCGCGCGGCGCGTGGGACGCGGACGTGCTGGGTGCGCTCGACCTGACGCCCGACCTGTTCCCGCCCCTGGTGAAATCCACAGATGTCGTCGGCACCCTGACCCGCGAGTGGGCCGCCGCGACCGGCCTCCCCGAAGGACTCCCGGTCGTCGCGGGCGGCGGGGACAACGCCGCCGCCGGAATCGCCCTGGGCCTGTCGAGCGCCCGCCCGGACGTGGGCAGCGTCAGCCTGGGCACCAGCGGCGTGATCTTCAGCCCCCTGCGCGACCCCACCCCCGACCCGGAGGGCCGCGTGCACCTGTTCGCGCACGCCGACGGCGGGTACCACCTGCTCGGCGTGACCCTCTCGGCCGCCGGGTCCCTGGAGTGGCTGCACGCGAGACTCGCGCCCGACACGCCCATCGCGGCGCTGCTGGAGGAGGCCGCGCAGGTCCCGCCCGGTGCGGGCGGCGTGACGTTCCTGCCGTACCTGTCGGGCGAACGCAGTCCCCTGATGAACCCCCACGCCCGCGCGGCGTTCACCGGCCTGAGCCTCGCGCACGGCCGCGCCCACCTGACCCGCGCCGTGCTGGAGGGCAGCGTCGCCGCACTCGCCGACGCGTACGGCGTCATGCAGGCCATCGCCCCGCTGAACACCCTGATCTCCACCGGGGGCGGCGCCCGCAGCGACCTGTGGCTGGGCCTCGCCAGCGGCGCCCTGAACCTCCCCGTGCATCCCACCAGCGCCCGCCCCGGCGCGGCCCACGGCGCGGCGATCCTCGCCATGCCCGCCGCCGGACTCCACCCGAACCTGACGGCGGCCATGGACGCCACCCGCCCCGACCTCCACCCGCCCGTCCCGCCCGTGGACATGGCCGACGCCCTGACCGCCTACGCCGCTGCCCGCACCGCCCTGTACGGAGGCTGAAGGAGATCCAGGGGTCGAGGGTCCAAGCGTCCAGAACGGCACTCCACCCCCTCGCCCTGCCCCATTCCCTGTGACCCTTAGACCTTTAGACCCTCAGACCCTTCGACCCTCGACCCCTTCAAGGAGCCCCGCATGCCTGACTTCACCCCCACGCCCGCAGACAGGTTCACGTTCGGCCTCTGGACCGTCGGCAATACGGGCCGCGATCCGTTCGGCGAGGCGACCCGCCCGGTCCTGAAGGCCCCGTACCTCGTGGAGAGGCTGGCGGCGCTGGGCGCGTACGGCGTGAACCTGCACGACAACGATCTCGTGCCGATCGACGCGACCGCCGCGCAGCGCGACGCCCTGGTGCGCGAGTTCCAGCAGGCGCTGTCGGATCATGGGCTGGTCGTGCCGATGGCGACCACGAACCTGTTCAGCGACCCGGCGTTCAAGGACGGCGCGTTCACGAGTGCCGACGCCCGCGTGCGCGCCTACGCGCTGAGCAAGACCATGCACGCCATGGACCTGGGCGCGGAACTCGGCGCGGACACGTACGTGCTGTGGGGTGGCCGCGAGGGGACCGAGGTGGACGCCGGCGGCAAGCTGCTGGACGCGCTGGGCTGGTTCCGGGACAGCCTGAACTACCTGGCCGAGTACAGCGAGTCGCAGGGGTACGGGTACCGCTTCGCGCTGGAACCCAAACCGAACGAACCGCGCGCCGACATCTTCCTGCCGACCGTCGGCAGCGCGCTGGGCTTCATCGCGACGCTGGACCGCCCGGAGCTGTTCGGCCTGAACCCGGAGTTCGCGCACGAGACCATGGCGGGCCTGAGCTTCCCGCACGCCGTCGCGCAGGCCATCGACGCCGGGAAGCTGTTCCACATCGACCTGAACGACCAGAAGATGGGCCGTTTCGACCAGGACCTGCGCTTCGGTGCGGAGAACCCCAAGGGCGCGTTCTTCCTCGTCAAGCTGCTGGAAGAGTCCGGGTACGCCGGGCCGAAGCACTTCGACGCGCACGCCCTGCGCACCGAGGACGAGGTGGGCGTGTGGGCGTTCGCGCGCGGCTGCATGCGCACCTACCTGATCCTGCGGGAGAAGGTGCAGCGCTTCGCGCAGGACGCCGAGATCCAGGCCGCCCTCGCCGCGTACCGCGTGCACGACGCCGAACTGGAGGCCCTGACCGGCACCTTCAGCCCCGCGAACGCCGGGGCGCTGAAGGCCCACGCCTTCGACCGCGCCGCGCTGGGCACGCGTGGCCCAGGCCTGGAGGCGCTGGACCAGTTGACCATGGAACTCCTGCTCGGCGTGCGCTGAGCGGCGCTACCCTCGGCCCATGACCACGCCCACCGTCCACACCCGCCCCTGGGGCTCTGCCCCCGACGGGCAGCCCATCACGCAGTTCACCCTGACGCTGCCCGGCGGCGTGCAGGCCCGCCTGACCGACCTGGGCGCGACCCTCACCAGCCTGCATGTCCCCGACCGCAGCGGCACGCCCGGCGAGGTCGTGCTGGGCTTCGACCGGCCCGAACCGTACCTCAGCCGCGAGACCGCCCCGTTCCTGGGCAGCACCGTGGGGCGCTTCGCCAACCGCATCGCGCAGGCCCGCTACACGCTGAACGGGCAGGAGGTCCACCTGACCCCCAGCGACGGACCGCACGCCCTGCACGGCGGCCCGCGCGGCTTCGACCTGCACCTCTGGTACGGACACGCCGAGGTGGTGGGGGAGGGCGCGCAGGTGACGTTCACCCGCACCAGCCCCCACGGCGAGGAAGGGCACCCCGGCACCCTGCACGTGCAGGTCACGTACCACCTGACCGCCGACCCCCACCCGACCCTGAGCATCGAATACCGCGCGACCACCGACGCGCCCACCCACGTCAACCTGACCAACCACACCTACTGGAACCTCAGCCCCGATCCGCACGAAGGGATCGGCGCGCACGTCCTCACGCTGCACGCCGACACCTTCACGCCCACCCACGCAGGCGGCATCCCCACCGGCACCGTGCAGGACGTCACCGGCACCCCCCTGGACTTCCGCACGCCTCGAAGCCTGGGCGACGCGCTGACCGATCAGCCCGGCGGCTTCGACCACAACCTCCTGCTGCGCGGCCAGGACGGCACCCTGCGCCCCGCCGCCACCCTGCACCACCCCGCCAGCGGCCGCACCCTGGACATCCACACCACCGAACCCGCCATCCAGCTGTACACCGCCAACTTCCTGAACGGCCAGCACACCGGGCACGCGGGCCGCATCCACGGCCCCCGCGCCGGCGTGTGCCTCGAAACGCAGCACACGCCGGACTCGCCCAACCAGCCGCAGTTCCCCACCACCCGTCTCGACCCCGGACAGACCTTCACGTCCCGCACCGTGCACACCTTCCGCGTGACCTGACCCTGCGGCGGGTGTGCAGTCGGAGGTTCCATGAAACGACATTCCCTGCTCGCCGCGCTGCTGCTCTCCACCGCCCTGGCCGGAGGCAGCGGCCCGGCATCCAGCCCTGGTGCCTCCAACTCCGGCGCCCCCACCCTGAATGGCCCCACCCTGAAAGGCAGCGCCCCACCGGGCCTGCGCGTCGGCGCGGCCGTCAGTGCCGCCCTGTTCGAGGACCCCGCCTACGCCGCCCTGGTCGCCCGTGAGTTCAGCAGCGTCACCCCCGAGAACGCCATGAAATGGCAGGCCACCGAGGCGAACGAGGGCACCTTCGTGTACGGCCTGTCCGACGCGATCGTGACCTGGGCGACCCGCCACGGGATCGCCGTGCGCGGCCATACCCTCATCTGGCACGACAGCGCCCCCGGCTGGCTGTACCAGATCAGGGACGCCGCGCGCATGCGACAGGTCATGAGCGCCCACATCCGCGCGCTGATGACCCACTACCCGCAGGTCACCACCTGGGACGTCGTGAACGAGGCCGTCAGCGACGCCCCCGGCCACCCCCTGCGCGCCAACAGTCCCTTCGCGGTCGCCGGACCCGACTACATCGCCCACGCGTTCCGCGAGGCGCACGCCGCCAACCCGCAGGCGCGGCTGTACTACAACGACTACAGCGCCGACGGCATGAACGGCAAGAGCGACGCCATCTACGCGCTGCTCAGGGACCTGCTCGCGCAGGGCGTGCCCATCCACGGCGTGGGCTTCCAGGCGCACCTCGACGAGACGTACGACGTGACGGCCAGCCGCGTCACCGAGAACCTCCGGCGCTTCCGCGCCCTGGGCCTCGACGTGCAACTCACGGAAGTGGACGTCACCCTGCGCGGCCCCCCCCACCCCCGACGCCCTGAAGCGGCAGGCCCGCGTGTACCACGACCTCCTGACCGCCTGCCGCGCCGCCGGATGCAGCAACTTCACCCTGTGGGGCGTCACGGACCTGAGTTCCTGGCGCGCCGCCGCCTACCCCCTGCCGTTCGACGACGACGGGCGGCCCAAACCCGCCCACGCCGCCCTGATCGCCGCGCTGCGCGGCCCGCCCTGAACGCCTGCACGCTGACGTCAGCGGTTCTGGAGCAGCGGGTACGGATTGATCGCCCCGCCGCCCGTGTAGATCCCGTAGTGCAGGTGCGGCGGCGTGCCCCTGGCGTTTCCGCTGTCTCCCACGAAGCCCACCACGTCCCCCGCCTGCACCCAGTCCCCGCGTTTCAGGTCCGGGTACCGCTCCAGGTGCGCGTAGTAATGCCGCTGCCCCGCCGGGCCCAGGATCATGACCGTGCGACCCCCCAGGTTGTTCGGCCCGACGTTCACGACCATGCCGCGCGTCGTGGCGCGGATCGGCGTGCCGCGCGGCGCGAAGATGTCCACGCCCTCGTGCCGCCGCCCCTGACTGCGCGCCCCGCCCCAGGTGTCCACGAACCGCTGCCCCGGCAGGGGATTGGGCAGGCTGCCCGCCACCGGAGCGGGTGCGGCCATCAGCGCCGCCATGCGCTGCGCGCCCTGAATCAGCGGCCACAGCAGGTACGCTGCCCCCGCGAGGACCAGCACCGTCACGATCACCCCGACCACCCTGCGCATATGCCCGCCAGCATGCCGCCTGCACCCGCGCCGTGAACCGGGCAAAAGTTGCAGAGCCGCCAACCATGAACGCGACCACAAGGCGCGTGCCCACGCGCGCTAGACTGCCCGGATGCCTGTCCGCCCCCCGCCCAGTTCCCCCGCCCACCTGTGGACCCTGCCCGGCGGCCTGACCGTCGTGTTCGAACGCCGCCTCACGCCCGGGTTCGCGTTCGACCTGCGCGTCCCGGTCGGCAGCGCCCACGACCCCGCCGGGGCGGAAGGCACGGGCGGCGTGCTGGAGGAATGGCTGTTCAAGGGTGCCGCCGGGATGGACGCCCGCGCCCTGCAGGACGCCTTCGACGACCTCGGCGTGCGCCGGGGCGGCGGCGTCGGCCCCGAGGCCACCCGCATCGGCGTCAGCGGCCTGCGCGCCGACCTGCGCGCCGCGCTCGCTCTCACCGCCGACGTCCTGAATCGCCCCGAACTGCCCGGGGACGAATTCGAGATCCTGACCGACCTCGCCCGGCAGGACCTCGAGGGCCTGGAGGACAGCCCCGCCGACCGGCTCGCCACCCGCGCCCGGCAGGTCGCCTTCCCCCGCCCACAGGCCTCCCCGTACGCCGGGTACGCGCACCCCACCAGCGGCACCACCGAGGGCCTGGACGCCCTCACCCCGCAGGGCGTGCGGGAGCACCTGACCCGCTACGGGCAGGCGGGCAGTGTGCTGGGCCTCGTCGCCGACCTCGAACCCGGTGACGCCCTCGCCCTGGTCGAGGGGACCCTCGGCGGTCTGCGCCCCGGCCTCGACGAACCCGTCCCCGCGCCCTTCCACGCCCACGCGCAGGCGCACGAACCGCACCCGGACGGCGAGCAGACGCACCTCAGCCTCACCGCGCCCGGCGTCGGCCCCCGCGACGCGCACTGGCTGGCGTGGCAGGTCGCCCTGACCGCCCTCAGCGGTGGCAGCGCCAGCCGCCTGTTCCACGCCGTCCGCGAGGAACGCGGCCTCGCCTACGCCGTCAGCGCCAGCCCCATCCTCCTCGGCGGACACGGCTACCTCAGCGCGTACGCCGCCAGCACCCCCGACCGCGCCCCCGAGACCCTTCAGGTCCTCCGCGAGGAACTCGCCCGCCTCCCACAGGGCCTCACCCCCGCCGAGTTCGAACGGGCCCGCACCGGCCTCGCCACCAGTGTCATCTTCGGCGCCGAAAGCCTGCGCGGCCGCGCCCACGCCCTCACCCGCGACGTCGCCCTGTTCGGCCGCCCCCGCTCCGTCCAGACCCTCCGCCAGAGCATCCAGGCCCTGACCCTGACGCACGTCAACGACTTCCTGAGCACCTACGACCCCACCCGGGACGCCACCACCGTCACCCTCGGCCCCAGCGACCCCACCCTCAACCCGGACCCCACCCATGCCTGACCTGCCCCACACTCAACTGCACCAGCACACCCTCCCCAACGGCCTCACCCTCCTCCTCGAACCCGACCCGGACGCCCAGACCATCGCCGCCGGGTACTTCGTCAACACCGGCAGCCGCGAAGAAACCCCCCAGGACATGGGCGCCAGCCACTTCATCGAACACCTCCTGTTCAAAGGTAGCGACGAAGTGGGCGCCCGCGAACTCAACGAACGACTCGACGACCTCGGCGGGCACGCCAACGCCTTCACCAGCGAAGAAGCCACCGTCTACCACGCCGCCACCCTCCCCGAATACACCCCCGAACTCCTCCACACCCTCACCGAACTGATGCGCCCCGCCCTGCGCGACGACGACATCCACACCGAACGCGGCGTCATCCTCGAAGAAATCGCCATGTACGCCGACCAGCCCAGCGTCCGCGTCACCGACCAGCTCCGCGCCGACTACTGGGGCGACCACCCCCTCGGCCAACCCATCCTCGGCACCACCGACACCGTCACGAACCTCACCCCCGACACCCTGCGCGCCCACCATCAGGCCCGCTACGGCGCCCGCCGCGTCACCCTCGCCGTCACCGGCCAGTTCGACCCCCACCAGCTCACCACCTGGGCCGAACACCACCTGCGGGACTGGCCCACCGGCACCCCCACCCCCACCCCGACACCCGCCCCCCCACCCGGCCCGACCACACCCGCACCCTTACCGACCCCGACCTCACCCGCGTCCACCTCGCCGCCACCAGCCCCGGCCTCAGCGCCCACCACCCCCTGCGCGAAGCCGCGCACATCCTCGCCGACCTCATCGGCGGCGAAAACGGCGCCCTCTACTGGACCCTCATCGACACCGGCACCTGCGACAGCGCCGACCTCGCCCACCTCGAATACCAGCACCACGGCACCTTCGAAGGCGGCTTCACCAGCGACCCCGACCGCGCCCCCCAGGCGCTGACCACCTACCGCCAGGTCCTCCGCGACGCCCACACCCTCATCACCCCCCACGCCGTCCGCCGTGCCGCCCGCAAACTCGCCGTCAGCACGCTCCTGCGCGCCGAAACCCCCCAGGGCCGCCTCTTCACCCTCGGCATGGAATACCTCGCCACCGCCCGCACCCTGGGCACCGACGACCTCGTCAAACGCTACGAGAACGTCACCGTCGAGCAGGTGCAGGAAGTGCTGCGGCTGTGCCCCATGGACCGACTGACGGTGGTGGCGCTCGGGCCTATCTCGGAACTCTGAGGTTCGGCTGGGGGTGATTCCCCGTTGGAAGGGTTGCGCCTGCGGCGGGCCTCCCCACCCCCCAGCCCCCTACCCCAGAGGGGCAGGGGGGGCTTCCGTTGCACTGGGCAAGAGTTTCTTTCAATGCGGCGTGTGTGCAGTGGGCGGTGACGGGTCCGGCTTCGACGCCATCCTGCCGCCCCCCCGTAGGCCCGCGCGCTGCGCGCACGACGGCCGGTGGTGGTCTGCGGTCGCTGGCAGGGCAGCTTGAAGCGATCCGCTGATCGACTTTCAAAGGACAGCTTTTGCCAAAGCGAGAAAAAGTAGAACCTTCCGGCACGCACCAAGCCGACTTGCCCCGCAACCGTCGTGGCAGCCGAGCCCGTCGTGCGCGCAGCGCGCGGGGCGCCCGCCGCGACACCGGAGGAATGCAGCCCCATACGTGGCCGTCCCCGCCAGTCACCCACGAGAAACGCCAGAGAAATACCTGCCCAGCGCAGCGACTGCTCCCCCTGCCCCTCTGGGGTAGGGGGCTGGGGGGTGGGGAGGCCCGCCGCCAGGCGCACCCCCACGGCGCAACCGATCAGCGATTCGTCGCCGCGTACAGCGCGAGAACCTCGCGTGCCTCGTCCACGTGCATCTGTTCCACGAGCGCTCCCTGGTGCGTGGCGATGCTTTTCCCTTCGGCGCGCGCGGCGTCCCACGCGTCGATGAGGGCCTGTGCTTCTGCCGCCTCGGCTACGGTGACGCCGAACGCCTGGTTGGCGGCGTCGATCTGGCCTGGGTGGATGAGGGTTTTGCCGCTGAAGCCGAGGGCGCGGCCCTGCTGGCATTCGCGCGTGAAGCCGCCTATGTCTCGGATGTCGTTGTAGACGGCGTCGAGTGGTGTTTTGCCGTGGGCGCGGGCGGCGAGGACGACGCTGCTCAGGGCGTGGAGGAGGGGGGTGCGGTCGGGGTGGGGTTGGGTGCGCAGGGCGCGGGAGAGGTCGTTCGCGCCGACGATGAGAGTGGTGACGCCGGGCACGGCGGCGATGTGGTGGGCGTTCAGGACGCCTTGTGGGGTTTCGATCATGGCCCAGAGGGGGAGGCCGAGGCTGAGGGCGTGGGCGTCGTGGGCGTGTTCGACTTTGGGGAGGACGATGCCGCTCGCGCCGGCGGTGAGGGCGAGTTCGCGGTCGTCGTGTTCCCAGGGGGTGTTCAGGGCGTTGACGCGGATGAGGACGGGGACGGGCCAGGGGGTCTGGAGGGCGTGGCGGATGTGGTCGCGGGCGGCGCTCTTGTGTTCGGGGGCGACGGCGTCTTCGAGGTCGAGGATGATGGCGTCGGCGTTCAGGGTGCGGGCTTTGTCGATGGCGCGGGGTTTGTCGCCAGGGACGTACAGGACGGAGCGGGGGGGGTGGGCCGGGGGCATGCGTTCAGTATCGGGGGTGGGGGTCAGCTCAGGCCCCAGATGCGGGGCGGGGCGAGTTCCAGCACGTTCCCGGCCGGGTCCTGGAAGTACAGGCTCTCGCCCCGGTCGCCCCAGGCGTACCGCGTGACGGTCAGTCCGGCGGCGCGCAATCTCGCTTCCCACTCGTCGGTCCGGGCGGGGTCAAGGGTCAGGCAGGCGTGCCCGCCGGGCGTTCCGGCGTGTGGGGGGACGTCGCCCGGCTGGGCGCTGGCGCGTGGGTCGAAGATCAGCAGCATGCTGCCGTCCAGCCGGTAGAACAGGTGCCGCCCGGCGACCTTCCCGTGCAGGGTCAGGCCCAGCGTGCCGCTGTAGAACGCCTCGGCGCGGTCCAGATCGTCGACGTACAGGCAGGTTTCCAGGACGCGCATGCCGTACAGGGTACGGCAGCGCGCCCCGGCCGGAGCGGGGGCGCGCGTCGAGTGGGTCTATTTCAGGCGGCAGAGCTCGCCGGGGTCGCAGGTCTGGCTGATGGACGCTCCGGCTCCGCTGGCGGCGGCGAGGGTCAGGAGGGTAGCGGCGGTCACGAGCAGTCGGTTCATGGGCACTCCTTCCAGCGGGGTGCTGGGCCCGGTGCTCCGGGCGTTCCCCAGTTGTCCGGCGGGGCGTGCGCGGGTGCCCCTCTTGCGTTCGCGGGGCAGGCATGGTCAGGGCAGCAGCAGGCGGGGTTCGGGCGCGGGGCCCAGCGCGCGGCGCTGCACGTCCCGCAGGACGCTCTGTCCGTCGGCGTGAATGCCGTGTTTGCGGAAGCTGGTGGCGAGACTCTGGGCGTCCCGGGCGAGCAGGTCGCGGAAGTGCGGGTTCTGACGGGTCGACAGTTGCGGGAAGTCAATGATGGTCACGGTGTCCTCCTGCCAGAGCAGGTTGTAGGTGCTGTAGTCGCCGTGCGCGTACCCCAGGCGCAGCAGGTCGGCCATGCCGGTCAGGCTCTGGTCCCAGGCGCTGCGGGCCTGCTCGGGGGTCAGGTGCGCGTCGCTGAGGCGCGGGGCGACGTGGTCCTCGGTGCCGATGAGTCGCATGAGGACGGCGGGGATGGTGTCGGCGTAGGCGGTGGGGTGCGGTCCGGCGAGGGGTTCGGGGACGTTCAGTCCGGCGGTCCAGAGGGTCCACAGGTGCGCGTACTCGCTCAGGACCCAGTCCTGCTGGAGCATCTCCAGGCCCTTGCGGGTGCGGTTGTGCATGGCCTTGGCGGCGCGGACGTCGAGGATGACCTGCCCGGCGCGGTACACGCGGTCGTCCTTGAAGGAGCGGGTCTGCAGGTCGCGGTAGAGCTTCACGAGGACGCTGCCGCGCGGGCCGCGGGCGACGTACGCGGTGGCTTCCTTGCCGCTCTTGAGTTCCGCGACGACTTCCGTGATGTGGCCCAGGTCCTTCAGGCGGCGGATCACGTCGTCCTGTTCGCTGTCCTCGTCGGCGGTCAGCTGGGCCAGCTGTCTCCGCCCGACCGGTTTCTTCCTGCCGCGCCTGCGGGATTCGCCCGAGTCGGTCCAGGGGTCGTCCAGCCAGTCCTGATCGGTCCAGTCCTGTGCGGCTGGGTCGTGGGTGCGGGCGCTCATGGGCGCCGCCGATGGTCAGTGCAGGGTGTGGCGCCCGAAGGCAGAGGCGGCCAGTGGTGTTGCGTCAAAATCACTCCAGGTTGCGTTGGCGAGGACTCCGTGTGCGGCGGTCTGGATTGCAGTGATGTCGGTCATAGCTGGCACCTCCTTTCGGTGATGGGTGCAGCGTAGCAGGGCAAGGTGGCCGCTGTCACGAAAGACGCGGGGGGCTAGGCCATCACGCCTACGGCCCCTGCGGGCTGCCCGGCGCCGGGGCGGCACCCTTGCACGACGTGAGAGTCGGTGCTACTCTGCACAGGCCCGCGCGGAAGCGCGCGAGAACGGGTCCTTAGCTCAGTTGGTAGAGCGGCGGTCTCCAAAACCGTAGGTCGTGGGTTCAAGTCCTACAGGGCCCGCCACGAACCGCCCCTCAGTCCACTCCGGATCGGGGGGCGGATCCTTTGCCGGGCGCGGCGGTCCGCGTCACAGGAGTCCGCGGTGGGCAGAGATGAAGGGAGGCTGTGAAGTTTCCCCGGCGGCCCGGGGTGGGGTGTTCATAGACTGCGGGTCATTCCCTGATGGGTGGGCAAGGAGTCGCATGATGAACATGATGAAGCGTGCTGTTCTGTCGGTCGTGGTGCTGGGTCTGTCGCTGGCGAGCTGTAGCCGGATCGTGGGTGCGGCCATTCCGCCGCAGACGATCAGTAACCCGGCGGGGCTGGAGGGCAAGCAGCTGGTGGCGTCGTCGCCGCTGGTCGTCGAGTCGGTGCGGGGCACCGTGAGTTACAGCACGGCGGGTGCGCCGTTCGGGGACATTCAGATTCCGGATCTGCCGTTCGGGATCAGGCCGGGTGGGCTGGAGTTCCGGACGGGGTTCAGTCAGATCGACGTGACGGGCGCGTGCGTGAAGCCGCAGGCGTTCACGGTGACGGTCCGGGACGTGAAGGTGGACGCGAGTGACGCGGTGGCCAGCGCGACCTTCACGCAGAACGCGGCGGCGCAGTTCACGCTGACGCGCACGTCCGAGGGGGCCGGGAGGGCCACGTACGGCGTGTCGGACACGAAGCTGAGCGTCTCGGCGGACGTGGCGACGGCCATGAAGTTCTTCTCGATCCTGACCACGGGCGGCCAGAACACGGTCAGCGTGATGGCGACGATCAGCGCCAGTGACAACGGCCTGGCGGGCTGCACGATGGGTTTCACGCTGAAGGACGTGAGCGTCACACTGAGTAAGTTCCAGTAACCACCGGCCTGTGCAGCTGTCGGGGGGTGCAGGGCTCGCGGCGCCCCTCCCGGCCGCTGCCCAACCGCTGTTCAGGCTCATGTTCAGATGCCCTCACTGCGCGCTTGCGGGTGGGGGCGGTCTGCTGTGGTGCCGTCAGCGCTGGGGTGGGGTGAGGGCGTCGCGCAGCCACGCCTGGAATTCGGGCAGGGCGCGGTCGTACTGCAGGGCGATGATCTCGGGCACCTCGTAGGGGTGGACGGCCTTGATGCGCGCCTCGAGGTCCGGGTACTGTTCGCCGCTGGTCTTGATGAGCAGCAGGCTCTCGGGGTCCTCGGCGACCTCGCCCTGCCAGCGGTACACGCTCTGGAGGCCGGGGACGATGTTCACGCAGCCGGCGAGGTGCTCGGCGACGAGGATGCGGGCCAGGTCAAGGGCCCGCTCGGGGGGGAGGGTGACCATGACGACAAGTGACACGCGCTCAGCATACGACCTGGGTGGGTGGGGTCGGCAAGGGAACCCCCCCGGTGTGTGACGGGGGGCGGGGGCGCGCTGGCGTGCGGCGCGGGTGTGCGGCGCTGGTGTTACTGGAGGGTGCGTTTCAGGAGGGTGACCCTGACCTGCACGCGTTTCTTGTTGCGCCACACGTCGAGCGTGACGGTCTGGCCGGGGCGTTTGGCGGCGACCAGTCGGGTGACGTCGAAGGAGTCGCGCACGCCCTGGCCGTCCACGGCGACGATGATGTCGCCGAGCGGCGCGAGCAGCTGGTCCTTGCTGTTGCGCAGGCTGCCGCGCAGGCCGGCGCGGGCGGCGGCGCTGCCGGCCGGCACCTGGTCGATCAGGGCGCCCTGGTTGCTGCTCAGGCCTGCCAGCTGGCGCAGCGCCGGGTCGAGGCTGTCGAGGTCCACGAGGGTCGCGCCAAGCGTGCCGCGCTGGGGTACGCCGATCTTCTCGAGGTCGTCGAGGCTCTGCTTGACGACGTCGCTGGGAATGGCGATGCCGATCGTGCCGGGCACGAGGGCGTTCGGGGCGGCGTTCAGGTCGGCCACGCCGACGACAAGTCCGCGGGAGTCGAGGACGGGGCCGCCGCTGTTGCCCTGCTGGATGCTGGCGGTGGTGGTGATGTACTGGCTGATTTCCGATCCGAGCTGGTCGGTGCGGGGGACGTCGCGGGCGCTGGCGGTGACGCTGTACACGCCGCTGCCGACGAAGTTCTGAATGCGGAAGGGCGTGCCGAGCGTCATGAGTTTCTGCCCCGGGATGAGGCGGGCGCTGGACCCGAACGCGAGCGTGGCGGGCGCGGTGACGCCGGTGACGCGCAGGATCGCGATGTCGATGCCGGGGTCGACGCCCTCGAGGCGCGCGGTGACGCGGCGGCCGTTGTACAGCGTGACGGTGATGGATTCCTGGAACTGCACGACGTGGTAGTTCGTGACGATCAGGTCCTTCTTGTAGAAGAAGCCGGTGCCGGTCTCGATGGGGTCGTCGCCGGGTTGCAGCTGTTCGCGTTGCAGCCGGGTGTCGACGCGCACGACGGCCTGCAGGGCTTTCTGGGTGATTTCGACGGTGTTGATCTCGTCGGGGGTGACCAGGGTGCGCTGCGCGGTGACGCGGCCGGTCAGGTACGCGCCGCCGAGTCCGCCGCACAGCAGCAGCGTGAGCCCCAGCGCGCGTGGGAACTTCACTCGCTGCTCTTGGGGCGGGAGTCGGTGACGTAGAAGCCGCTGCCCTTGAAGGCGATGCCGGGGCGGGCCAGGATGCGTTTGACGGGCGCGCCCGTGTCGGGGTGTGTGGTGTAGGGCTCGTCGCGCATGCTCTGCTGCAACTCGTAGATTTCGCCGGTGTCCAGGTTCTTGTACAGGTAGGTGGGCATGGATCTTCTGACCTCGCGTGTATGTGTCCGCGCGCGTACGCTCGCGCCGAACATCCTAGCAACTGTGGTCAGGCGCGGATGTAAGGTCGCTCAGGCGTTCCCTTGAGGGTTGCGTCGGGCCGTGCCTGCGCCTGGCAGCTGTGTGAGTGGTGTACTCACGTGAGGCCGCACGTGGATGCTATGCTGCCCGGGTGGGCCGACTTGGTGTCCGGCTCACACGAAACAGGGCAGCGCAAGGCCCCTGCCCGCCCAGGCGGGACAGGGGAGACGAGGTGGAAGTCAGCGAGTTTCTGCGGATGCTTCCAGGCCAGCACGCACGGCCTACCCGGCGCCCGGCGGTTCCAGCACGGAATCCAGGGCGTGAATCCCGACCATAACCCCCGTGGCGACACGGACATAAAGCCGGGAAGCATGCATCAAATCCACAGACACCAGCGTGGGCTGCGAGCAGCGTGGCGGGAGGTCCTGCCCCCCGGACCGCGCCGCTGACGCGCCCCAGCAAGGAGCATTATGTGCGGCATCGTTGGATACATCGGCCCCCGGCAGGCGCAGGACGTCCTCATCTCCGGTCTCTCGAAACTGGAGTACCGCGGCTACGACAGCGCGGGCATCGCGGTCCATGACGGCGCGCAGATCGAGGTGAAGAAGAAGGCCGGGAAACTCGAGAACCTCAGCACCCTGCTGGAGGGGCAGCCCATGGGCGGCTCGCTGGGCATCGGGCACACCCGCTGGGCCACGCACGGCCTGCCGAACGACACGAACGCGCACCCGCACGCCACCGAGGACGGGCGCATCGTGATCATCCACAACGGCATCATCGAGAACTACCTGCCCCTGAAAGAGGGTCTGATGAGCCGTGGGCACGAGTTCAAGAGCGAGACCGACAGCGAGGTGCTGGCCCACCTGATCGAGGAAGCCTACGCGGGTAACCTCGAAGAGGCCGTCCGGGCGGCGCTGGCGCAGGTGCGCGGCGCGTACGGCATCGTCGTCACGCACGTCGACCACCGCGAGATCGTCGCGGCCCGCACCGTCAGCCCGCTCGTGATGGGCGTCGGCGAGGGCGAGATGTTCCTGGCGTCCGACGTGCCCGCCCTGCTGGCCTACACCCGCAACATGGTGTTCCTGCACGACGGCGACATGGTCGTCCTGAACGACGACGGCTTCCGCGTCATGGACCTTCAGGGCAACCCGCAGGAACGCACCATCGAGCACATCGAGTGGGACGCCGAGGCCGCCGAGAAGGGCGGGTACGACACGTACATGCTCAAGGAGATCTACGAGCAGCCCCAGGCGCTGACGAACACCCTGATCGGCCGCCTGCACGACGAGACCGGCGAGGTGAACCTCGACATCGACCTCGACCCCGGCAGCTTCAAGCGCATCAGCATCATCGCGTGCGGCACCGCCTTCTACGCCGGTCTGGTGGGCGAGTACCTCATCGAGCAGCTCGCCCGCATTCCCGTGGAAGTGGACGTCGCCAGCGAGTACCGCTACCGCGACCCCCTCGTCAGCGAGAACACCCTGGCCATCGTCGTGTCCCAGAGCGGCGAGACCATCGACACCCTGGAGGCGCTGCGCGAGGCGAAGAGGTTCGGCGCGAAGACCCTCGGCGTGATCAACGCCAAGGGCTCATCCATGACCCGCGAACTGGACGACACGCTGTACATCCACGCCGGACCCGAGATCGGCGTCGCCAGCACCAAGGCGTACACGAGCATGGTCAGCGCGTTCCTGATGCTGGCCCTGTGGCTCGGCCGCGCCCGCGGGACCCTCAGTGCCGAGCAGGGCGCCGAACTCCTCAAGGCCGCCCGTGAACTGCCCCGCCTCGTCGAGGACGCCCTGGCCCCCGAGCGTGTGGCGCGCATCAAGGAAGTCGCGGAGAAGTACGCCATGGCCAGCGACTACCTGTTCCTGGGGCGCGGCGTGAACAGCCCCACCGCGTACGAGGGCGCGCTGAAACTCAAGGAGATCAGCTACATCCACGCCGAAGCGTACGCCGCCGGTGAGATGAAGCACGGCCCCATCGCCCTGATCGACGAGAAACTGCCCGTCGCCGTGATCGCCACCGAGAGCCGCCTGCTGGAAAAGACCATCAGCAACGTGCAGGAAGTCCGCGCCCGCGCCGGGAAGGTCATCCTGTTCCTGTCGGACGGCGACACCGAGAACGCCCGCCACGGCGACGACGTCATCTACGTCCCCCGCGCCCACGAGATGGTCAGCCCCGTCGTGAACGCCGTCGCCATGCAACTCCTGGCGTACTTCACGGCTGCGGCGCTGGGCAAGGACGTGGACAAACCCCGCAACCTCGCCAAGAGCGTCACGGTCGAGTAAGCACAGTCCAGAAGGAGGGGGCCGCAGCCAGTCGCGCTGCGGCCCCCTCCTCGCCTGTTCGGTCAGAAGTTGGCCATGTCGCTGGCGACGGCGTTCGCGGGGATGTTGTACACGCCGTACACTTCCCTGTCCATGAAGCTGTCGGGCAGGTAGGCGTAGCCGCCGTCGCCGAAGCCGCAGCTCCAGGAGTTCTTGATCACGAAGTATCCGGTGGGCAGGGACAGCTTGACGTTCACCAGCCCGGCGATCTTCACGTCGTAGGTCTGCATGCCGGTGGTGACGTGCCCGACGACGTGCACGGCGTGCCCGCCGCGGACCTTGCCGCCCATCAGGCTCAGGTTCGGCAGTCCGCTGGCGCCGATGGCGTCGAAGGCGGGGTCCACGTTGAAGCCCAGGATGAGCTGGTCGCCCCGGTCGATCATCTGGCGCATCAGGGCGCGGCGGTAGGCGCGGGCGGCGTCACCGCTGCCGAAGACGTTGTTGGCGAGGGCCACCCACACTTCGGTGCCCTGCGTGGCGCGGAAGTTGAACGCGGCGTTCGGGGCGATGTCCCACTCGGGTTTCCACGCGCAGTTGTTCGTGCCGCCCTGGCAGACCAGCTGGGCCTGCGCGGTGGTGTCGCTGCACGCCTGGTTGGCGTAGTTCAGGCAGGAGTTCCGGAATTCCGTGACGGGTTTCTTGTCGTCGGCGGGGATGCGGACGCGGCTGCGCGAGGGGTTGTACTTCCAGCGGACCTCGGTGGGGATCATGCGCTGCTTGCCGATGATGTCGTTGAAGTCGCCCCACCCGGCGCCGTCGCCCAGCACGCCGTCGTCGCCGCGCAGCCAGTAGTACGCGTACTGCTCGGAGAGGTTGAAGGGGGTCTTGATGCGCCGGGCGATCTGGGTTTCGAGCGCGGAGACGTACGCGAAGGCCATGCAGGTGCCGCGTCCGCCCTGGTCCTTGATGGTGGTGATCTGGTCGATGCGGTTGCCGCGCATCTGGCTGAACAGGGCGTTGGTGGGCGTGAAGCGGCACGCGCCGTCGGTGGGGTTGTTCACGAAGCCGCCGCCGAGTTCCTCCTGCGGCTGGGAGGGTTTGGCGGGCGTGACCTTGTTCAGGATCGTGGTGGGCACCGTGAAGCGGACGTTCGGGGCGATGTTGACGGTGCGGACGGATTCCGGCGCGAGGAATTCGCGCGGGACGGGGTTCTGTTCGCTCAGGCCGAAGGACTGCAGGATGGCGGCGCGGTTGGCGGGCGCGCTGGCCTCGGCCTGGGCGACGCTCAGGGCGACGGTGTCCTGGCCGTACAGCAGCACGTCCTTGAGTTCCCCGGTGCGGAGTTTCACGCTGGCGGGGACGGTCAGGCCGCGCGGGAGGGCCAGGGTGGCACGGGCGATGTCGGCGCGCAGGTCCGCGCGGCCCTGAAGGCCCTGCACGAGGCTCAGGCTGCGGCTGATCTCGGCGTCGCGGGCCTGGAGGCGCGCGGGCAGCTCCTGCAGGTTCAGTTGCAGGGCGTTCGGGCTCTGCAGGACCTGCTGGAACTGCGCCTGGGGGACGCGCAGGACGTTCAGGTTCAGGTTCGAGATCTGGATGGGTTGCAGCTGGATATTCTGGAGGTTCACGCCGTTCTGCGCGTGCGCGGCGGACAGGGCGGCCGAGAGGGTGGTGAGCAGGGCGGTGCCGATCAGGGTGCGTGCGTTCATGGTGGACCTCCGGTATGGGTATTGAACTGCGGGGGGCGTTGCGGGAGCGTTGCGCGGACTGCGTCTGGTGCTGGGTGCAGTTCAGCAGACCGGCCATGATCGGGCCGTGATCGGGTGGCGGGGGGAGGATGTGCGCGCCCGGAACGGGCGGGCGCTGTCGCCCGGTCCGGTGGGCGGCGGGGCTTCGGGTGGGCTGACTGCCGGGAATGTTGAACCGGTTCAAGCCTTCCGGGTGGGTGGGGCGTGGGGCTTGACAGGAGTGGGCAGGGCGCTCACACTGACTGCATCTCAATGTAATCGTTTGCAAACGGGTTTCCTCGTCTGGGAAGCCAGCCGCTCCACTCATCACCCGCAGCCGTGCCGGGGAGGTGTAATCGATTTCAATGGCCAGCATCCAGGACGTCGCCCAGCTCGCCCAGGTCAGTACCGCCACCGCCTCCCGCGCCCTGTCCCGCCCGGACATGGTCGCCAGCAGCACCCGCGAACGCGTCCTGACCGCCGCCCGCGAACTCGGCTACCAGCCCAACGTCATCGCCCGCAGCCTCCGCCAGGGCGAGACCCGCACCATCGGCGTGATCGTCACCGACATCCTCAACCCCTTCCACGCGCAGCTCGCCAAGGGCATCCAGGACGCCGCCGACCGCCACGGCTACACCGCCTTCCTGTTCAACAGCGACGAGGACCCCGCCAAGGAACGCCGCGCCATCGACACCCTGCGCGGCCACCTGCCCCAGGGCCTGATCATCGTCCCCACCAGCGGCGCCCGCGAGAACCTCCAGGCGCTGAGCGGCGTGCCCATCGTCGAACTCGACCGCATGAGCGGCACCCCGGGCGTCACCACCGTCACCGCCGACAACTCAGGCGGCGCCACCGCCGCCACCCGCCACCTCATCAGCCTGGGGCACACGCGCATCGGCATGATCGTCGGGCAGCAGGACATCAGCACCGCCACGCAGCGCCACGACGCCTACCGCGCCGCCCTGGAAGACGCCGGACTGACCTACGACCCGGCCCTGGTTCTGCCCGGCAACCACCGCGAGGACGACGGCCACCGCGCCGCGCTGCGCCTGCTGACCCTGCCCGAGCACCGCCGCCCCACCGCGCTGTTCATCGGCAACAACGAGATGACCGTCGGGGCCGTCCTCGCCGCCCGCGCCCTGAACCTGCGCATCCCGGAGGACCTCAGCATCGTCGGTTTCGACGACAGCCGCTGGGCCCAGACCATGAACCCCCCCCTGACGGTCGTCGCGCAGCCCACCTACGACCTGGGCACCTGCGCCGCCGAGCAGCTCATCGCGCAGCTGCGCCACCCGCGCGACGGACCCCCGCAGCACCACCAGCTGTCCACCACCCTGATCGTCCGGCACTCCACCAGCCCGCCCCACACGCCCGCCCCCGCTCATAGCCACTGAACCCCCCCCGGCCCATGCGGCCACCCCCGGAGGAACCACCATGCGCAAAGTCATCGCCACCGCCGCCCTGACCACCCTCGCCGCCAGCCTGACCCTGGGGGTCGTGCAGGCCCAGAGCAGCGCCCAGCCCATCATCGGCCTGATCACCAAGACCGAGACCAACCCCTTCTTCGTGAAGATGAAAGAAGGCGCGCAGAAGGAAGCCACCCGCCTGGGCGCCAAACTCCTGACCGCCGCCGGGAAGGCCGACGGGGACAACGCCGGGCAGGTCGCCGCGATCGAGAACATGGTCGCCGCCGGGGCCAAGACCATCCTGATCACCCCCAGCGACTCCAAGGCCATCGTGCCCGCCATCGCCAAGGCCCGCGCGCAGGGCGTCATGGTCATTGCGCTGGACAGCCCCACCGAACCCGCCAGCGCCGTGGACGCGCTGTTCGCCACGAACAACTACCAGGCGGGCATCCTGATCGGCCAGTGGGCCAAGAAAGCCATGGGCACCAAGAAAGCCGTGATCGCCACGCTGGATCTGTTCCCTGGCCACCCGGTCGGCATCGCGCGCCACAACGGCTTCCTGGCGGGCTTCGGCGTCAAGGGCATCACGGCCAGCACCAAGGACCTCGTGAACACCAGCGTCGCCTGCGCGCAGGACTCCTTCGGTGACCAGACCAAGGGCCAGACCGCCATGGAGAACTGCCTCCAGAAGAACCCGGACATCAACGTCGTGTACACCATCAACGAACCCGCCGCCGCCGGGGCGTACCAGGCGCTGAAGGCCGCCGGGAAGGAAAAGAGCGTCCTGATCGTGTCCGTGGACGGCGGCTGCGCCGGCGTGCGCAACGTCGAGAGCGGCGTGATCGGCGCGACCAGCCAGCAGTACCCCCTGAAGATGGCCAGCATGGGCGTCGCGGCGGGCGTGAACTACGCCAAGACCGGCAAGAAGGTCAGCGGCTACACCGACACCGGCGTCACCCTGATCACCAACAAGGCCATGGCCGGGGTCAAGAGCCAGAACGGCAAGTTCGGCCTCGCCAACTGCTGGGGGCAGTAAGCCTCCGGGGGCCGGAGTGATCCGGCCACCCGAGCAGAGCGAGAAGGAGTGAACAGGGTTCCGGGCGTGGAACTGGCTGGCCGGTGCCGTGCCGGTCAGCCAGCGGAACAGACGGAACCCCACCCCAGGCCCTGACCGGCGCGGCTGTCCGGCCCCGCCCCCGACCCTCACCTTCAAGTCGCCACGGCCCGCGCCCCCTGAGCCGCGCGCCGTGGCGAACTTCATTGACCGGGGAGACCCATGAGCATGACGCAACCCACCACCACCACGCCCGGGCGGCGCTTCCAGCTGCCGAACCTCAGCACCCTGGGCCCGCTGATCGCCCTGCTGATCGCCTGCCTGTTCTTCACCTTCCAGTCCGACCGGTTCCTGACGCTGGGCACCTTCAGCCTGATCCTGCAGCAGGCGTCGTTCGTGGGCGTGATCGCCATCGCGCAGACGCTGATCGTCCTGACCGCCGGGATCGACCTGAGCTGCGGGATGATCATGGCCCTGAGCAGCATGGTGATCGGCAAGCTGGCCGTCGAGCAGGGCGTGCCCGTTCCGCTGGCGATCCTGGCGGGCTTCGCGGTCGGCGCGTTCGTCGGCTGGGCCAACGGCCTGCTCATCACGAAGTGGAAACTGCCGCCGTTCATCGTGACGCTCGGCATGTACTCCATCGTGTTCGCCGCCGTGAAGATCTACTCGAAGGCGACCAGCGTCCCCATGCCCGCCGACGGCCTGACGTTCCTCGCGCAGCGCTTCACGGTGTTCGGCACGCCGTTCACGTACGGCAGCCTGCTGATGGTCGCGCTGTTCGTCCTGACGTGGCTGTTCCTGAACTACACCGCGCCGGGGCGGCACATCTACGCGCTGGGCAACAACCCGGAAGCGGTGCGCCTGAGCGGCATCAACACCAGCCGCCTGCTGCTGAGCGTGTACACCTTCGCCGGGATGCTGTACGGCGTGGCGGCCCTGCTGCTGCTGGAACGCATCGGCGGCGCGTCCCCCGAGGCGGGCACCACCGAGAACCTCGAGAGCATCACCGCCGTCGTGATCGGCGGCACCAGCCTCTTCGGCGGTCGCGGCAACGTCCTGGGCACCCTGGTCGGCGTGCTGATCGTCGGCGTGTTCCGTTCGGGCCTGACGTTCATGGGCCTGGACAGCGTGTACCAGAACCTCATCACCGGCATCCTGATCATCCTGGCGGTCGCCACCGACCAGTTCTCCCGGAGGAAAGCATGACCGCCGCCACCCACCTGCCCGTCACCCCCGGACCGCAGACCGCCCGGCCACTGGTCATGGAAGCGCGCGGCCTCGTCAAGCGGTACGGGCACGTCACCGCCATCGGCGGCGCGGACTTCGAACTGCGTCCCGGCGAGATCATGGCCGTCATCGGCGACAACGGCGCGGGCAAGAGCAGCCTCATCAAGGCGCTGTCCGGCGCGCTCATCCCCGACGAGGGCGAGATTCTCCTGGATGGACAACCCGTGCACTTCCGCACGCCCAGCGACGCCCGCCGCGCCGGAATCGAGACCGTGTACCAGGACCTCGCCGTCGCCCCGGCCATGACCATCGCGGAAAACCTGTTTCTGGGCCGCGAACTGTACCGCGGGGGCGCGCTGGGCCGCGCCCTGAAACTCATCGACCGCCGCCGCATGCTGACCGAGGCCACCGAACACATGAAAGGCCTGCAGTTCGCCATCAAGAGCATGAGCCAGCCCGTCGAGACGCTGAGCGGCGGGCAGCGGCAGGGCGTCGCCGTGGCCCGCGCCGCCGCGTTCGCGCAGCACGTCGTGATCATGGACGAACCCACCGCCGCGCTCGGCGTGCGCGAGGGCAACATGGTCCTCGACCTGATCCGCAAGGTCCGCGACCGGGGCCTGCCCGTCATCCTGATCAGCCACAACATGCCCCACGTATTCGAGATCGCCGACCGCATCCACGTGCACCGCATGGGCCGGCGCGCCGCGCTGCTGAACCCCCAGAAGATCAGCATGGCCGACACCGTGTCCGTCATGACCGGCGCCATCCGACCCGAGGACCTCAGCGCGGACGTGCTGGCGCACTAGGGGTGTGGGATTCGGGGTGTGGGCAGTAGGAACAGAGGAGAGGAGGCGGGGGCACGACAGCCACCCGCCTCCTCTCCTTTGGTTTCCTACCGGCTGGGGGTCAGGGCGCGGCCCTGCGTGAGCCAGAGGTTCAGCGCGCACACGAGCAGCAGCGCCCCCAGCGGGAACGGCACGGCGCCCAGGTCCAGCTGGACGTTCACGCCGCGCGTGAAGCTCCCCAGCCGACCCCGGACCTCGCCCGCGTAGTGCCGCAGGGTCACGTCCAGGCCGTCCGTGAAGCTGCCGTAGCGGCCCGTCACCTGATCCGGTGTGAACTCCAGCCGCGCGTCCACGCCCTGCGTGAAGCCGCCCAGGCGGACCGTCATGACACCCGCCGCGATGCCCGCCCGGACGTCATGCCCGCTCGTGACGCCCCCCACGCGGCCCACCAGTTCGCCGCCTTCCAGCCACACGCGCACGTCGGTGCCGTCCGTGAAGCCCCCCACCCGCGCGGTGAGGCGGTCCCCGTCCCAGGTGGCGTGCAGGTTCACGCCGTCCGACACGCCACCGAACCGGCCCGTCAGGGCCTCCTGCTGTGCTACGCCCGTCATGCCGCCCAGGGTAGCGGACGCACTCTGGCAGAAGCCTCACTGGGGGGAGGCGTGAACAGTTGAAAGTTGATGGTTGATAGAGGGGCCTGCCCTTCCATCAACCATCAACTGTCAACCATCGACGCTGCTTACAGTTCCAGCAGCATGCGCGCCGGGTCTTCCAGCAGGTTCTTGAGCATCACGAGGAACTGCACGGCTTCCTTGCCGTCGATGATGCGGTGGTCGTAGCTCAGGGCGATGTACATCATGGGGGCGATCACGACCTGCCCGTTCTGCGCGATGGGCCGCTCGATGATGTTGTGCATGCCCAGGATGGCGCTCTGCGGGGCGTTGATGATCGGGGTGCTCATCATGCTGCCGAACGTGCCGCCGTTCGTGATGCTGAACGTGCCGCCGCTCATGTCCTCCAGCGTCAGCTTGCCGGACTTGGCCTTCTGCGCGTACCCGCCGATGGCCTTCTCGATCCCGGCGAGGCTCATCTGGTCGGTGTCGCGCAGGATCGGCACGACCAGACCACGGTCACTGGCGACCGCGATACCGATGTCGTAGAAGCCATGGTAGATGATGTCCTTGCCCTCGACGCTGGCGTTCACGACCGGGAAGGCCTTCAGGGCCTCGGTCGCGGCGCGCACGAACAGGCTCATGAAGCCCAGTTTCACGCCGTGCTTCGCCACGAACTGATCCTGGTACTTCTTGCGCAGGTCCATGGCGGGCTGCATGTTCACCTCGTTGAAGGTGGTCAGCAGGGCCGCGGTGTTCTGCACGTCCTTCAGGCGCTCGCTGATGCGCTGACGGATGCGGGTCATGGGCACGCGCTGCTCGGGGCGCGCCCCGGCGGGGATCACGGCGGCGGGCGTCACAGGCTGGGCTGCCTGGGCGGGTGCGGCCTGCTGGCCCACCGCACCCAGCGCGTCGGCCTTCGTGATGTTGCCCTTGGGGCCGGTCGCGGGAATCTGCGCGGGGTTCAGGCCGTTCTCCACGACGACCTTGCGCACGGCGGGGGAGAGGTCGTCGCGGCGCGTCGCCTCGTTGCCCGCACTGGCCCCGGCAGCGGCGCTGTCGGGCTGGGTGGCGGTGCCGCCCGCGCTGGCCTCGTTCGCGATCGGACCGCTGACGGCCTCCTGGGTGGCGGCCGGGGCGGGCGCGCTGCCCGCGTCACCCACGACGCCCAGCACCTCCTCGCTGAGCACCGTGTCCCCCTCGTTCTTCGCGGTGCTGACCAGCACGCCGTCCTGGAGCGCCGTGACTTCCAGCACCACCTTGTCCGTCTCGATCTCGGCCAGGACCTCGCCGCGCTTCACGGCGTCGCCGGGTTTCTTATGCCACGCCAGCAGCGTACCTTCGCTCACCGACTCGGAAAAAACAGGAACTTTGATGTCCGCCATAACGCTCTCAGTTATACCCCCCCGGCGCTGTGACTGCGCCGGGGACGCCCGAACACAAGGCACGAAAAAGAGCCGCCGCCGCCCACCAAAGGAGCGGGGCCGCCCCGGTCCTCCCGGAAGCGGCCCCACTGCACTCGGGGTTCAGCCCTGCTGTTTGGCGGTCTCGGCGAGTTCCTTCTGCTCGGCGACGACCTCGCCGCTGAGTTTCTCGCCCAGCGCGTCGGCGATGACCTTGGCCTGCTCCTTGGCGTGCACGCTGGCGTACCCGGCGGCGGTGCTGGCGCTGCGCGGACGGGTGGAGCTCTTGAGGGTCTGCCCGGGGGCGAGCACCTTCTCGAGGTCCTCCCAGATCATCAGCCACGCGCCCTGGTTCTCGGGTTCTTCCTGCGCCCAGACGACCTGCGCGCCGGGGTGCCTGGCGAGTTCGGCGGCCAGGGCCTCGGCGGGGAAGGGGTACAGCTGCTCCAGGCGGATCAGGGCCGTCCCGGCGTAGCCGTCCTTGTCGGCGTCGCGGGCGTCCACGAGTTCCCAGTGCAGTTTGCCGCTGCTGATGACCACGCGGCGGGCGCCCGTGACCTCGGCGTCCCCGATGACCTCGCAGAAGCGGCCGTCGGTCAGGTCGGACAGGGGGCTCATGGCGGCCTTGTTGCGCAGCAGGCTCTTGGGCGTCATGACGATCAGGGGCTTGCGGTAGGGGCGCAGCACCTGTCGGCGCAGCAGGTGGAAGATCTGCGCGGCGCTTGAAGGCACCACGACCTGCATGTTCTTCTGCGCGCACAGCTGCAGGTAGCGTTCCAGGCGGGCGCTGGAGTGCTCGGGGCCCGCGCCCTCGTACCCGTGGGGGAGGAGCAGGGTCAGGCCCGAGAGGCGCTGCCACTTGCTCTCACCGGCGGACAGGAACTGGTCGATGACGGCCTGCGCGCCGTTGGCGAAGTCGCCGAACTGCGCTTCCCAGGCGATCAGGGCCTTGGGTTCGCTCGTGGAGTACCCGTACTCGAAGGCCATGACGGCTTCTTCGGACAGGGTGGAGTCGATGACCTCCACGCGGCCCTGCCCGTCACGCAGGTGCGCCAGGGCCATGTACTCCTCGTTCAGGGGGTCCTGCGCGTTCTGGTCGTGCAGCACGGCGTGGCGGTGCACGAAGGTGCCGCGCCCGGAGTCCTGACCGACCAGGCGCACGCCGAAGCCCTCGTCGAGCAGGCTGGCGTACGCGAGCATCTCGCCCATGCCCCAGTCGAGGGGCTGCTCGCCCTTCGCCATCGCCTGACGGGGCTTGATCACGGTGCGTTCGATGGTGCGGTGCACCTTGAAGCCGTCGGGCACCTCGGTGAGTTGCAGGCCCAGCGCAGTCAGTTTCTCCTGCGGGACGGCGGTGCTCACCTCGTCACGCCAGTGGGTGCCGGTGTACTCGCTCCAGTCCACGGCCAGTTTGCTCTGCGCGGCGTTCTCCATCTCCTCGACCACGGCCTCACCGGCGTCGAGCTGATCGCGGAAGCGGTTGACGAGCGCGTCGCCCTCACCGGCAGCCAGGACACCCTCGGCCTCCAGTTTCTTGGCGTACAGCGCGCGGGTGCCGGGGTGCTGGTCGATCTCGCGGTACATGATCGGCTGGGTCATGCGCGGCTCATCGCCCTCGTTGTGCCCGTTGCGGCGGAAGCAAATGAGGTCGATGAACACGTCCTTGCCGAACTCCTGCCGGTACGCCAGCGCCAGATCCCCGCAGAACGCCACGGCCTCGGGATCGTCGCCGTTCACGTGCAGCACGGGCGCGTTCGCGATCTTCGCGACGTCCGTGCAGTAGCGGCTGGAGCGGGTGTCGCGCGGGTCGCTGATCGTGAAGCCCACCTGGTTGTTGATCACGATGCGCACCGCCCCGCCGGTCGCGAAGCCACGCAGGCGCGACAGGTTCAGGGTCTCCATGACCACGCCCTGCCCGCTGACGGCGGCGTCGCCGTGCACGGTGATGGGCAGCACGCTGCGCCGGGTCTCGTCCCCGCGGCGGTCCTGGCGGGCGCGGACGCTGCCGTGCACGACGGGCGACACGATCTCCAGGTGGCTGGGGTTGAACGCCAGCGCCAGGTGCATCGGGCCGCCGGGCGTGCGCACGTCACTGGAGTACCCCATGTGGTACTTCACGTCCCCGGCCACGTCCGGGTTGTCGCTGAGTTTCTTCTTCCCGTCGAACTCGTCGAACAGCACGCTGCTGGGCTTCCCGAAGATGTTCACCAGGGTGTTCAGGCGGCCACGGTGGGCCATGCCCAGCACGACCTCCTTCACGCCCGCCCGCCCGGCCTGCTGGATGATGCGGTCGAGCAGCGGAATGAAGGACTCGCCGCCCTCCAGCCCGAAGCGTTTCACGCCCGGGTACTTGTTCTTCAGGTACAGTTCCAGGCCCTCGGCGGCGTTCAGTTTGCTCATGAGGCGGCGGCGCTCGTCGCGGCTGAACACGCCCCGGCCGCGGTTGGCCTCCACGCGCTCCTGGAACCACGCGCGCTCATTGGCGGGCAGATAGTTGAACTCGAAGCCGATGGGACCGCAGTACGTCTCCTGAAGCTGCGCGATCACGTCCCGCAGCGGCCCGCTGAACGGACCGTCCTGCACCTGCTCGTTCAGGTCCGCCGTCGACAGGCCGTAGTACTCGGGCGTCAGCTCGGGCACCACCGGCAGGCCGCGCATCTTCAGGGGGTTGGTGTGCGCGCTGATGTGCCCGTACACCCGGAACGCCGTGATCAGCGCGCCCGCCGCCTGCTGCGCGCCGCTCACGCCCTGCGGCGCGGGCACCACGGCCCCGCCGCGGCGCTGCGTGCCCAGCTGGTAGAACGCCTGCTGAACCTTCGAGTGCGGCGTCTCGTGCGCGCCGCCGCGCAACTCGTCGAAGTAGGCCCGCCACTGCGGATCGACACTCTGGGGGTCCGCCAGGTACGCCTCGTACAAGCCCTCGATGAAGGCCGCGTTCCCGCCGGACATGATCGTCTGCGACTGCGTCATAACGCCTCAGCATACCGCCCCCCGCGCGGCGCATTGGCACCCGCACCCCCCGGAATTTGTTCCCGCGTGCGTAACCACCCTGCCAGCGTGGACACCCGTTCACACGACCCCCACCCGGCCCGGCCCGGAACGCGCCACCATGACGGTATGACCACCGACCCGCACGCGGCCTTCCAGGCGGCCCACCCGGACTTCCACACCCTCTTCCCGGACGGTGCCGCGCCCGAACAGCTCGGCAGCGGGCACACCTGGACCGAGGGACCCACCTACGTCCCCGCCCGGCAGCGCATGATCTACAGCGACGTCCGGCAGAACCGCACCTGGGCTTACACCGACGACGGACAGCTGGTCGAGGAACTGAACCCCAGCGACTACCAGAACGGTCACACCCTGGACGCCCAGGGCCGCCTGATCGCCTGCTCGCACGGCCAGCGGGCCCTGCTGCGCCAGGAACACGACGGCCGCTGGACCACCCTGGCCGACCGCTTCGAGGGCGCGCGCCTGAACTCCCCGAACGACGTGGCGCAGCACCCCGACGGCAGCCTGTGGTTCACCGACCCCACCTACGGCCTGGACAAACCCGAGGAGGGCGGACGCGGCGAACCCATGGAGATCCCCGGCCGCTGGGTATTCCGCCTGGCCCCCGACGGCACCCTGACCGCCCCCATCCGCGACCGGCACAAACCCAACGGACTGGCCTTCGCTGGCCCCGACACGCTGCTGCTGGCCGACACCGGCGAGAACCCCGGCACGTACCGCTACCACGTCACCCCGCAGGGCGAGGCCACCCTGCAGGACCTGCACTTCACGGTCAGTCCCGGCAAGACCGACGGCCTGCGCCTGGACGAACAGGGACGCATCTGGAGCAGCGCCGCCGACGGCGTGCACGTCCTCACCCCGGACGGCCAGCCGCTGGGCCGCATCCTGTTCCCCGAGACGGTCAGCAACGTCGCCTTCGGCGGCCCAGGCGGAAAGACCCTGTTCGTCACGGCCAGCAGCGGCTTCTGGCGCGTCCCCACCACCACCCGCGCCCTGACCCTGTAGAGCCCGTACCTGTAACAGCGCGCGATTCGCCAAGAACGGCATAAGGGCCGCCCGTCCGAATGCCGGGGCGGCCCTCCGTACACTGGAGTCATGCAGATCCTGTCGCGCGTGACCCTGACCTTCGGCGTGATCATCCTGATCGCCGCCGCGCTGCTGCTCGGGAAGGACGTCATCGACATCAACCAGCTGCACGCCGTGGCGAACGCCAACCGCAGCACCAACTTCCCCAGCCCGCTGAACACCGTGCTGATCACCGCCGTGCTCGCCGTGATCGGCGGGTTCCTGACCGGCCTGGGCCTGGGCATGCCCAAACGCCTGCCCCGCACCCCCAACCCCCACTGAGCCGCGCGCTGCCCCAGTGCTCCACCGACCGGTGGGGCGTTTCCGTCACCCGTTCTGCCCACAGCGTGCCATCCTGAACGCGCCACATGAACCTGCGTCCCCTGATCGCCGCGCTGCTCGTCACGACTGCCCACGGTGCCCCCACCGTGCAGGGCGCGTGGCACGCCCCGTTCTACCGCCTGACCCTGACCGGCCTGGACGCCCGTGACGGCACGGTCCGCTGGACGCCCGGCGGGACCGGCGCAGACCTGCACTTCACGACCACGCTGCCCACCCTGACCCGCACGGTGCCCACCGCGCAGGACCAGATCCAGATCCGCGTGCAGGGCAAAGACATCCAGATTCGCAGCGCCCAGGGCCGCCCGCTGCGCGTGAACCTGATGCCCGTCCGCGCGGGCGTCGAGGGACCCGCCCCGTTCATCGCCGTGGACGTGTACCCCGAGGAAGCCTGGACGACGTACGAGCCCGTGCCCGTCACGCCCTGCCGTGCCCCAACCCCGGTGCCGGAACTGCCGTACCAGCCGCCCGCCTTCGCCAGCGGCCCGGTCGGGTTCTACCTCGCGCAGATCGACCCGCGCACCGGCACGCCCCTGCGCGTCATCGCCAACGACCCGGATAGCCTGTACCCGCTGGCGAGCACCTTCAAGCAGATCGTCGTGTGGGGCACCCTGCGCGACGTGACAGCCGGACGCCTCAGCCTGAACACCCGCCTGAGCGTCACCGAGGCCAACCGCAGCATCGAGGCGTACCAGCCAGGCGCGCGTACCGTGCAGAACCTCGCCACGCAGGCCATCGTGCAGAGCGAGAACACCGCCAGTGACGTCCTGCACCTGCGCTACGGCCCCGACCGCCTCCAGACCCTCGTGACCGCGCAGGGCGCGTGCCACACCCGCGTGAACACCACCACCAAGGCGTGGTGGGCCGCGCAGGCCGGACTCCTCCCCGACCTCTACGGCCCCGACGTGAACACCGGCGCGCAGCAGACCTTCACCCTCCCACCCGCCCAGGAAGCCCAGACCCGCGCCCGCGCCGTGCAGCAGGCGCAGACCCTGAACGCCGACCGCCTCCTCGATGACCTCGACCGCGCGTTCTTCAGCCCCACCTACCACCCCCAGACTGAGGTGTACCTGCAGAACCGCAGCACCCCCCGCGAATGGGCCACGCTCATCACCCGCATGCACCTCGACCCCAGCCTCAGTGCCACCAACCGAGCGTTCCTGCGCGACACCCTCGCCAAGGGATGCTGCCGCGCCAAGGACCCCACCGTCGCCTACTGGGGCAGCAAGGCGGGCAGCGGCTGGCGGAACGTCACCATGAGTGGCCTGCTGAGCCTGACCGGCGGGCAGACCTTCGCGTACGCCTACTTCAACCCCGGCTCGGACGTCATGGACAGCCTGCTGATCGAAGAGCAACTACCGGACATCGCCCGGTACGTCCTGGAGAACGCCAAGAGGCTCGCGCGGAGCGCCCCTTGAGCATGCCAGAACAACACTGAACTGGTCGGCCGGTCAACAAGTGAGGCGGCGCGTCCAATCCGCTCCTGCTAGCGTCGAACGGAAACCGGACGACCACAGGGAAGTGCCTTATGTTCGAACCCAAAACCAGACCATCAGCTTATTGATTCCTGCGCAACTGGGTCACAGCCGAGCTCCATGCAGGAGGCGCCTTGGAAGCTCAGCCGCTCGCACTTTCCGCCACGCCACGGGCAATCGGGCCTCAACGTCTGAAGATCTGACGGGCAGAAGTTCGCGAGGACATGCTGCTTCACATACGCCCACACCGGCTCAATCGGATTCAGTTCAGGCGCGTATGGCGGGAAGTACACCACCGACAATCGAGGTTCAGCTGCAACGAAGGCGCCCAGCGCCTTCGTCTTGTGAATGCGGGCGTTATCGAGCAGTACCGTGATCGATCCAGAAATGTGACGCAACAGATGCGACAGAAACGACAGGACGTGTGCGCCGTTGATCGACGCTGGATGCGTGTGTTGCAGAAACTGTCCCGTCGTGGCGATCGCTCCAATCGTCGACACGCTGTCCCAGCGGTACTTGGACACCAACACGGGCGTCTGACCACAGGGGGCCCAGGTGCGGGTCACGGTGGGCTTCAAGCTGAAGCCCACCTCATCGATGAAGACGAGTGTTTCTCCGGCCTCAACTTTTTTTTTCCAACTCGGGCACCGTGGTGTCCACCCAGGTGACGAGGGCCTCCTGATCCTGTTCTCGTGCCCGCCTCATCGGTTTCTGTGGTGTGAATCCCCACTGCCGTAAGAGCCGACTGAGGTGATCGACGTCGTACCACACGTCGTAGGTCTGGCCGATCAGCTCGCGCACCTGTGGGCACGTCCAGCGGGCATTCGGGGCCTGCGCGGGGCCCGGCCCCGCGCTGAGGATCGTCATGATCTGGGCGATCTGAGCGTCTGTCAGTCGTGGTGTGCGGCCTGGAGCAATGGTGGCTTCAAGAGAGCCCTGTGTGCGCAGACGTTGTCGCCATCGTCGAACGGCACTGCTGCTGACGCCGCACCGTTCGGCGATCTGGGTGGAGCTGAGCTCCCCTGCGCGGAGATACGGCTCAGCGAACAGTCGCCGTTCTTCCATCTGTTCGCGGGTCCACCGGGTGGGTTGCCAGGCTGGCGGCATGCCCTCATCGTACCCCTCTCGTTACGCTCCAACGCAGGAATCAATAAGACGCGCCCTWAGACACTCCCCCAGGCCAAGACGAATACCATTCCGCCAGCCACAGCCCGCCCCGTGCCCTTCGCACGCGCAGGAACGGGGACGACTCTCAAGCATCCCAGTTCGTCACAGTCCATCAAAACCGTGAAGGTCAAATCGCCACGGGCGATCACCCCCGACACCGCAGCCGTCACGCCACTCAAGCCCACCACCCCCGAACCCACGGCCCCAATTGATCCTGCCACTGGCTTCACCTTCGACAACCTGACCAACGCGCAGTTCAAAACAGCCAGAACGTGGTACAAGGCCAACGCACAGCAGTACACCCCGACCGTTATCAAGGCCATCCAGGAGAAGCTTCAACTGCCGGTCACGGGCACCGTGGATCACGCCTTCCTGAACGGCGTGGCCAGCTGGCAAGCCACCTTCGACCTGGCCCTCTATGGTGGACGTAGCACCGTCCTCGCCAACGGAAATCAACTGGGCGGCTTTCTGCCGACCGGTGCCATCACCCCTGAGCAGATGGCCAAACTGTTCCCCGCCGGACTGGCCCGCCCGGAAAGTTTCGCGCGGTACATCAAGGAAACAGACCGCATCGTCCAGACGTGGAACACCCTGGACACCGCCAGCAAAAGAAAACAGGCCATCGAGGCACTCCTGAAGCAGTTCAGTCAGGCGAACGGCCTGCCCGCACCGCAGTTCACCGCGACACCCATGTCCGCTTCCCTGCTGGGTACGTTCACGTTCAAAACGTGGCAGCTGGAACTCAACGCGTCCACCCTGCGCCCTGACATGACCCCCGAGGAGATCCGTGACGTGTTGGACACGCTGTATCACGAGACCCGGCACGCCGAGCAGAACTTCATGGCCCTGCGGCTCATGGTCGGCATGGGCTTCACCCCCACGCAGATTGCCGCGCGCACCGGCATGCGACCCGTCATCATCGCCGCCGCCGCCCGCAAACCCATCAGCCCGCAGTCCGTGCAGGGCATCGTCGCCAACGAGTTCTACCAGTCCAGCTTCGGCGCGCAGGCGACCAGCCGGAAAGACACGATGGCCAACCTCTCCCTGCGTCGATCCGAATGGGAGATCGCGAAGGATGAACTGAGGTACCTCGAAAGTCGGCGGCAGGAAGTCGTGCAGTTTCAGAAGGAAGCCACCAGCGCCGCTGAAAAAGCCGAGCGGCAACAGCAGCTCAAGACCCTGGACGCGCAGCTGAAGACCGCCCGCACCAAACTCAGCAACGCCGAACGGCGGTACGACGCCGCCTACGACGCCTACCGCGCCATCCCAGGCGAGCGGGACGCCTGGGACACTCAGGGCGCACTGGACACCATCCGCGCCCGGAGCGGGCGACGATGAAGTCCCTCCCCATCGCCCTGATCCTCCTGCTCACCGCGTGCAACAAGGACACCATGACCATCGACTACGCTTCCCCCAGCAGCCTCAAGCAGATCTGCCAGACGTTGACCCGCGCACCTGACTACCCTTCAAAACGGGGCATGAGTGTGCTCAAGGTGCGCCAGGATGCGCCGGACGGATGCAGCAGAAGATCCTGGAGATGATCAAGCCCGAGTCGAAACACAGACACCGTGCGGTGTCCGTGTTTCTTTACTTTGGTAGCTGTTCGACGTGCCACGACCTCGCCCGTCACGCACGCCCAGATGAAGGCGACGCTGACGACCGTCAGGAGCGAAGACACTCGCTCGGGGCGCGTCAGACCCGTATCTTCCAGGTTGAACCCTCTGGTTTTCAACGCGGCGTGCAGATTTTCTGTTTGCCAGCGCAGGGCATACCGGCGCATGTTCGGCAGGGCGTGCCCCCGATACGCCAGGTACAGCATGTCACCGGCTGCGTTTTTCGTGGCCGCCACTCGCAGATTCACACCGTAGATGCGGGTCTGGCGATGCCAGACCCTGACTTCACCCACCTGAAGGTTCTTGAAGACCGCCCAGACCGGCATGCCGTGCGCGCCGATCGTGGCGCGAGCTGGGAGACGAATGCAGGGTGCAATCCCGTGCTGGTCGAGGAATCGAAACCAGTGCTGCCCAATGAATTCACGATCCGCGAGCAGGCACCGGATCTCCCGATCTGGGCAGAGCTTCAGGAAGCGCTCCACGAGCGCTTCCCGGACACAGGAACGACTGGCCCCACCGTGCGGGAGCAGTGTCCACATCAGCGGCAAACTGAACCCGTTCCACACGGCAGAGAGCAGGAGAATATTGACGTCCTGTTGGCCAAGTTTCCAGTTGGTGCGATCGAGAATGAGGTCGACTGGGCCGGGCGGGAGAAAGGACAAGGCGAATCGGGGGAACAGCGCCTCAGGAAACGGGAACTGGACGAACCGGCAGAGCCGCTGATACCGAGTCGTCAACGAGCCCGGGAGGGCGACATGCGTCTTCAGGCTGTACAGGACAACGGTGCGCGCCTGAATGACCGCCAGGATCAGGGCCGTGAAGACGACGAGGCGGCGAGCGTCCACAGGGAAAGCAGACCGCAAGGCGGTCTGCAAGGTATCGTGAGGTGGTCGGCTCCTAAGGGTTTTCATCGCAGAAATACCGTACAGGAGCCGACTTTCTGCTGCCTACTGTGCGTTTTGAAGGGTAGTCAGCCCGCGCACCCGACACGAAAAGCCTGACCGCCACAGTGGGCGCGCGCAGCGACGACCTGGACGAACCCCCGGCAGCCCTTCCGGAATCCCTTGCCGACCTGCGCGTCGGGTCCGTCGGCGAGCACGAGGAATCACTGTGGGTGAAACTGACCTACACGCCCACGCAGCAGCCCACCATGAGTGCCCTTGAACATGAACTGGGCCCACACCGTCCGGCTGCACCTGACGACGATTCCTTCCACTCGGTCGGGCAGTTCACAGTCGAAACCGACGGGACACCCTGCACGGTCTTCGCCTACACACAAGGCATGTACGCCGACATTCCCAGCAGCGCGGCCGTCATGAGTGTCCTGATGGTGTACGACCGCCCCTGAGTCTGCTTGACCCCTCGGTCGGCTGTGCCGACAGCTCCCCTCGAGAGGAGCCAGGGATCCTGCCCGCCCTTCACCCTCCGCAGCGGGCGAAGCGACCCAGCGCCGCGCGACCGTCCGGCGTGCCGCCCGGCACCTCCGCGCCCGCCAGGGAGATGAACGACCATCCGCCCCGCGCGCCATGCTCCACCACCAGGTAGTGCGTCCCGGCCCCCAGCGTGCGCGCCAGCGTCGGCCCGCGCCACCCCACCACGCCATGCCCCGAGTACGCCGAGTACGGCCCGGACACGCCCACCGCGCCCCAGCCGTCCGGTATGAACTCCGGCTGCCCAGACCCCACCGGCACGCCCGGCCCGACCAGCCACAGGCGGGGACGGTACGCCGCGTCACACGCGGAACTGACACCCACTCCGGTTGAATGGTTGGCACAACCGTTCAACCCGAGCGGAGCGAGAAGGAGCAGGGCGGGTTCCGGGCGTGGAGTTGATCACCCGGTGCCCTTCCGGGTGGTCAACGCAACAGACGGAATCCGCCGAACACCGCCACGTCCAAGCGGAAGCCCGGCCCGGTCGTCAGGGCGTACCAGTCGCGGCCTCCCGCGCGGCCCTGCATGGTGATGACCTTCGACACGGTCGGCTGCGGCACCTGGAACGCGGTGTCCTGCGTGCCGCTGCCCGGATTGAACAGCGGCTGATGCGCCCCCGCCCCCGCGAACAGGAGACAGACTGCCAAGATTGCGCCGCGCCACGCCCGAACATTTGTCATGATCGTAGTGTGCAGAACATCCGAGGGACTTTCCGTAGGCGAAGGTGCAACGGACAGGCGAGATCACTGTTCGTAAGTGTCCCGCCCTCGTGCTTTACGGCGTCCACGCTCACGTAGGGCCGGGGCATAAATATTACGTTGGCGTTGATAGAATTCCGCAGCATAATTTCACTACTGCGTGCGTCCTAATGAAGATAGACGGTTGAGTGGATTAGTGTACGACAACCGCCATTCATTTTTTACCATGGTCGCGTTAGGAGATTTTGTGATAAACAAGCTGTCTCTGAAAAACTTCAAAGGCATAAAGAGTCTTGATGACTTGGACATCAAGCCTATCACTATTTTTTGCGGCTCTAACAGTAGTGGTAAGAGCTCAATACTTCAGGCGATTCTACTTCTGAAGCAAACTATGATGAATGCTTCAACAGAGAGGACGGTAATATTTAATGGTAAATATGCCCATTTAGGATCCTACAATGAAGTTGTTTATGGTAAGAACCCTGCTAATAATATAAGTATCTCCCTTACGCTAAACGATGAAGGAATTATTGATAATGATTACGGACTCGGGCTCTCGGTGGCATTTTGGGTCCAACAAATAGCTGGATTGGGATTTAATCTAGACGATGCTGTTTTGCACTATGGTATTGAATTGGAAAATCTAAACAAAAATGATGGAGCGGATTTTATAGATACCGCAAAAGACATAGTAGTAAAAACAATGAACTTTTCTATAAAATCTGCTGATAATCTGCTTGAGATTATTTTGCAGAGAAAGTCTGATGCAAAATATCATGCAGTTTTTAAAAATATTCCAAGATATCTATCCAGAACTAAAGATAAAGGAGATAGAATTTCAAGAGGTTCATGTGATATAACTCTTTCATTTATAGGTGCTAGGCCGTACGTTGCGCTGGGTGTTACAAGTGAGGAGAGGCATGTTAGCGGCTTAGAGGATCTGCGGATTATTGTAAATTACATTGGTCAAATGCTACAAGGCCTGCTCAATAGCTATAATTATATTGGTCCCCTGAGATATGAACCGCAACGGAGATATGTTGTTGAAGAGGATTTCAAGGAGATTGGCGTCAAGGGTGAAAATGCACCATATATTCTTCTATCGGAGCGAGATAAGCAGATTAATAATTCGATTAGGATTGAAGGAAATAGATTCGTTAAATGCGAGCAGTCATCACTAATAGATAGCATGAATTTCTGGCTAGATAGAATGGGAATAAATGCATTTGACAATATTTATTCAGGCGAATTGCTAAAACTAGTAATGAAATCGCCTTCTGGCACGCTCGTTAATATTAGCGATGTTGGGTTTGGAGTGAGCCAAATCTTCCCGATAATTTTAGAAGGGCTCAGAATGCCTGAGGGATCTACTCTGATACTTGAACAACCCGAGATACACCTGCACCCCGGTTTACAGATGCATTTAGCGGATTTTCTGATATCTTTGGCGCTTTCGGGTAAATCTGTAATCGTTGAAACGCACAGCGACCATCTAATTAACAGGATGGTTCGCAGAATAGTTGAAGATGACTCAACGTCAATTAAAGATATCACGTCAATCTACTTTGCTGAGAATGTGAAAAATAATGTTGAGTATCAAAAAATAAAGATAGATGAAGAGTTTGGCGTAGTTAATTGGCCAAAAGGATTCTTTGATCAAAATGTTTCTGAGCAGGAAATCATACTTAAAACAGGTATAAAAAAGCGGCAGAAGCGAAGAGGTGTGGATGTTCGCGGTTGAACCCGGTTTTTTTCTGATGAGTGAAGACGATTGGTCAGATAATGATGAGAGGGATAAATTCATTTATGAGATGCTTCATATGGTGCGGCTTGTTAAACTACTGGGCGTAAATCCGTTTTTTCCTGAAGAAATATATAATTATATAATTGAGGATGCCCAAAAGCCGCCTTATATAAAGGATGAGAATTGGAAAAGGATGATGTATCCGATCCTATATAGTGAATTTACTAAATTATTCGTGAATACGCCGATATCAGAGAAGGATCAGGACATGATTCCTGATGATCTGATAAGTTTTATAGAGCCTTCTAGTAAGGAGAAATTTGCTCGCTTCATACTTAATTTATCTGACAATTTTGGTCAAGCTGATTTTATTAGAAAAGTACTACTTAAGAAGAGAAATATCAGGGGTGATATAAAAAATATTCAAATAACTCCAAAAAATGAAGATATATCCATACTTAGTCTTACTTCCTTGTGTAAAAAATTCTATTTTACAGTAGAGGACAATTCGGAGAGCATAGAGGAAGCTGTTAATCTATATTTTGAAATCATGTATCCTGATAACGACTACAAGGAGATTAGGAATTTTAGGATCGAAAACAGATTTGTTAGAGACATATCTAAACTGAATGAAAAATCTAAAGCGGAAGCCCTAATGCAAATTGCGAAGAGGCTTTCTTTGCGCAGAGAGAATTGCGGTAGAAGATCTGATATTAATGATCACTATATAGAGCAGTCGCGCGAATGGAGATTCTATGTCGGTGGAGCGAGAGTCCACTACATTGAAGATGGTGATGTTGTGGTCATAACTAAGTATTATTCGGAGTCACAACATGATAACTATACTCGATAGAAAAATACATATACTTCTTAAAAAATAGAAATTTGCAATCTTTAAATTAAGAATTAAGATCAAATTTAGATGCCGCCGAGGTGAGTACGTTTGTTTATTGGATTAAAATATTTATGAATAAGGCGCGTATTGAGTACTGACGATTCCGTTGATTATATTTCCAGCGCCAGCTTGTCCACGTCATTTAACAGGGGGGTGCCTGCCGGGTACTCCCCGTTGAAGCATGCCAAGCACAGGCCGGGGCCGCCGACGGCTTCGCGGATGCCCTGCTCACTGATGAACGTCAGGGTGTCCGCCCCGATCAGGTCGCGGATCTCCTCGATGCTGTGCGTACTGGCGACCAGTTCCTTGCGGGCGGCGGTGTCGATGCCGTAGAAGCATGGGTGCTTGATGGGCGGGCTGCTGACGCGGAAGTGGACCTCGGTCGCGCCCGCCTCGCGCAGGAGGTTCACGATCTGGCGGCTGGTGGTGCCGCGCACGATGCTGTCGTCGACCAGCACGACGCGTTTGCCGCGCACGGCGCTGGTGGGGCTGAGTTTCATCTTGACTTTCAACTCGCGCGCTTCCTGCGTCGGGGCGATGAACGTGCGGCCCGCGTAGGGGTTCTTGTACAGGCCGTAGTCGAACGGGATGCCGCTCTCGCGGGCGTAGCCGATGGCCGCGCCGATGCCGCTGTCCGGGACGGGCACGACAATGTCGGCGTCCACGGGGTGTTCCTTTGCCAGCTGGTGGCCCATGCGGATGCGGCTCTCGTGGGCGTCCGCGCCGTCCAGCTGGCTGTCGCTGCGCGCGAAGTAGATCCACTCGAACGCGCACGGCGTGGGCTTCCTGGGTTCGACCATCAGGGAGTGCAGGCCCGTGCGGTCGATCCACACGAGTTCGCCGGGTTGCACGTCACGGATCAGGCGCGCGCCGACGGCGTACAGCGCGCACGGCTCGGACGCGATCACGTACGCGTGGTCGTCCCGCTGCCCGATCACCAGGGGCCGCACGCCGTTCGGGTCGCGGAAGCCCAGCAGCTGCGTGCGGCTCATCAGCACGCACGCGAAACCCCCCTTCAGGCGTTTCATGGCGGCGGCGGTCGCCTCGATCAGGTCCAGGTGACTCTCGCGGGCGATCAGGTTCAGCATCACCTCGCTGTCGTTCGTCGTCTGGAACAACGCGCCCTGCATCAGCATGTCGTTGCGGACCTCGCGGGCGTTCACGAAGTTCCCGTTGTGCGCCAGCCCCAGGATGCCCTTGTTCGTCCGGGTCGTCAGCGGCTGCGCGTTGAAGCGCAGGTTACTTCCGGTCGTGCTGTACCGCACGTGCCCGATACTCACCCGCGCGTTCGCCAGCCGCACGCTGTCCAGGCGCCGCTCGTCGAACACCTGCGTCACCAGACCCAGGTCCTTCTCCACGTGGAACTTCTCCCCGTCCGACACGCACATCCCCGCCGCCTCCTGCCCACGGTGCTGCAGCGCAAAAAGGCCCAGGTACGTGAACCACGCCAGGTCCAGCGGCTCCGGCGAGAACATGCCAAACACACCGCATTCATCCTGCGGCTTATCAAGAATCGGATCAAAGATCATGCGAGGCTCCAGAGGTGGGGGCCGGGGGCGCGCGTGGCCCCCCCTCCCGGCCTCCCCCACGAGGGGGGAGGGGTGAAAAGATGGGCGGGATGCAGCGTAGGCGACAGAGGGAAAGCGTCAGCACCGAGGTGGCGCGGCGGTTGCGGCGTGACATGACGCCGGAGGAACGGCTGCTGTGGTCGCGCCTGCGCGGGGCAGGGCTGGGCGTGAGTTTCCGGCGGCAGGAGGTGATCGGGCCGTTCGTGGTGGATTTCGTGTGCTATCCGGCGCGGCTGGTGGTGGAACTGGACGGGAGCCAGCACGCGGGCAGCGAGTCGGACCGGCTGCGGGACGCGAAGCTCACGGCGGACGGGTTCACGGTGCTGCGCTTCTGGAACCATGAGGTGCGGGGCAACCTGGACGGTGTGCTGGCGCGCGTCGCGGAGCATCTGGCAGGCGTGACGTGACTCCTCCCCCCTTGTGGGGGAGGTTGGGAGGGGGGTGGCCGTGTGACCACCGCTCCCGCCGCGGTTCATCCCAGGATCTCCGCGAGGGGGGTGGTGAACGCGTGGGTGAGGGCGCTGAGGGTCACGCTCAAGTGTATGTGGTGCCCTGGGAGGGCAATGGTGACGGTGTCCCCGCCGCTGGTGCCGAGGCGGGTGAAGGGGACGCCCTGGGCCTGAAGGGCCGCTTCGGTGCTGGTCTCGTCAGTGGTGGCGATGAGGATGCGGGCGTGCGCCTCGCCGTACAGGAGGGCGTCGGCGCGGGTGGTGGTGGGGGCGTTCAGGGTGACGTTCAGGCCGGTGTGGCCCGCGATGGCCATTTCACTCAGGGCGACGGCGAGGCCGCCTTCGGCGCAGTCGTGCGCGGTGTCGGTCAGGCCCGCGCGGATCAGGTGCAGGGTCGCGTCGATGACGGCCTGTTCGCGGGTCAGGTCCAGGGTGGGGACGTGTCCGGCTTCGAGGCCGTGGACGGTTTCGAGGTACTGGCTCGCGCCGATGGAGTCGGCGTGTTCGCCGATCAGGTAGAGGGTGTGGCCTTCGCCCTTGAGGTCCATGGTGGCGCGTTTGGTGACGTCGGGGAGGACGCCGACCATGCCGATGGTGGGGGTGGGGTGGATGGCGACGCGTTCGTCGCCCTCGGTGTACTGGTTGTACAGGCTGACGTTCCCGCCGGTGACGGGGGTGTTGAGATGACGGCAGGCGTCGGCGATGCCGTGCACGGCGCGTTCCAGCTGGTAGTACACCTCGGGTCTGTGGGGGTTGCCGAAGTTGAGGTTGTCCGTGATGGCCAGCGGGGTCGCGCCCACGCAGGCGAGGTTCCGGGCGGCCTCGGCGACGGCGGCGGCAGCGCCCGCGTACGGGTCGAGGTACACGAAGCGCGGGTTGCAGTCGCTGGTCGCGGCCACACCCATGGGGCTGCCCTTGACGCGCATGACGGCGGCGTCGGCCGCGCCGGGCACGACGACGGTGTTCGTCATGACCTGATGATCGAAGCGCTGGTAGATGGGGCGCTTGCTGGCAATCGTGGGATGAGCAAGCAGGTCGGTGAGGACCGCGCCGAGGTCGCCGGGGACGGGAACGCCGCTCAGGTCACGCTCGCGCTTCGCCTTGATCTCGTCGGATTCGATGCCCTCGCGGGTGTACTTGGGCGCCTCGTTCAGCAGGTCCACCGGGAGGTCGCAGACGACCTCGCCGCGCCACGTCAGGCGGTAGTTGGTGTGCGCCTCCACCTGCCCGATGGTCACGACGTCCAGTTCCCACTTGGCGAGCAGGTCCAGCAGGTCCTGCTCCTTGCCGGGCACCGGCACGAGGATCATGCGCTCCTGCGACTCGCTCAGGCACAGTTCCATGGGCACCATGCCGTCCTCGCGGGTGGGCACCAGATCGAGGTCCATGGTGATGCCCAGCCCGGCGCGGTACGCCATCTCGCAGGTGCTGCTCACCAGTCCGGCGGCGCCCATGTCCTGCACGCCCGCCACGACGCCCGCCTGGATGGCCTCCAGCGTCGCCTCCAGCAGCAGCTTCTCCATGAACGGGTCGCCCACCTGCACCGCCGGGCGGTCCGCCTGAGACGCGTTGCTGAGGTCGGCGGACGCGAACACCGCGCCACCCAGGCCGTCCCGCCCGGTCTTGCTGCCCACGTACACGATGGTGTTCCCGACCTCACCCATCGTCCCCTTCGCCAGATCCTCGTGACGCAGCAGGCCCAGCGCCATCACGTTCACCAGTGGGTTCTCCTGGTAGCTGGGGTGGAAGGTCACCTCGCCGCCCACCGTGGGCACGCCGATCGCGTTCCCGTAGTGCGCGATGCCCTCCACCACGCCGTTCAGCAGGAAGCGCGTCCTGGGGCTGTCGGGGTTCCCGAAGCGCAGGCTGTCCAGCACCGCGAACGGCCGCGCCCCCATCGCGAAGATGTCGCGCAGGATGCCGCCCACGCCCGTCGCCGCGCCCTGCACCGGCTCCACCGCCGACGGGTGGTTGTGGCTTTCCATCTTGAACGCCACGCCCCACCCGTCCCCGATATCCACCACGCCCGCGTTCTCACCGGGACCCTGCAATACCTGCGGGCCCGTCGTGGGGAAGTGACGGAACAGCGGCCGCGAGTTCTTGTACCCGCAGTGTTCGCTCCACATGGCGCCCACGATGGCGGCCTCCAGCGCGTTCGGCTCCCGGCCGATACGCGAGACGAGCAGGTCGAATTCTTCGGTGGACAGGCCAAACGTGCCCGCACGGTCGCGGAGGGTGGCGGCTTGCGTCATTGAAGCTCCTTGCAAACCCGGGCGCGGCCCGGGCGGGGATGGATCGGGAGTGGGAAAGAGGGTGTGCGGGTCACGCCTGCGGATCAGGACAGCGACTTCAGCAGGAGGTTCAGCTGTCCGCGGTGGTAGCCGACGTGGCGCAGCTGCATCCCGAGGGCGAGGCGGCGGGGGCGGGTGCCGCTGGGGGTGGCGGCGCTGAAGACCTCGCCGTCCAGGGCGGTGTCGTCGGCCTGTTCCAGCCAAGCGACGACCCGCGCGCCGGTCTGTTCCAGCGCGGCCAGGATCTGTTCACGCGGGTCGCTCTCGCGGACGGGCGCGGGCTGGGTGCCGAGCGCCTGCACGCGGGCGTTGTCCTCCCAGCCGAGGTGGTGGTAGTTCGGCGTGCGGTCGTCGAGGACCATCAGGCGCAGCCACTCGGCGATGTGCAGGGCGTGCCACGCGGGGCTGTGGCCCAGGCGGGGCGTGTGGAAGGCGTCGCCCGGCGCCTGCTCCAGCGCGGCGCGGAACAGCTCCAGTTCGCTGCGGAACTGCTCGGCCAGGTAGGCCGTCACGGCACCGGGCGAC
Organism: Deinococcus grandis; assembly: GCF_001485435.1. NCBI lineage: Bacteria > Thermotogati > Deinococcota > Deinococci > Deinococcales > Deinococcaceae > Deinococcus > Deinococcus grandis. The sequence continues at coordinate 3,005,050 of NZ_BCMS01000001.1, read as the reverse complement.
GGGGTGGTCACCGGGACACCAGCGCGCCCTTCAGGCTGTCGAACAGGCCCCGGCCGTCCTCGCTACCCAGCAGGGCCTCCACAGCCCGTTCGGGGTGGGGCATCATGCCGAGCACGTTGCCGCGTTCGCTGACGATCCCGGCGATGTCGTTCAGGCTGCCGTTCGGGTTGTCCACGTAGCGGAACACGACCTGCCCCTCGCCCTCCAGCCGCGCGACCGTCTCGGGGTCGGCGTAGTAGTTGCCTTCACCGTGCGCGATGGGCACCTCGATGACCTGCCCCTTCGTGTACGCGCTGGTGAAGGCCGTGCCGGTGTTCTCCACGCGCAGGTGCACGGGGCGGCACAGGAAGTGCAGGTCCCGGTTGCGCGAGAGTGCGCCGGGCAGTAGGCCGGACTCGGTCAGGACCTGGAAGCCGTTGCAGACGCCCAGCACATATCCGCCGCGTTCGGCGTGCGCCTTGACGGCCTGCATGATCGGGCTGCGCGCGGCAATCGCGCCGGAGCGCAGGTGATCGCCGTAAGAAAAGCCGCCGGGCAGGAATACCAAGTCGGTGCCCTGCGGGAGTCCGGCCTCGGTGTGCCACACGAACTGCGCGCCCTGATCGAGGAGCAGCTGCGCGGCGTGCAGCGCGTCGCCGTCGCAGTTGCTGCCGGGGAACTGGATGACGGCCGTCTTCACGCGCCGACCCGCTCCTCGCCCTGTTGTTCACTGATCTCCCAGCGGGCGTCCTCCATCACGGGGTTGCTCAGCACGCTCTCGGTGATGTCCTTCAGCTGCGCCTCGACCTCCGCGCGGCTGCCCGAGAGGGTCAGTTCGATGTACTTCCCGACGCGCACGCCGCCGACGTTCCCGTGATCCAGGTGCGACAGCGCCCGCTCCACAGTGCGGCCCTGCGGGTCGAGAATGCTGGGCTTCAGGGTCACGAACACTTTCGCTTTAAAGGTGGACATGGTGGGGCTCCTTCGGAGGGTTGATAGAGGATGGTTGATGGTTGATGGAGAAAGGCAGACGGGGCGTTCTGTCAACTTTCAACCATCAACTGGCAGGCGCGGTCACGCGCCGTAACATTTCCGCGTAGGCGTCTTCCACGCCGCCGAGGTCGCGGCGGAAGCGGTCCTTGTCCATCTTCTCGTTCGTCTGGGCGTCCCAGAAGCGGCAGGTGTCGGGGCTGATCTCGTCGGCCAGGACGACCGTGCCGTCCGCGAGCGTGCCGAATTCCAGCTTGAAGTCGATGAGTTTCACGCCGCGCGCCGCGAAGTACGGCACGAGGAACGCCTGCACGTTCAGCGCCAGTTCACGGATGCGGGCTAGCTGCTCGGGGGTGGCCCAGCCGAGCGCGACGGCGGTGTCCGTGTTGATCAGGGGGTCACCGAGCGCGTCGCTCTTGTAGCAGTACTCCACGACCGGGCGGGACAGGGGCGTGCCTTCCTCGACGCCCAGGCGTTTGCTGAACGACCCGGCGGCCACGTTGCGCACGATAACCTCCACGGGAATGATCGTCACGGCCCGCACGCGCTGCTCGGTGGTGGACAGCAGCTCCAGGAAGTGCGTGGGCACCCCGGCGGCCTCCAGCTGCGGGAACAGGTGCGCGGTGATCGCGTTGTTGATGGCACCTTTGCCGCCGATCTGGGCTTTCTTGACGCCGTTGAAGGCGGTCGCGTCGTCCTTGTACTCCACGACGTACTCGTCCGGGGTGGCGGTGGCGTAGACGCGCTTGGCTTTCCCCTCGTACTTCAGTTCGCCTCTGGTCATACGGCCTCCGTGGGGAGGACGCGCTCCCCGGAATGTAGGAAACGCGTCCCCCGGCAGGCGGGGCGACGCTGGAATGTCGCAGTGCTGAGCATGTGCAGGCCTCCATCGCCGTCTCTCGGACGGGCTTACCGCTCCCGGTGCGTGGGGTGCGGGGCGTCTCACAGGACGCGGGTGGAAGAGAAGATGTATGCCCGCCCCCAAACAGGGCGGTCACCGCTGCGCAGCGTAACACCCCCGCATGAGCCATATGCCGGGGTGTTCAGAGGACTTGGACGAACCCCCTGCCGGGGGCGTGCCCCGATGGCGTGGCCGGAGATGGCGTGAGCAGAGGGGCAGGCCACCGGTCCGCCCACGCCACGCCCCTGCAACCCGAGTCCGGGTCAGGAGTCTTGCTCAGCAGTGGTGCGGGCACTGTTCTGGCGCCAGAAGGGACAAGCATGGAAAACGTCTTCTGCGACGCCATTCCTGCTCACCCCCTCCCAGCCTCCCCCCTCAAGGGGGAGGGGTAAGCACGGCGTGTTCATCGTTGGTCTGCCCTGACGTGATGAATCTGTCCGCACCATTGCGGATACGGAGTCCGTCTGTTTCGTCAACAGATCTGCAAACCTTTCAACCGGAGTCTTGCTCAGAGGCTGTCTGGAAAGTCATTTTCGAGCTGGTGACGGCTGTTCACCAGCGAACGCCGCGAGTCTGCGAATCATAAGCCGAACAAACGACACAACGATGAACGCCGCCGTTGTACTCGGCAGCAGGTCATACTCCCGGTTCAAGCGACGATCAAACGACAACCACGCGAAGCTCCGCTCCACCACCCACCGCTTGCGCAGCACCTTGAACGTCCGATACCCCCTGAACGTCTTGATCTGTTCCTCCGTCAATTCCTGTCCCACAGGCAGCCAATACCTTCGGGTGTTGGCATCCGCACGCCGTACCACTTCCACGCTGAACCCCAGAGTGGTCTTCACCCACGCCTCCCACGGCCCGGCATACCCTCCATCCACGAACAGATGGAGTGACCACTGCGGCTGCGACAGGTGCACCTGTCGCAGCAACACCTTCCCACCCTCGCGGTCGCTGATGTTCGCTGCCGTGACGGTGACACCCAGCAACAACCCCTGCGTATCCACGATCAGGTGATGCTTTCGTCCGTTGATCTTCTTGCCCCCGTCGTACCCTCTGACCCCCCTTTTTGGGAGGTCCTCACACTTCGGGAATCCACGACGCCCGCCGTTGGGCGGGCGTTGCGGCCCATGGCCGTTCGAGTCTGGGTGCGCAGCGCGTCATTGACGCGCAGCCAGACGCCATCGAGCTTCCACTGCCGGAAGTAGCTGTACACCGTCTTCCAGTGCGGAAAATCGGCAGGCAACATGCGCCAGGACACGCCGCCACGTGTGATGTAGAAGATGGCATCAACGACATCCCGGCGATGGATGCGTGCTGGACGTCCGCCTGGTTGAGGCGCGGGAATCAGTGGGCAGAGGATGGCCCATTCAGCGTCACTGGTATCGCTGGGGTAGTGTCGGTGCCGAGTCATAAAAAACAGTACGCTGTTTTCGACACCACTCCCTCAACCCTCTTTCCAGACAGCCTCTCAGTCGTCGCTGGCGCTGGCCGCTCCGGCCTTCTTCCGCGCGACCTCCTCGCGGACCTCGGCCACGAGGAACGTGCAGGCTTCCGCGCAGGGCATCCCGCCCGGCACGCCGTCCAGGAACGAATGCGTCAGGCGCTCCCCGGCCCACAGGCGCGTGCGCAGGCAGGCGGCACACACCCGCCCGGCAACCCGCTCGACCTGTTCGGGCACGGCGCGCTGCACCTTCGCGTAGATGCCCGTCTGCCGCCGCGCGGTGGTCGCCCAGGGGGTGGGGCGCAGCGCGTGGCAGCCGTGCGCGTACGTTTCCTCCACGACCGCCGGGTAGGTGTAGTGCACGGCGCGGCGCAGGTCGGCCTCGTTCAGCACGGCCCGCCAGCCGCGCGGCAGGCTGCGCAGCGTGTGCACCGGGCGGTGCTCGCCGCCGTCCGTGAAGCGCACCCGGTCGCGCACGCCCTCGGGCGTGACGAGCGTCATCAGGTCGCCGCCCGGGCGGCCCTCGTCCAGCGCGTTGCGGATCTCGAACACGCCCAGTTCCGGCGTGACGAGCAGTTCCCCCACCCGCGCGCCCCGCCGGGCGAGGGTCAGGAACGCCTGCCACGCGGCCTCGTGCCCGCGTTCGGTGTCGCCGCCGGGACCGCCCGCGCCGCGCGCCTCCTCCGCCAGATGCACGATGACGTCCGCGATGGCCGCGTGCGTGCCGACCGGGCGGGCGTAGAACACCTGCTGATGCCCGTGCGGCTGGCCGGGGAAGTCCGTGACCGTGCCCGTCAGGCCCAGGTCCTGCGGGATGGTCTCCAGGGTGTGCCAGCCCTCGGACGCGAAGAACGGCACGATCACCACGCGCGGGGCCCGCACGAGGTCGGCCCAGCCGGTCACGCGCGGCTCCTCGTCGAGGAACAGGGTGTGCACCTCGCTGAACAGCCCCCCCGCACGCAGGCGCGCGGCATTCTCGTAGATCACGCGGCTGCTGTTCTCGTTGCGGGTCGTGCCGTGCCCCAGCACGATCAGCGCCGTGTCCACCCCGTCGGTCGGGCCGTCCGGGCCGAGATCGGGCAGCACCTCGCGGGCGCGGGCCTCGATCACGTCCGTCATGCCGGGGTGCACGCCGTACGGCAGGGTGTAGCGCACGGTGCGCCCCCCGATCACGCGGGCGATGCCTTCGGGCGGCACGGGGCCCTGGTGGCCCAGGCCCAGTTCACGCGGGATGACCGTCTCGGTGAAGTACCCCTCGCTGATGAACATGGGAATCACGGTCACGTCGGTGCTGGCGGTCGTCCGGAGGACCTGCCGCAGCGACGGTTCCTCCTTCCAGTAGCCCTCGATCACCTCGTCGAACAGGCCGCGCGCGCGGATCAGTTCCGCGTAGCGGTACGCGGCGACCGCCGATTCCCCGTTCAGGTGGGACCCGTGACCAATCAGCACCAGTGAGCGCATACAGACCGGACTGTAGCGCCCCGCGCGCCCCGCGAGTGTTCCCCGGATCGCCCCGCCCGGCAGGGGCAGCGGCTGGGGCACAGCGGCTGGGGCACAGGGCAGGGGCAGGTGCGGGACGGGACGGCGGCGAGCGTGAACGCCGCTGAAGGTCCCCCTCACGCCCGACCGGCCCGGCGGCAGGTAGCGTGGACGGCGTTGCCCCTGAACCCCACGTCCCGCGCGGCGAGCCGCTGACCGCGCCCCCACCACCCCGGAGGTACCCGCATGTTCTTCCAGCAGAAAGACCGTCACGAGCAGATGGCCCGACTCGACCCCCGCGACACGAACGGCGACGGGCAGGTCAGCCCCCAGGAAGCCGCCGCGTACATCCAGGACTACCTGCAGCAGGCCAGCCCCGAGGAACGCAACCAGATCCTGCGCGACTACGTCGGCGGCATGAGCCCCGAGCAGCGCCGCGAGATGGGCGACGCCATCGTGCGCAGCCCCGCCAACCCCGTCACCCAGGTCCGCCACGACGACGACGACGACCTCGTGGACGCCTACACCCGCACCGCGCAGGCCCCCGCGCAGGACGGCAAGAGCCCCCTGGAAGCCGCGTTCGCGCCCGGCGGGATGCTCAGCAGCCCCCTGGTGAAGGCCGGACTGGTCGGGCTGGCCGGGATGATCGGCAGCCGCATGCTGCGCCGCTGAGCCCTGCCGCACCTCCCGGGCCCGCGCGCCCTGACTGCCTTCCGGCGGCCGGGACGCGCGGGCCCCTCCACTGGCAGCGGCGCGCTGATCTGGGCATCCGCCCGGGCAGGCGCACGTACAATGACGCGCAATGCCCCTGACGTACCTCAAGCGCATCGCCCAGACCCCCGCCCCGACCTTCCACGAGGAGCGGCGCGCGGACCTGATCGCGGGCCTGTGGACGGACCTGGGCTACGCGGTCGAGCGCGACGAGGCCGGGAACGTCCTGACCCGCCTCACGCCCCCCGGCACCGAGGGCCTCCCGGCGCTGCTGCTCGCCTCGCACCTCGACACCGTGTTCGACGCGGACACCGACGTGACCGTCCGCGAGGAGGGCGGGCGGCTGGTGGGACCCGGCGTGGGCGACAACAGCGCCAGTCTGGCCGTCATGACCGCCCTGCTGCGCGACCTGCGCGAGCGGCCCGCCCAGCTGCGCCGCCCGCTGTGGACCGCCGCGAACGTCGGCGAGGAAGGCCTGGGCGACCTGCGCGGCGCCAAGCACCTGCTGCGCGCCCACCGCCCGCAGCTGGGCGCGTTCCTGGCCGTGGACGGCTACCTGGGCATCGCCGTGACCCGCGCCGTGGGCGTGCGCCGCTACCGCGCCACGTTCATCGGGCCCGGCGGGCACTCCTGGGGCGATCAGGCGCCCAGCGCCCTGCACGCCCTGGGCCGCGCGATCAGCGCCCTGTACGCCCTGCACCTGCCCGTCAACCCGCGCACCACCCTGAACGTGGGCGTGGCGACCGGGGGGACCAGCGTGAACTCCATCGCGGGGACCGCCGAACTGCTGCTGGACCTGCGCTCCCTGGACGGCGAGGTGCTGGGCGACCTGGACCGCCGCGCCGTGGCGGCCCTGCACGCCGCGGCGCGCGAGGCGGGCGTGAAACTGCATCTGGAACGCGTCGGGGACCGCCCGGGCGGCGACCTGCGCGGCGAGGCGCTGCTGGACCTGGTGCGCGACGCCAGCCGCGAGGGCCGCATCGACCTGCGCGTGGCGAGCAGCAGCACCGACGCGAACGCCGCCGTCCCGCACGACCTGCCCGCCCTGGCCGCCGGGGTGTACCGCGGCGGGAACGCGCACCGCACCGACGAGTGGGTGCAGACCAGCAGCCTCACGCCGGGCCTGAAGTTCCTGCGCCGCGTGGTTGAGCTGTACCAGCGCCGCCCCGTCCGCTGAAGGTGAGGCGCTGAGGGCCGGGCACTGACCCGCTGCGCAGCACGCCCCCGGTCGGGGGGGATTTGGGCGTCCTGGCGGGCAAATCCTGTGACTTCCGTCGCAATCGCCGCCCACCAAATTCCCATGCGTGCGGCGCACAATACGGGGACCGATGAACGCCCCGTACACCCTGACCGCCCGGCCCTTCCTCCGCGTCGCGCGAGCGGCAGGCCTCACGGCGCTGCTGCTGGGCGGCAGCCTCGCGCCCGCCCGGGCGCAGGGCGTGGTGTCCCCCGCGCAGGATCTCTTCAACCGCGTCAACCAGCTCATCCAGAACGAGTACGGCGGGCTGTCGGGCGTGGACCGCGCCGCGCTGACCCGCGAGTACCAGGAGCGGCTCGACAACGTCTGCGCGCCTGCGCCCGACACCTGCGCCGAGGCGAAGGCTTACCCGGTCGTGGAGGCCGAACTGACCGCGCTGGGCGACGAGCATTCCTTCTTCCAGACGCCCGAGGACTACCGCGACTTCCGCGCCAGCATCACGGGCGGCAACCGGCTGCAGTTCGGCGTGAAGCTGGGCTCACTGGACGGGCAGAACCGCGTCGTGACCGAGGTCGTGCCCGGCAGCGCCGCCGAGGAGGCCGGGCTGCGGCGCGGGGACGTGCTGCTCACCATCGACGGGAAGGCGTACACCTACGAGAACCTCCGCGCGGCGCGCGAGAAGGGCCAGACCATCACCCTGGGCGCCGAGCGGCTGGGGCAACCCCTGAACCTGACGATCACCGCGCGGGAGAGCAGCACCGTGGACCTGCCGCGCCTGAGCTTCGTGCCCGCCGGGACGGGGCAGGCGGCCGTGATCCGCATTCCGACGTTCCTGTCGGGCGGCGGGGTCGCGCAGCGCGTGCACGATCTGGTCGGGCAGGCCCAGGCGCGCGGCGCGAGCGGCGTGATCGTGGACCTGCGCGGCAACACCGGCGGGAGCCTCGCCGAGTGCGACAGTGCCGTCAGTGCCTTCGTGCCCAACCTGACCCGGCTGGCCCGCAGCGCCGACGGGAACGCCCGCACGGTCGTGAGTCGCGGCACCCGCCTGGAGGACGGGCGACTGGCGGGCAGCGTCCGCAACCCGAACCTCTGGAGCGGGCCGATGGCCGTGCTCGTGGACGAGGGGAGCGCCTCGTGCAGCGAGTTCTTCGCGTTCGAGATCCAGTACGCCCGGCGCGGCCCGGTCCTGGGCGAGCAGACCGCCGGGGTGGGCAACACCGCTACCCGCGTCTACCCGGTGGGCGAGGGCGCGCTGCAGCTGACCATCCTGAACTACGCCAAACCCGACGGCACCCCCTACCCCGTCAGCGTCACCCCGGACGTGGTGCGCGAGCAGAACGAGGCCACCACCCGCGAACTCACGCGCGGCGTGGACAGCCTCCTGAGCGCCGGGGTGGACGCCCTGAGCGGCGCGCCCACCCTGGGCCTGAACCCCTTCGGGCGCCCCTGATACGGACTCCGATTGAATGGGCTGCAAAGGCCATTCAATCCGAGCGGATGCGACTCGTAGAGCTGCCCCGCAGAGGAGGAGTAAAACGGGTTCCGGACGTGGAGCCGGCAATCCGGTGAAGTTCCGGATTGTTGGCGAAACAAACGGAACCCGTATGACCCCAGGCACCCGGCGCGGCCCACCGGATGCGGCGGGGCCTGCTGCCCCGCGATGCCGGACGCGCCGCGCGCCCCGGACCCCGCGCAGGGCCTATCCTCCGGGGCATGAGCGACATCGCAGAACGCTACGTGCGGCTGGCCCACGCCATCGACGCGCACTCCGAGGGCTTCATCGACGGGTACGGCGGCCCGCAGGACTGGGCCGTGCGGGAGACACGCGATCCGCAGGCGCTGCGGGACGAGGCGCAGGCCCTCCTGGCCGACGTGGCGGGCGTGCCCGAACCCGGGCGGCGCGCGTGGCTGGACGTGCAGGTGCGCGCCATGCACACCATGACCCGCCTGCTGTCCGGCGAGGCGATCCCCTACGCCGACGAGGTGCGCGGCCTGTACGACATCGAACCGCGCCGCGCCGACCTGGGCGCCCTGGACGCCGCACTGGCCGAACTGGACGCCACCCTGCCCGGCATCGGCCCCCTGCCCGCGCGCGAGGAGGCCCTGCGCGCCCGGCTGGCCGTACCGCGCGGCGAGATCCTGCGGGTGGCGCAGCCGATCCTGGCCGAACTGCGCGCCCGCGTCACCGAGCGCTTCGGGCTGCCCCAGGGCGAGGACTTCAGCATCGAACTCGTCACCGACAGGCCCTGGAGCGGGTACAACTGGCCGCTGGGGAACCTGCGCAGCCGCATCGACATCAACACCGACCTCCCGGTGCTGCTGCCCGCCCTGCCCGACCTGATGGCGCACGAGGGTTACCCCGGCCACCACACCGAGCACGCCACCAAGGAAGCCCGGCTGGTGCGGGAACGCGGCTGGGTTGAACACGGCATCCAGCTCATCAACGCGCCGGAATGCGTCGTCTCGGAGGGCATCGCCGTGAACGCCCTGCGCGCCGTGATGACCCGTGAGGAACTGGAGGCGTGGCTGACCGGCGACCTCGCCGCGCTGGCCGGCGTGGACCCCGAGGACATCCGCACGTTCCTGACCGCCAGTCACGTCAAGAAGGCGCTGGGCGGCGTGAGCGGCGAGGCCGCCATGCGCCTGCACGCCGACGGCGCCACCGAGGCCGAGGTGCTGGACTTCCTGCGCACCTACGCCCTGGCCAGCGACGCCCGCGCCGCGCAGTCCCTGCGCTTCATCCAGAACCCGAACTTCCGCGCGTACATCTTCACGTACTCGGTCGGCGGGGACCTCGTGGGCGCCGAACTCGACCGGGGCGGCGCAGACGCCTACGCGCGGCTGCTGCGCGAACCTGTCACGCCCGGCCAGCTGCGCGCGTAAAGGTCATACGGACTCCGGTTGAAAGGTGTGCAACATCTTTCAACCCGAGCGGATGCGAGGAGGAGAAAAACGGGTTCCGGGCGTGGAGTTGGCAACCCGGTGCGGTTCCGGGTTGTCAACGAAACAGACGGAATCCGTATCACAGGCGGGGGGGAGGGGAGACGTCCGCCTCGCCCTCCCCCCGCTCCGCACGGATCAGCGTTTGAGGATGCTCTCGATCTGCTCCACGGCGTCGCTGCTCAGGCGCACGCCCGCCGCCTTCACGGTGTCCTCGATCTGCTGGACCTTCGTGGCGCCCGTGATGACGCTGCTCACGCCCTTCTGACGCAGGATCCACGCCAGGGCCAGCTGCGCGCGGGTGATGCCCAGGTCGTCCGCGATGGGTTTCAGGTCGCGCACCTTCTGGATGTTCTCCTCCGTCAGGAAGTTCTTGCCCCAGTTCTCCTTCTCGGTCAGGCGCGCGCCCTCGGGTTTGCCCGCGTCGTACTTGCCGGTCAGCAGGCCCATCGCCAGGGGGCTCCAGACGACCAGACCCACGCCCGCCTCCTCGGTGTACGGGAGGATCTCGCCCTCGACGCGGTCGCGGCGGATCATGGAGTACTCGGGCTGCTCGGTGACGGGCGCGTGCAGGCCGTTGGCCTTCGCGAACTCGACCGCCTGCGCGATGCGCGCCGCGGGCCACATGCTCGTGCCCCAGTACAGCGCCTTGCCGTCGCGGATGACCTGATCGAAGGCCATGACGATCTCCTCCATGGGCACGTCCGGGTCGTAGCGGTGCGCGAAGTAGATGTCGAGGTGATCGGTGCCCAGGCGCTTGAGGCTGCCGTCGATGCTGTGCAGGACGTGCTTGCGGCTCAGGCCACGGTCGTTCACGTCGTCGCTCATGGGCCAGTACACCTTCGAGCTGATGACCAGCGTGTGACGGGGGAACTCCTTCAGGGCGGCGCCCATGAGTTCCTCGCTGCGGCCCTTGGCGTAGATGTCGGCCTGATCGAAGAAGTTCACGCCGCCCTCGTACGCGGCGGTGACGATCTCGCGCACCATCGCCGAGGCGTCCTGGTTGATGCCGTAGGTTTCCCAGCCGCCCAGGGCGACTTCACTGACCTTCAGACCACTCCTGCCGAGGTTCCGGTATTCCATGCGCGACACTTTATCTCTTAAAGCATCCTGGGCACGTCAGATGGAGACTGGATAAAGAAAGCCTCATCACCATCCCCCGGAGCTGTGGATCAGCGCCGCACCCGGTAAGAGTCCTGCACCAGCCCCGACGGGAAGGCCTGCGTGCCCTGGTGGACCCACCACACGTCCCCGCCCAGCGGGCCGAACAGAGGGATCCCCTCGCCCAGCAGCACCGGCACGCGCGTCACGGTCAGCTCATCCAGCAGTCCCGCCCGCAGGAACGCCTGCACGGTCTGCCCGCCGTCCACGTACACGCCCCCCACGCCCTGCTCGCGCAGTTCCGCCGCCAGGACCTCCACCGGCCCCGGGTGGACTTCGACCCCCTCGCGCCGCAGGTCCTCCGGGATGTCCGCCCCGGTCAGGGTGCGGCTCAGGACCAGCAGTCGCGTCCCGGCATACGGCCACGGGCTGAAATCCCGCACCGCTCCGAAGGTCGCGCGGCCCATCACGACCACCTCGACCCCCGCCATGAACGCCCCGAAGCCGTGATCCTCACCCGACGGGGCGGGCACCCCGTCCGGCGTGGCGCCCGGCAGCCAGTCCAGCCGCCCGTCGGGCCGCGCGATGAACCCGTCCAGACTGGTCGCGATGAACACCCGGAAGGTCGTCATGCCCCCAGCCTACCCGGCCCCCGCCCGGTTGCCCATCCGCCCGGCGGCTCAGACGGGATTAAATTGACCTGCTTGCACCGTGATCGCGTTCCGTTGTCCCCTCTAGAGGGAGGGAGGAGCGAAGCGACGGAAGGGTGAGGGGGCCACCGGGCGACTCAGAGTGATGTGGAATCACTTGAGTCCCGTATCAGACGGCGGTCAGATCTGCCCGTCCAGGCGGTCGCGGTACACCACGTACGCCACGCCCAGCGTCGTCAGGGTGGCCACCAGACTGCTCAGGCCGTAGCTGATCAGCGGCAGCGTGATGCCCGTCAGCGGCAGCACGCTCAGGGCCGCGCCGATGTTCTCGATGACCTGAAAGCCGATCTGTCCCAGGATGCCCGCGAACAGCACCTGATCCTGCAACCTCGGCGACTGCGCCGCCATGCCCGCCAGCCCCCAGAACAGCGCCCCGTACAGCGCCAGCACGCCCAGCGCGCCCACCAGTCCCTGCTCCTCGGCCCAGGTGCTGAACGCGAAATCCGTGTGCGCCTCCGGCAGGAACCCGTTGTGCGACTGACTGCCCTGCTTGTACCCCTTGCCCTCGATGCCGCCCGACCCGACCGCGATGATGCTCTGGATCACCTGATACCCCGCCCCGCGCGGATCCTGGTACGGATTCACGAAGATCGTCAGGCGTTTCTGCTGGTACTCCTCCAGGTGCGGAAACAGCACGGTCGGCACGGCCACGCCCAGCGCCAGGACCGCCAGCGCCGCGTGCCACCAGGGAATACGCGCCGCGAGCAGCATCACGCCGAACATGACACTCAGGACCATCGCCCCGCCGAAGTCGTTCACGACGACCAGTCCCACCGCCGGGAGGAACACCGCCAGCGCCCGCGCGTACGTGGGCAGCCCCTTGAAGCCGCCGCGCAGCACGAGGGCCAGCATCAGGATCAGGGCCAGTTTCGTGAGTTCCAGCGGCTGGAACTGAATGGGCCCCAGCATGATCCAGTTCTTCTGCCCGTTGACTTCCTTGCCGATCACGAACGTACTCGCCTGCAACAGCAGCGCCAGCCCGAACAGGTGCGGCGCGAAGCGGTAGATCCGGTCGCGGCCCGCCCACCACAGCACGCCCAGCGGCACGGCCGCCAGCAGCACGCCCAGCACCTGCTTCACGAAGATGCCCTCCGAGGCGCGCGGCGACAGCGCCGCCGTGCTGACGGTCAGCAGGCCCGCCGCCAGCAGCAGGGCGATGATCACGGGAAAACGCAGGTCGTACTTCACGGGGCACTCCGGGCGGGGCAGGTCACGCCCCCCAGCGTAGGGCCCGGCGACCAGAAAATCCTAAGAGCCGCTGGCCCGGCTCTCATCCAGTGATCCCCGGCGGCAGCGCGGGCTGCTTTCCGTCCCCCGTGAATCCAGCAGAAGAGGGGGCGTCAGGCTCAGCCCCCGACGCCCCTCCGAACCTGCAGGCCCGCGGTCAGCGGGTGCGGCCACCCGTCGGCGGCTCGTCCAGCGGGATGTTCGCCATCAGCACGACCATATCGCCGCGCTGCTCGATCTCCACGCTGCTGTTCCCCGCCGGGAAGTAGCGCCGCACGACCTCCAGCAGGTCGTTGCGCAGCGCGTCCACCTTACCGGGCGGAATCTGCGCCCGGTCGTACGCCAGCACCAGCTCCAGGCGGTCCTTGAGCGTCTCCTTGCTGCGGCCCCGCTTCATCCAGGAAAACACGTCACGCCCCCCCGAACAGGCGGCGCAGCGCCGCCAGGAAACCCCGGTCCTCCTCGAACTTCGGGTACGGCACGTCCTCGCCCTTCAGGCGCCGCGCGGTCGCCATGAACGCCTCCCCGGCCTTCGTCTTGCCCAGCACCGCCGGCTCCCCGACGTTCGTGCTCACGATGATCCCCTCGTCCTCCGGGATGATCCCGATCGGTTTCACACCCAGGATGTCGAGGATGTCCGCCTCCGAGAGCATATTGCCGCTCGCGACCATCTTGGGTCGCAGGCGGTTGATCACCAGCCGGATCTCGTTGACCTGCTGCGCCTCCAGCAGCCCGATGATGCGGTCCGCGTCACGCACGCTGGACACCTCGGGGTTCACCACGACCAGCGCGCCCTCGGCCGGCGCGGCGGCCGTGCGGAACCCCGACTCGATCCCCGCCGGGGAGTCGATCAGGATGCGCGTGAAGCCCTCCTGCTCCACCAGGTCCCGCACCACGCCCTTGAACACCTCGGGGTCCAGGGCGTCCTTGTCACGTGTCTGCGACGCGGGCAGCAGGTACAGGTTCTCCACGCGCTTGTCGCGGATCAGCGCCTGACTCATGCGGCACTTGCCTTCCAGCACGTCCACGAGATCGAACACCACGCGGGACTCCAGGCCCATCACCACGTCGAGGTTGCGCAGACCCACGTCCACGTCGATGACGGCGACCTTCTCGCCGAGCTTCGCGAGGGCCGCACCGATATTCGCGGTGGTCGTGGTTTTGCCCACGCCCCCCTTCCCGGACGTGACGACAATCACCTTGGCATTCATGTCCCGGCAGTGTAGCGCGCCCGAATGAGGGGGTGTGCACCGACCTGCGGCGGGCCGGGCGGGTGGTGGCGCCGCGGACCGGCGCGACCGCCTGATGAGGGTGGGGGCCACCACGAACTGAATTGAATGTCAAGTCAGTTCGGGATGCACCCGGATGGGGGCAGGCGTTACGCTCTGGCCGGGTCGCAGCGTGAGCGTGCCATGCACGTTCCATGAAGGCCCAGACCCGAACGCACCGGAGGCACCACCATGAAACGAGCGGCCCTCGCCCTGCTGACCCTGACGACCACCCTCGTCGCCTGCAAACCCCCCCAGACGCCCGACACCAAGCCCACCCCCGACCCCCTGGCTCCCTTCACCGGCCAGAAACTGAACTGGACCACCTGCGACCCCACCATCCTGGGCAGCGACGACACGCAACTGTTCGGGGCGCTCGGCACCCGCCTGAGCTGCGCCGACCTGAGCGTCCCCCTGGACTGGAGCAACCCCGCCGCCGGGAAGGCCAGCGTGTCCCTGATCCGCTACGCCGCCGCCGACGGCAAGAAACGCCAGGGCTCGATCTTCTTCAACCCCGGCGGCCCCGGCGGCGACGGCCTGGCCTTCGCGCCCCTGTTCGGCTTCTACTGGGAAAACGGCGTCATCGACACGCCCGCCGCCGAGAACCTGAAGACCATGACCGAGCAGTTCGACCTGATCGGTTTCTCCCCGCGCGGCGTGGGCGCCAGCACCCGCCTGAACTGCGGCACGAACGAACTGAGCGCCCCCATCCGCCCGCCCGCCACGGACCGCAGCGAGGCGAACGTCCAGGCCATGATCCGCGAGGGGAAACTGACCGCCCTGGCCTGCCAGAAAAACCCCATCACGCCCTTCGTGAACACCGACGCGACCGCCCGCGACCTGAACCTCGCGCGGCAGCTCATGGGCGACCAGCAACTGAACTACATCGGGTACTCGTACGGCACGTGGCTGGGCTCCTGGTACGCCAAGCTGTTCCCCGAACACACCGGCCGCATGCTGCTCGACGGGAACACGTCCTTCAACGCGCCCTTCGAGGAGACCTTCGGCTTCCAGCCCATGGCCTTCGAACGGGACTTCCGTGACGCGGTCGCCCCGTACCTGGCGCGTCAGAACGCGTACTTCGGGCTGGGCGCGACCGGCAGTGACGTGTACGCCACGCAGAACGGCCTGGAAGAGAACCTGCGCTTCATCACCAGCCGCTACATCGCGCAGTTCATGTACGGCCGCGACAACCTGCCCCTGATCGGCGTCGTCCTGAAACCCGCCGCCGTGCTCAGCGGCCTGATCAGGACCAACCCCACCGCCACGACCGACGAACTGGGCGCCCTGGCCCTGAAGCAGACCTACTTCCCGGACGCCGAGACCAACGACCTGGCCCGGCAGCTGGCGCTGATGTTCCTCCAGATCCGCGAGGACGTGCGTAACCCCGCGCCGACCCCCGTCGAACTGGACGCGTCCTCCTCGGTGTTCACGGCCGTGACCTGCAACGATACCGCCTGGCCCACCGACCTGACCGCCGCCCGCACCCGCGACGAGCAGGAGGCCAAGGCGTACCCGCTGCTCGGCGGGGCCTCGGTCGCCAACGCCTGCTACCAGTGGAAGGGTGGCCCCAGCGTCAAGCAGCCCGCCATTCCCGCGAACATGCCGCCCGTCCTGATGCTCCAGAACGAACTCGATCCCGCCACCGCGCAGGAAGGCGCCCTGAAGGCCCTGAACAGCACGCCGGGCGCGAAGATGATCTTCATCGACGACGAGCCGCAGCACGCCGCGTTCCCGTACGGCACCGCCTGCGTGGACACGCCCATCACCGAGTACTTCCTGACCGGCAAGATGCCCACGGCCAAGCTGAGCACCTGCGCGGCCCTGCCGCTGCCCGGCGAGAGGACCGTCGTGCCCGTCAAGACGCTGAACGTGCAGAGCGGCGCGCTGTGCTTCGCTCAGCCCACCCTGAGCAGCCTCTCGCTGCGCGAGCAGCGCCTGAGCTACGCCAAGCTGGAGATGCGCCGCATCATCGACCGCACCGCCCAGGGCCTGCTGGCGGGCCGTACGCTCCGCCCGGACCTGAACGGTCAGCTGACCGTCCGCGACTGCCAGTGACCCACCTGTAATCCAGTTCCATCCCCCTGCGGCCCGTCACGGTAGAGTGGCGGGCTGAAATGCCGTGCCCCCGCCCGAGCGGGTGTGGCGTGGCGAGGAGTGAGCATGACGGAAGCAGTGAAGCCCGCCAACGCGGGCGCGAGGAAGGTGGGGTTCATCAGCCTGGGGTGCCCGAAGGCGCTGGTGGACAGCGAGCGGATCCTGACGCAATTGCGTGTGGAGGGGTACGAGGTCGCGCCCAGTTACGAGGACGCCGACGCGGTGATCGTGAATACCTGTGGGTTCATCACGCCCGCCGTGGAGGAGTCCCTGAACGCGATCGGCGAGGCGCTGGACGCGACCGGGAAGGTCATCGTGACCGGCTGCCTGGGTGAACGCCCGGAGAAGATCATGGAACGCCACCCGAAGGTCGCGGCCATCACCGGCAGCGAGGCGGTGGACGACGTGATGGGCCACGTGCGCACGCTGCTGCCCATCGAGACGGACGCCTTCACGGGCCTGCTGCCGGTCGCCGCGCCCGGCATGCGCGCCGGGGCCGAGCAGCCCGCCCGTGAGGACACCCGGCACGGGGACGTGTTCGCGCCCAGCGTGAAGCTCACGCCGCGCCACTACGCGTACGTGAAGATCGCCGAGGGCTGTAACCACACCTGCTCGTTCTGCATCATCCCGAAACTGCGCGGCCTGCAGGTGTCGCGGGACGCGGGCGCGGTGCTGTACGAGGCGTTCCGGCTGATTGCGGGCGGCACGAAGGAACTCATGATCATCAGCCAGGACACCAGCGCTTACGGCGTGGACGTCCGCTACCGCGAGTCCGAATTCCAGGGCGAGCAGGTCCGCGCGCACCTGACCGACCTCGCCGTGAAACTCGGCGAGATGGGTGCGTGGGTGCGCATGCACTACGTGTACCCGTACCCGCACGTCGAGAAGATCGTGGAACTCATGGCTGCGGGCAAGATCCTCCCGTACCTGGACGTGCCGCTGCAGCACGCCAGCCCGAAGGTGCTGCGCGCCATGCGCCGCCCCGGCGCGGGCAAGCAGCTCGACACCATCCGCCGCTGGCGCGAGATCTGCCCGGAACTCGTGATCCGCTCGACGTTCATCGTGGGCTTCCCCGGCGAGACCGAAGCGGACTTCCAGGAGCTGCTGACGTTCCTGGAGGACGCCCGCCTGGACCGCGTGGGGGCCTTCGCGTACAGCGACGTCGAGGAAGCGGACGCGAACGCGCTGCCCGGCGCGGTGCCGCAGGAGGTCAAGGAGGAGCGCCTCGCGCGCTTCATGGAGGTCGCCCAGCGCATCAGCGCCGAGAAGCTCGCCGAGAAGGTCGGGACCGTCATGGACGTCATCATCGACGAGTTCAACGATGACGAGGACGACCAGCCCGGCACGAAACTCATCGGCCGCACGAAGGGCGACGCGCCCGGCATCGACGGGCAGGTGTACGTGTACGCCGCCGAGTTCGCCGGAGCCGTGAAGATCGGGGACATCGTCCGCGTGCGCATCGAGGACAGCGACGAGTACGACCTGTACGGCGAGGTCGTCGAGACGCCCACGTGGCGCCCCAACGTGCCGCAACTGGGCCACTTCGGCAAGCACTGAACTGAACTCCGGTGGCCGGGCGGCCCTGTGGCCCTCCACCGGGCGGATAGAAGGGGGTGGGCTGCTCAGATGGCCCGCCCCTTCACCGTTATCGGGCGGCAGCTCACGCGGGGATGGGGGAGACTGCGGGGGTGATCCGACTGCATTTCAATCGACCCGGCAATCGCGCGGGGCGGCCGCCGAGTACGTGGCTGCTGGACGTGCCGATCTTCACGGTCTGCCCGAACTGTGGCTGCACGCCGCATGAGGCGCTGCGCTACGGGGGCAGTCGCTACGGGCTGGTCGGCAGTTTCACCTGTGCGGCGTGCGGGGCGAAGGTGACGATCACCGACGGCGACTGCTATCCCCCGGTGCGCTTCACGGCCGACGTGACGGGCAAACCACAGGTGTCGTTCGTGTACGAGGACGTGTACCGCCTGAACTGGGCGGACCTGGAACGGGCCGGGGCGCTGACCCGCACCTCCCTGATCCCACCGGGCGAGAAAGGGTATGTAGACGTTGAGGCGGCCCTGCGCGCGCTGGAGGCCGAGATCGCCCGCCTGGACCTCCCGCACGCCCCGGCCCCCCTGCCGGACGGGGTGACGTGGGTGCCGCTGCCGCTGCGCGCGTGGCTGGACGCGCTGCATACGCTGGGGGTCTAGGCCGGAAGTGTGCGCGGCCGGGAAGGTCTGCAAGACACCCGTGATGAATGTTCCCTAAACTGCCGGGGTGACCCCTGACGTCCTTCTCGTGATCTTCGCCGGGCTGCTGGGCCTGCTGGTGGGCTCGTTCTCGAATGTGCTCATCTGGCGGCTGCCGCGCGGGGAGAACATCGCGTTCCCTCCCAGCCACTGCCCGAACTGCGACCACCGTCTGGGTGTCATCGATCTGGTGCCCGTGTTCTCCTGGCTGAGCCTGGGCGGGAAGTGCCGCTACTGCAGGGCGCCCATCAAGGCGCGTTACCCGGTCGTGGAACTCCTGACCGGGATCGGGTACGCGGCCATCGCGGCGCTGTTTCCCCCGCTGACGGTCGGCTGGGGCGCGCTGGGCCTGATGGTGCTGTTTACCCTGCTGCTGGTGGGCAGTGCCATCGACCTGGACACGTACACCATTCCCGACGAACTGACCCTGCCCGGCGTGGCGCTGGGGGTCCTGTTCGGCGTCCTGAACGGGCGCGCGGGCGTGGAGGGCCTCCCGGACCTCGCGGGCGCGGTGCAGGGCGCGCTGCTGGGCGCCGGGGTGGTCGTGGCGATCAACCAGTTCGGGTCGTGGGTGCTGCGCCGCTTCCGCGAGCGGTCCTTCCCGGAGTTTCCCATCGGGTACCAGCAGATCAGCCTCGGCCTGCTGGCGGGCGCGTGGCTGGGCCCGTGGTGGGGGGCGGTCGTGGGCCTGCTGTCCGCGCTGGTGAACGTCGCGGCGCGCCGCGTGATCCGCATCCCGGAACTGCTCACGCTGGGCGGGCTGCTCGTCAGCGTGATGCTGGGCAGCGCCGGGTACGGCCCGGGCATGATCCTGATGGTGCAGGGCGCCCTGGCGGCCGCCGGGGCGGTGTCGCTCGCGTGCGGCGTGTACTGGTGGCTGCACTGGCGTCGCCACCGCGAGGACGACGGCGCCGCCGACGACACGCAGGTGGACGCCAGCGCCATGGGTTTCGGGGACGTGAAGCTCGCCGCCGTGATCGGCGCGTTCCTGGGCTGGGAGCGGCTGCTGCTGGCGCTGGTCGTCGCGGTGTTTGCCGGGGCGATCTTCGGCGTGGCGCAGCTCGCCCTGCGCAGCGAGAACCGCGTGAAGTTCGGGCCGTTCCTCGCACTGGGCGCCGTGGTGGCCCTGCTGTGGGGCGGCGCGCTGATCGGCAGTTACCGCGAGATGCTGGGGCTGTAGGAAAGGCAGATGGCGAATGGCAGATGGCGGAGGCCCGGTCACGGAACCTCCGCCATCTGCTTTCTGCCGTCTGCTGTTACATCTTGACGCTGGTGCAGGTCACGCCGGCGTCGGCGGGTGCGCCGCTGGCGTCCTTGGCGGTGTGGATGTTGAAGTATGTGGCGTTCATGACGTCGGCGGCTGCCACGCTGCCGGACAGTTTCAGCATGCCCATCGCGTCACTCTGGCCGACGATCATGCTGCTCATGATGGGCGCGCCGCCGCTGCTGCACGGGTCGGTGCTGGCGGTGCCCTGCACGTGGTAGTGCGCGACGTAGTAGGTGTTCGGGGCGAGGCCGCTGACCATGGCGCTCGTCATGACGGTCATCCCGTCACGCGTGGTGGTCACGGTGCCGCTGGAGCTCAGGGCGCCGCCCGCCGGCTGCTTGGCCAGCGTGTAGGTCATGGGGGCGTACATCATGGCGCAGGAACCGAGGGCCAGGGCCAGGGCGGGCATGAACAGAATCTTTTTCATGATGGTGCCTCCGTTGAACTGATTTGAACGGGCCAGTCTGTGCCTGACCGCGCGGCGCAGAGTGTCAGGTTGCTCCCTTTGTGACGGGTCACTGAAGGGCCGCTGAAGGCTCGGTGCAGACTTATACTGGGTTCAATCCCTCCCGGTTTCCGGCCCGTTCCCAGTTCACGAGGTGCGACCATGACGCAGACCCAGCCGCTCCCCACCGACCTCCAGGCGCTGTTCGAGCGTCAGCGTGCGCACCGCTGGACGGCCGCGCAGAGCACCCCGGCGCAGCGGCAGGCGATCCTGCGCCGCCTGCACGACGCCATCAAGGCCCACCGCGTGTCCCTGGCCGACGCCCTGCGCGCCGACCTGGGCAAGAGCCGCGCCGAGGCCGAGGTCACCGAACTGCACCCTGTCCTGGAGGAAATCCAGCACGCCATCCGCCGACTGCCGCGCTGGATGGCCGCCCGCCGCGTGGACACCCCGGTCGTGCTGGTGGGCGCCCGCAGCGAGATCCAGCCGCAGGCGCGCGGCGTCACGCTGGTCCTCAGCCCCTGGAACTACCCCGTGAACCTCGCCCTGGCGCCGCTGGTGGCGAGCCTCGCGGCCGGGAACACCGTCATCCTGAAACCCAGCGAGAAGGCCCCCAACGTGGCCCGCGCGCTGCGCGAGCTGCTGGAGGCCACCTTCGACCCGGCGCTCGTGGCCGTCGTGGAGGGCGACGCGGACACCGCCCGCTTCCTGACCGAACTGCCCTTCGATCACATCTTCTTCACGGGCAGCACCGCCGTCGGCAAGCACGTCATGCGCGCCGCGAGCGCCAATCTGACCAGCGTCACGCTGGAACTGGGCGGCAAAAGCCCCGCCCTGATCGACCGCAGCGCCGACCTGAACCTGACCGCCGAGCGGCTCGCGTGGGGCAAACTGCTCAACGCCGGGCAGACCTGCGTCGCGCCGGACTACGCCCTGGTGCCCGAGGCGCAGCGGGACGCGCTGATCCTGCGCCTGGACGAGGTCATCGCCCGCCGCTACGGCGACCGCGCGTGGCTGCGCGCCGGACCCGACTACGGCCGCATGGTGGACGCCGCCAGCGTCGAGCGGCTGGAACGCCTGACCCGCCAGAGCGTGCAGATGGGCGCCCGGATCGTGCTGGGCGGCGAGTTCAGCCCCGCCGAGCGCTTCATCTCACCGACCGTCGTGGCGGACGTCACGCCCGACATGCCCCTGATGCAGGAGGAACTGTTCGGCCCGGTCCTCCCGGTCGTCACGTACCGCTCGATGGACGACGCCCTGAACCTCATTCGTCGCCTGGACGCCCCCCTGGCCCTGTACCTGTTCAGCGGCGACGACGGGGTCACCCGCCGCGTGCAGCGCGAAACCACCAGCGGCGGCATGGTCGTGAACGGCACCGTCGTGCACCTCAGCAACCCGCACCTGCCCTTCGGTGGCGTCGGCCCCAGCGGCATGGGCAGCTACCACGGCGAGCACGGCTTCCGCGCCTTCAGCCACGAACGCGCCGTCCTGACCGAACCCGCCCGCAGCCCCGTGCGCTTCCTGTACCCCCCCTACGGCCGCCCCGGCCCACGGCTGGTCGCGTGGGCGCTGCGCCTCCTCGAACGCCAGAGCGGACCGCGCGAATGACCCGGGAGCCCTGGGCTGACGTGACCGGCGTCGTCACTGCCGGAGGCCGCTCCAGCCGCTTCGGGAGCGACAAGGCTCTCGTGACCTGGCAGGGCCGCACGCTGCTGGACCGCGCCTGCACGCCCCTGGCCCACGCTGCCATCCGCCTGATCATCGCGCCCGAAGGCCGGTACCACATGCCCGGCTGGCGCGTCACGCCCGACACCCGCCCCGGCGAGGGCCCCCTGGCCGCACTGGAGGCCGCGCTGCACGCCGCCGCGGACGGCTGGGTGGCCTTCACCGGCGTGGACCTGCCCTGCCTGACACGCGACTACTGGGACACCCTGCTCGCCGCCCGCGCGCCCGGCGTGCTCGGCGTGCAGGCCCTCGACGGACTGAAACGCCCCCAGCCGCTCGCCGCGCTGTACCACACCAGCCTGCGCGCGCACGTCACCGACCTGCTCAACGCGGGCGAACGCCGCCTGCGTTTCGCCGTCACCGCCCCGCACGTCCGGCACGTGCCCGGCCTGGACCCGGCCCTGCTGCGCAACGTGAACACGCCCGCCGACCTGCCCGGCGCCTGCTGACCGCCCGAACCGGAGCGTCCTACCCGAAGCGCGCCTTATGCTCCCGCTTCAGCCGCGCGTACTCCACGTTCGCCTCCGCCTCATCCCACTTCGCCTTGAAGATCCGCGCGGACTCGGCCTTCACCGGGTCCTCCGGATCCCGCGGACGCTCCGCACGGCCATGCGCGCCACTCTGACCCTTCTTGCCCTCCGGCACCGGCCCCTCGTACTTCTTCCCGCCCCGGTGATTCGCGTACCGCCGGGCGCGCGTGAAGCCCATCTGCAGGAACTTCCGGGCCATGTCCGCCCCCACGAAATCCCCCGCCCCCAGGTATCCCAGGAACATCCCGTAGATCGCCTCACTGCTCTCCCGGGCCACCTCCGGCGTCGCGAAGCGCCAGTGCGGCAGGATCTCGGACTTGTACGGCTGCACCAGCAGCACGCCCTGCTCCCCCACCCCCACCCGGTACAGCTCCGGATGCGCGCGCAGGTCCAGTTCCGCGTAATTCAGGGAGTAATCGAACTTCGGCATAGGAGTGCAGATGGCAGAAGGCGGATGGCAAAGGCGCTTCGCTTTCAGCCATCTGCCATCTGCGCTGAACTGCTCAGTTCATCCGGTCGTCGTCCATGATCGCCTGGAGCATCCAGCGGATCTTGTCGATGGTCGCCGCGTACCCGTTGTACATGTCGGCAGTCGCGGGGTCGTTCGCGTCGTCCACCGTCTGGCTGTCGTCGCGGTAGCCCTTGCCGACGCGGGTCAGGTCGGCCACCAGATCCGCCACCTGCGTGCGGGCGTCACGGACGGTCTCGGTGGGGACCTTCACGGTGCTGAAGCGTTCGATGTCGCTCGGCGCGGCGATGGGGCTGCCGCCCAGCGCGACCAGACGCTCGGCCTGCTCGTCGATGCCGGGGAAGATCTCGTCGATGAACTCGTCGTACGCGAGGTGCAGGTCGCGGAAGAAGCGGCCACGGATGTCCCAGTGGTACTTCTTGAACTTCAGGTACAGGCTGATCGTCGTGGCGAGGTTGCGCTGCAGCGTCTCCGCGACCGTCCCGAACTCGGCTTCGGAGAGGTAGGCGTGGTCCACGAGCGCGTTGTTCGTGGTGCTCAGGTGCGCCGCGTCGGCCTTCGCCGCGCCGCTGGCCTTGCCGGTCGGGGCCTTGCCGTCACTCGTGGCCTTGGTGTCGGCTTTCTTCGGGGCGGCCTTGCTCTTCTTGGTCATGCGGTCACCGTACCCCCGCGCCCCCACGCGCGCCCATACGGGAAACCTTTACGCTTCCGGGAAGAACACCAGCCGGTTCCCCACCACGCGCAGGCCCACCTCGCCGCGTTCCAGCAGCTCGGTCAGGTGCGCGCTGACCACCGCGCGGTTCAGGACCACCGCGCCCGCGTTCGTCATCTGCACGCCCAGCGCGTCGCACACGCGGGCCAGCAGGTCATCCACTCCCGCCTCCCCGGCGCGGACCGCCGCGCGCACCGCGTCCGTCACGCGCTCCAGCGCCGACAGGTTCGCCGCGACCAGCCCCGGCAGGTCCCCGGTCGGGTCACCGTGCCCCGGCAGGGTCACCGCCACGCCCTCCAGTTCACCCAGGCGCGCCGCCGCCTCCTTCTGCAATGCCGAATCCTGGCAGAACACCAGCGGATGCTTCGCCAGCGCCTCCGGGCCGAACAGCGCGTCCGCCGCGTACAGCACGCCGCCCACCCGCACCGCGTACATCAGGCTCGCGTGCCCCGCCACCTCGATCAGCTCCAGGCTCACCCCACCGATCCGCGTCAGGCCCGGCTCGGGTGCCAGCCGCGCCGGACTGGGCGGCGCCAGCAGGAACTTCGACTGCAACACCTTCGGGGGCCGCGCACCGAACAGCCCGATCGGTTCGAGGATCGGGTGCGTGATGATCGCGTCCTCCAGCGGCGGTGCGAACACCTTCAACTCCGGGAATTTCTTCAGGATGAACGCGTTCCCCCCGTGATGATCCGCGTGACTGTGCGTGTTCAGAATCCCGGTCGGCGTCAGGCCAAGCTCGGCTATGCCACGCAGCAGCTTCCGGGCGTGCCCGTCGTCCAGCCCGGTATCCACCAGCAGCGCCCCACCCCGCCCGTCCTCCAGCACCAGCGAATTCACCGCGCCCGGCAGGAAATGAACACCGGGGGCCAGGGGAGACAGGCTGCTCATGCGGGACAGCGTACCCCCGGGGCGCGCGGGGCGGGTGTAGCCTGCGCGGCGTGAGTGCGTCCGTGTCCACGATCCCGTCTACGCCGCCGCCCGCGCCGGAGCCCGCGCCGTTCCGGGTGTCGGCGGCGCAGGCGGGACTGATCGCGTCGAACTTCCTGATGTGGGGCGGGTTCTTCGCGGTGATTCCGCTGGTCACCGTGCACTTCAGTGGGCCTGCGGCGGGTGGCGGGCTGGGCTGGAGTGCCGCGAGCGTGGGGCTGGTGCTGGGATTGCGGCAGCTGACGCAGCAGGGCCTGACGGTGTTCGGCGGGGCGTGGTCGGACCGGCTGGGGCCGAAACCGCTCATCCTGGCGGGGTGCCTGCTGCGCACGGCGGGCTTCGCGTGGATGGGCTTCGCGGACTCGCTGGGCGTGCTGCTCGCGGCGGCGGTGCTGGCCGGGGTGGGCGGCGGGCTGTTCGACGCGCCCAAGAGTGCCGCGATCACGCAGGTGACGCGTGAGGAGCACCGCACGCGGATGTTCAGCCTGACCAGCCTGTCCGGAAACGCCGGGATGGTGACCGGCCCGCTGATCGGCGCGGCGCTGCTGGGCCTGGGCTTCCGTTCGGCGGCGCTGGCGGCGGCCAGCGTGTACCTCCTGGCGGCGCTGGTGCTGGCGGTGACGCTGCCGCACCTGCGCCCGCAGCGCGGCGCGGGCCGCAGCCTGGACGGCCTGCGCGTCGCGGCCCTGGATACCCGCTTCCGGCGCTTCACGCTGGTCCTGATCGGGTACTTCATCCTGAGCACGCAGATCAACGTGGCGGTCACCCTGAAGGCCATCGCGCTGGCCGGGACCGGCGCGACCGGCCCGCTGTACGGCCTGTCCGCCGGGATGGCGGTGATCCTCCAGTACCCGCTGCTGCGCGCCGTGGAGCGCTATCTGCCGACCCGCACGGCGCTGGTGGTGGCGGTGGCGCTGGTCGGCCTGAGCCTGGGCCTGATGAGCGTCGCGACCACCTTCCCGGCGCTGCTGGCGTGCGTGGCGCTGTACTCGCTGGGCACCATGACCGTGTACCCCACCCAGCAGACCCTGACCGCCCGCTTCGCGCCGCCCGCCCTGGTCGGCAGTTACTTTGGCTTCAGCGCCATCAGCCTGGGCGTCGGGGGCGCGGTGGGCAGCGTCCTGGGCGGCGCGTTGGTGGACACGGGCGTGCGGCTGGGCTTCCCGGCCCTGCCGTGGGTCACCCTGGCGGTCATCGGTGTGCTGACGGCCCTGGGCCTGCGCTGGGCGCTGCGCGGCCTGGACGAGGCTCCCGCAGACGCAACCTGATTCCTGGCTCCCCTCTGAGGGGAGCTGTCGGCGTAGCCGACTGAGGGGTTCACGCGGCTGTCAGTCCCCGATGAACACCAGTCGCTCGAAGCTGCCGTCCGCGTGCGCTTCGGGGAGGCCTTGCGCGGCGGCCTGTTTCAGCTGGGCGAGGGCGGCGGACAGGGCGGGACCTTCCCCGTACATCTGTTCCGCTTCTGGCGTGACTTGGAGTTCCAGGCCGCGCCCTCCCTGAGTGGCGCGCAGGACGATGCCGGGGCCGGGGACGTGCGTGACCTGCACGTCGGCGGGGAAGGCGGCGAGGTCGATCTGGTGGCGCAGCGTGTCGTCCATACGGTCATTGTGCCTCCCGGCACCTCTTCCCGGTACCGCGCCCTGCCTCCCATTCACCCCGGCGCCCCGCCCGTATCCTGCGCGGGTGACGCTGTTCGACCCGCCCGCTCCCCTCGCCGAACGCCTGCGGCCCCGCACGGTCGCGGAGGTCGTGGGTCAGACGCACCTGCTCGGCCCCGGCAAACCTCTGACGCGCGTGCTGGGCTCCGGGCGGCTGGGCAGCCTGATCCTGTGGGGACCGCCCGGCGTGGGCAAGACCACCCTGGCCCGGCTCCTGGCCGGGGAGGTCGGCGCGCACTTCATTCCGCTCTCGGCCGTCACGGCGGGCGTGAAGGACGTCCGGGAGGCGGTCACGGAAGCCGAACGCCTGCGCGGGCGCGGGCAGAAGACCATCCTCTTCCTCGACGAGATCCATCGTTTCAACAAGGCGCAGCAGGACGCGCTGCTCCCGCACGTCGAGTCGGGCCTGCTGACCCTGATCGGCGCGACCACCGAGAACCCCAGCTTCGAGGTGAACCCCGCCCTGCGCTCCCGCGCCCGCACGCTGGTCCTGGAGGCCCTGAAGCCGGAGGAGGTGCGCGGCCTGCTCGAACGCGCCCTGACCGACCCGCGCGGCCTGAGCGGCGTGACCGCCGAGCCGGCAGCGCTGGACCTCCTCGCCCGCCTCGCCGAAGGGGATGCCCGCCGCGCCCTCAGCACCCTGGAAGTCGCCAGCACCCTGAGTCACCCGGTCACGCCAGACGCGATCACCGAGGCCTTCGGGCGGCACCTGCCGCAGATGGACAAGAACGGCGAGGACTTCTACAACCTCATCAGCGCGCTGCACAAGAGCGTGCGCGGCAGCCACGTCGACGGCGCGCTGTACTGGCTGGCCCGTATGGTCGAGGGCGGCGCCGACCCCCTGTACGTCGCGCGGCGCGTGGTCCGCATGGCCGCCGAGGACATCGGCCTCGCCGACCCGCAGGCCCTCCGGCTGTGCATCGCGGCGCGGGACACCGTCGAATTCCTCGGCAGCCCCGAAGGCGACCTCGCGCTGGCGCAGGCGGTCGTGTACCTCGCCCTGGCCCCCAAGAGCAACAGCGTGTACGTGGCGTGGAAGAACGCCCTGAACGCCGTCCGCGACGGAGAAAGCCTGCCCATCCCGCTGCACCTGCGCAACGCCCCCACCGCCCTCATGCGCCAGCAGGGCTACGGCAAAGGGTACGCGTACTACTTCGACGACCCCGAAGGGTCATTCGCCCAGAACTACCTCCCCGACGGCGTGCAACTGGGGCTCTACGCCCCCACCGGCGAGGGCTGGGAGGCCCGGGTCGCCGACCGCTGGCGCAAACTCCGGGACGCACACGGCGAGGGGGAGGCCGCGCTGGACTGACCGCCGGGACAATCCGGCCCCGCGCGCCGGGTACGGTGACCGTACGTCAAGTGCGTGTGGGCGCCCGGTACCGGGTGGTCCTGGGGGGTCGTGATGCTGGTAGTGCCGGTGGCAGGGCAGGCGTGGGTGCGGCTGAATGCGGAGTGGGTGCTGCCGGGCGTGACGGTGGCACTGGTGTTCCTGCTGGCGGGTCGGGTGCCGCCGGAGGTGCGGCCCTGGCTGGTGGGGCTGGCGCTGTTCGACCTGACGGTGAGTGCGGCGCTGATCGCGTCCCGCACGCGGTTGCGGGGCGAGCGGCACCCGGAGGCGCTGGCGTGGGTGCTCGTGCGGGGCGTGCTGGTGGCGTGGCTGCTGCTGCCGCTGTCGCGCGGGTGGTGGCCGGTCGCCGCGGCGCTGGGGCTGGTGGGGCTGGGCGTGGTGGCGTTCGGCCTGACGCGGCCCCTCCCGGCGGGCGCGGCGCGGCTGGAGGGCCTGGAGCGGCGGATCGTGTCGTGGTCGCGCGTGACGCCCCGCTCGGGCCTGGGGGCGTGGCTGGCGTGGGAGGCGGCGGTGTGGGCGCACCTGCTGGGCAGGGCGCGTGGTCCGAGTGGTACGGCATTCCGGTCGTCCACGGGGGCGGGCGCGGCGTTCACGCTGCTGATCTTCCTGAGTGTCCTGGAGGCCGTGCCGGTGCACTTCCTGCTGGCGGCGCGGGATGAACGGGCGGCGCTGGTGCATCTGCTCGTGAACGTGCTGGGCGCACTGTGGTGCGCGGGGCAGCTGCGGGCCCTGCGGGCGCGGGGGGTGGTGCTGGGCGAGCGGCTGCACCTGAACGCGGGCCTGCTCTGGACCGGCAGCGTGGCCCTGAGTGATCTCGCGCAGGTGCAGGCGGGCGCGCCCAGTGAGGCGGGCGTGCTGCCCCTGCACCGTCAGGCACGCGCGAACGTGACACTGCGGTTCGCGCGGCCCGTCACGCTGTACGGGTTCCTGGGGCGGCCACAGGTGACAGGGGCGGTCAGCCTGAGCGTGGACGACCCACGCGCCTTCATAGACGCACTGGACGCCGCCCGCGCCGGGTTCAGGCCAGTCCCAGGCTCCGCGTGACGGTGGCCTGCGCGTCCTGTTCGGGCACGCTGGTCACGACCGCTTCGATGTGTCCGTCCGGGCCGGTCAGGATCAGGGTGGGGAAGGCGTGCACGCGGTATGGGCGGCGCAGGCTGCCGTCCGTGTCGAGGTGCAGCGCGTCCCCGTACGCGTGGGGGGCAGGTCGCCGCGTCGCGCGTCGATCACACGCAGGTCCAGCCCGTGCGTGTGCGCCAGCTGCCCCAGGAACACGTCCAGCGTGTCGCACGCCACGCAGGCCTCGGTCTTGAAGGACAGCAGCGTGCGGCGCGTGACGTTCAGCGCGGCGGGCGGCGGCACGACCGCGCCCGGCTGGACGGTGCGCGCGGCGATCAGGCGGCCGAGCAGCGCCCCGATGGGGCGGGGCAGGCGGATGTGGACGGGCGTTGGGGCGGGTCGCTGGGTCATGAAACCTCCTGGGGGATGCCCCCAGGTACGCGCCCGGCGCGGCCGGGTTCCCGCGTGGGCGTGACGGCAGCAGAAGGCCCCCGCCGCTCCGGGGTGCGGAGGGCGGGGGGTGGGGGCGGACCGGCGTCGAGGCCGTGGTCGTGAGGGGTGCGCGGTGCCGGGTGAGGGGTGCAGGGTGCTGGGCGTGCCCGGTGGGGCCGGTCGGTCCGGCGACGCCGCCCCGGCGTCTTCAGGGGTGCAGCCTTTTCCCCGCTGCGGGGTAGGTCTCCGCCCGCGCGGACGCTCCCGACCGGCAGTGTGGGCCTATTCGGGCAGGTCCGTCAACCAGTTGGCCTGTTGCAGCTGCGTGTCCAGTTCACGCCGCGCCTTGGCCAGGGTGTCCACCTGCGCCTGCAGGTCGCGGGCGGGCAGCGCGGAGAGGATGCGGACCTCGCTGTTGCTGTAGCGGGTGGGGCGTTCGCTGGCGGTGGCGGCGGCGCGGCGCAGGACCTTCAGGCGCAGGTCGAGCAGGTCGCGGCGGGTCAGGGCGTCCGTGATGGTCTCCCCGCCGGGCAGCGTGGCGCTGAGGTTCGCGCGGTGAATGCGTGGCAGGAGGGCCTCCAGTTGCGCGGTGACGTCCATGAACTCGCGCAGCAGCGCCTGGGGGTCCTCGGCGGGCGCCTCGCCTTCCTGCATGAGCAGGTTCTTCACGAGCCGCTCCTCGAGCTGCGCGGCGCGTTTCTGGAGGTCGGCGCGGGTGATCAGGGCCTCGGCGAGTTTCATGCGTGCAGGGTAAGGGTAGACGGGGGAGAGGTGTAGAGGGAATTGGAATAAGGCTTTCTAAGCCACTCGGCGCACGGTCATTCCGGGCGGGGGCCGCTATGCTCCCTGTGAGATGTCCTTCGATGCCCGCGCCCTGTCCGCCCTTGATTTTCCCCGCGTCCTGTCTGCCCTGGCGGAGCGGAGTGCCACGACGCTGGGCGCCGAGCGCGCCCGGGCCCTGCGCCCCTCGGATGACGCGTGGCGGATCGCGCGGGAACTGGACGAGGTCGAGGACGCGCTGTTCGGCGTGAGCCTCAGCCTGGGCGGCATTCAGGATATCCGTGACCTGCACGCCCGCGCGGGCGAGGGCCGGGTGCTGGCCGGGCAGGAGCTGCTGAACGCGGCGTACTCGCTGGACGGCGCGATGACCGTCAAGCGGGCCATCAACGCGAATTCGCGCGGGCCGCTGCGGGAACTCGCGGTGGACCTGGGGGATCACAGTGAACTGGTGCGGCGGGTGCTGTCCGCCCTGGACCGCGACGGGGGCGTGCGCGACGACGCCAGTCCGCGCCTGCGGGATCTGCGCAAGCGCATCGAGCCGCTGCGGGGGCGTATCCGTGAACGGCTGGCGGCGACGCTGGACAAGTGGGCGGACGTGCTGCAGGAGCATATCGTCACGATCCGCCGCGACCGCTACGTGCTGCCGGTGCAGGCCAGCCGCGTGGGGCAGGTGCAGGGCATCATCGTGGACGCGTCGGCGACCGGGCAGACGTACTTCGTGGAACCGGCGGCCGTGACGCAGCTGAACAACGAACTGACCCGCCTGATCCTCGACGAGGAGGCCGAGGTGCGGCGCATCCTGACGGAACTGTCGGGCCTGCTCGCCTCGGACGCGGCGGTGCCGATGACGCTGGCCGTGATCGGCGAGCTGGATCTGATCGCCGCGAAGGCGCGGCTGGCCCGTGACTGGCGCCTGAACCGCCCCGAGCAGGTGGAAGGCGGCTCGTACGACCTGCGCGAGGTGCGCCACCCGCTGATCGAGAACCCGGTGGCGAACGACCTCGCGCTGGGGGACACGAAACTGCTGCTCATCACCGGGCCGAACATGGGCGGCAAGACCGCGACGATCAAGACGCTGGGTCTGGCGGTGCTGATGCACCAGTGCGGGATGTACGTCGCGGCGGCCAGTGCGCGGCTGCCGGTGGTGCGGGACGTGCTGGTGGATATCGGGGACGAGCAGAGCATCGAGGCGAGCCTGTCCACCTTCGCGTCTCACCTGAAGCACCTGCGGTATGTGCTGCGCCACGCCGCGCCGGACACGCTGGTCCTCGTGGACGAGCTGGGCAGCGGCACCGACCCGAACGAGGGCGCCGCACTCGCCCAGGCGCTGATCGAGTGCCTGCTCACGCAGGACGCGCGCGGCGTGATCACCTCGCACCTCTCGCCCCTGAAACTGTTCGCGCTGGAAACGCCGGGCCTGAAGAACGCCAGCATGGGCTTCGACGTCGAAACACTGGCCCCCACGTACGTCCTGCAGGTGGGGCAGCCGGGCCGGTCGTTCGCGCTGGCCATCGCGCAGCGCATGGGTCTCCCGGCGGACGTGCTGGGCCGCGCCGAGGAGCTGCTGGGCCCCGACGCGGGCCTGATGGAACGCATGCTCGAGGGCCTGGAGCGCGAACGGACCGACCTGCGCGCCCAGCTCGACGCCACCGCCGCGGCCAAACGCGACGCCGAGGCCGAACTGGGCCGCGTCCGCCAGGAACGCGAGACCCTGGAAGCCCGCCGGGGCGAGATGCTCGCCGAGGCCAGCCAGAAGGCCGAATCGCTGTACGCCGACGCCGTCGAGCGGGTGCGGACGCTGCGGGCCCGCGCGCAGGAGGACAGCGCCCGCCCGCGCGTCATGCAGGAACTGCGCGAACTGCGCGTTGCCGCGCAGAAGACCCGCCCCGCCCCCGCCCCGCGCGAGGACCGTGGCGATCCCATCCGGGTGGGCAGCAGCGTGGACGTCCCCGCCTACAACGCCAGCGGACAGGTGCTCGAACTGCGGGGCGACGATCTGGTCGTGCAGCTGGGCGTCATGAAGGTCGGCGTGAAACGCCGCGACGTGCGCCTCAAGCAGGAACCCAAGGTCAGCGCGCCCAAGACGCGCGGCCCCCGCTTCACCGGCACCGCGCCCACCGCCGCCCTGAAGGAACTCCAGCTGCGCGGCATGGGCGTCGAGGAGGCCGTGGAGGAACTCCGCACCGCCATCCTCGAAGCGCACGCGCTGAAGGAGACTCCGCTGCGCGTCGTGCACGGCAAGGGCCAGGGCGTCCTGCGGCGCCTGCTGCGCGAGTACCTGAAGAACGACAAGAAGGTCGAGTCCTTCCACGACGCCGAACCCAACCAGGGCGGGCACGGCGTGACCATCGTGAACATCCGCCGCTGACCGGGCGCCCTCATGAGGCGGCCTTTGACGACCCTCAGGGTTCACCGTCAGGATAGGCAGGTGCGATTTCCTGCTCCTGCCCTTCTGACGGCCACGCTCACCGCCGCTGGCCTCGCCCTGACCGTCCCCGCCTCCGCCCAGACCGCGCCTGCTGGCGGCTTCCAGCTGCCTGCCGATTACTTCGGCCGCTTCGGCAGTACGCAACTGGTGGCCAGCACCACCGACGGCTTCGGCGTGCGCTATCTGCCCCTGCCCCTCAAGGCCGACCTGCGCCTCACGCTCGTGAAGGCCCCCACGTACACCGACTACGGCCTCAGCGCGCAGCTGGGCAGCCTGTACGCCGCTGCCGGCGTGTTCTACAACGTGCCCCGGGCCGAACTGACGAACGCGCCCGCCAGCGGCCTGCAGTGGAGCGGCGTGGTGCAGGGCGGCGCCTCGCACAGCCGGTTCAGCGTCGGGTACGCCACGCAGGTCGACGGCGGCAAGGTGCGCTTCCTGAACAACGTCGGCGTGGCCCAGCAGGGCGGCGTCACCGCGCCCTACACCCAGTCCGAGGTCAGCGCCGCGTACGGCAGGACGTTCGACAAGGTCAACACCGCCGTGTACTCCACCGCCCGCATGTACGCCTTCCCGGTGCAGGGCAAGGCGCAGGGCAGCCTGGACGTGACCCTGGCCCTGAACGCCCCGCTCGCGCAGGGCCTGACGCTGAACGCCTCGCACTTCGAGCGGTTCGCGGTCGGCGAGGTCGCCATCCCGGACTTCGGTCTGGGGCGCGCGCACTCCACGAGCGGCGACCTCACCTACCGTCTGCCGAACGCGCCCGGCTTCGGCCTGGGCGCCGTGCGGACCCGAGGCAGCCGCGACTGGACCGGACGGTACAGCACCGTGGACGGGGACGTGATGTTCCGCGTGGACG
Organism: Deinococcus grandis; assembly: GCF_001485435.1. Classification (NCBI taxonomy): domain Bacteria; kingdom Thermotogati; phylum Deinococcota; class Deinococci; order Deinococcales; family Deinococcaceae; genus Deinococcus; species Deinococcus grandis. The sequence goes on along the minus strand of NZ_BCMS01000001.1, from coordinate 2,972,123 downwards.
GCCTGCCCGTCCTGATCGGGCCCAGCGTCGGGTATGTCGCGTTCGATGCGGGTGCCGGAACGAGTTACGTCCGGTACGGGCTGGTCACCCTGCCCCGCTGAGCGTCCCGCCTGCCGGGTCTGGTCTGCGTGACTGGGGGTGCGGGTGGACAGGGGCAGCCCCCGGTGACCCGGCGGGGTGATAGCGTCCCGGCGTGACGACTGCCCGCCCCGCTGCCCCGCCGCCGCTCTCGTGGACGCTGCTGGCGGTGGGCGTGGCGGCGTTCTTCACGCTGGGCCTGATCCAGGCGATGTACGGCCCGGCGTTCGGGCTGTTCCAGGCGCGGTTCGGCGTGAGTACCGCGTCGGTGGGCGTGATCGCCAGCGCGCACTTCCTGGGGTCGGCGGTCGCGCCGCCCCTGATGGGGCTGCTGCTGCGCCGCGTGACCGTGCGGGCCGGGGTGTCCTGGAGTCTGCTGCTGCTGGCGCTGGGCGTGACGGGCGTGGTGCTGGCGCCCGTGTGGCCGCTGGCGGTCGCGTCGGCTTTCCTGGGCGGCTTCGGGCTGGGCGGCGTGAGTGCCTGCCTGAACGCCGCGTACGCGAGCGTGGGATCGCGCGCCGTGAACCTCGTGAACGCGGTGTTCGGGGTGGGCAGCATGATCGCGCCGCTGCTGGTGGTGGGTCTGGGCCGCGCGGACGGCACGCCGGGCGGACTGGCCGGGCCGTTCCTGACGGTCGCGGCGCTGTGCGCGGTGACGTTCGCGGTGGGGCGCGTGTGGGGCGTGCCGGGCATCCACGCGCCGGCGCGCGCGGCGGACGCTCCCGCCCCGGCGCGGCCGGTGGTGCAGGCGGCGCTGTTCGCGGCGCTGATCGTCTGTTACGTGGGCCTGGAGGCCGGGTACGGTGCGTGGGCGTCACGGTACCTGACGGAACTGGGGCTGCCCGGCGCGGCCCTGACCCTGAGTGCCTTCTGGGCGGCGCTGACGGTGGGACGCGTCCTGACCGGCGTGTTCGCGGGCCGCGTGGGCGCGCCGCGCATGGTGCTGAGCTGCGGCGCGGCGCTGGTGGCGCTGGCGCTGGCCATGCGGGTGCCTGCGCTGGCGCCGCTGGCCGTGATCGTGTCCGGGCTGGCCCTGGCCCCGGTGTTCGGCACGACCCTGGCGTGGCTGTCGCAGGTGCTCAGCGCGCGGCTGGTGCCGCTGCTGCTGGTGGCCGGCTCGCTGGGCGGGGTGCTCTCGCCGTGGCTGCTGGGGCAGGCGTTCGCGCGCTTCGGGGCGGGGGCGGTACCCGTGACGCTCGCGGTCCTCGCGGCGCTGATGCTGCTGTTTACGGCGCTGGCACGACGCGGCGCGCGCGCGGCGGCCTCAGGATGACCCGGCTGCCGGGGGCGTGTGAGGGGGGGTTCTAGCAAACCTCGTTGTCAGGGTGGGGGGCGTGTGGCAGAATGCGCGGCGAATTCTCAGCAACCCACGATTCAAGTCCTCGCCGGGTTCGGCCCGGCGGCGCAACGGAGGCTCTAGAGTGGCACAGGCGACCAGACAGGTGAAGCTCACGCGTGAAGGGTTCGAACGGCTCCAGAAGACGCTGGATCAGGAGATGAACCGCCTCGCGGAAGCGACCCGCATCCTGCAGGAGCAGATGGAAACCAACTCGGACACTGAGGACACCGGGCTGGAAGATGCCAAGCGCGAGAAGATGAACATCGAGGCGCGCATCGAGGAACTCGAGGACACCCTGGCCCGCGCGACCGTCATCGAGGACCACGAGAACGAGGGCCGCGTGGAACTCGGCGCGATCGTCGTGCTCGCCAACGAGACCACCAAGAAGGACATGAAGGTGCAGGTCGTCAGCGCCGCCGAGGCGACCGTCACCGGCGGCAGCCTGCCCCGCGTCAGCGAGGACAGCCCCGTCGGGAAGGAACTCATGGGCCGCAAGAAAGGGGAGACCTTCGTGGTCAACCTCGACAACGGCAAGCAGATGAAGTACAAGGTCAAGAGCATCGAGTACTGAGACCACCTCCGGTCCACCCGTGGACCCGAGCGGAGCGGACGGAATCCAGCACTGGGGAGGCAGGTCGCTGCGGGCGGTCTGCCTCCGGCCCGTTCTGTGGCAGGCCGTGAACTGGACGTCGGGCGGGCGCGGCGTGTGGGGCGCGGCCTATACTGGCGGTTATGTCTGATGGTTCCCCCAACCGCCGCGAGGGTCTGCACGAGCAGACCGTCAGCCGCCTGAACAACCTGGACGCGCAGGTGGCCGCGGGTTTCGAGGCCCACCCCTACACGTACCCGCGCACGCATCACGCCCGCGACGTGCTGGCCGCCCACCCGGCCGACACGCACGGTGAGGACGGCGCGCCGAAGTGGGAGGCCGGGCAGGAGTGGCCCGAAACGGAGTACGCGCTGGCCGGGCGCGTGACCCTGATGCGTCACATGGGCAAGGCGGCCTTCGCGGACCTCAGCGACGAGCACGGCAAGATCCAGCTGCACTTCTCCAAGCAGGACACCGAGAACTTCGACCCCACGAAGAAGATCGACCTGGGTGACATCATCGGCGTGCGGGGTTTCCCGTTCGTCACGAAGACCGGTCAGCTGACGCTGCGCGTGACGTCGTGGCAGCCGCTGGTCAAGAGCCTGCACCCGCTGCCCAGCAAGTTCCACGGCCTGCAGGACGAGGAACTCCGCGCGCGGCGCCGCTACGTGGACCTGATGATCAACCCCGAGAGCCGCGAGGTGTACCGCACGCGCTCGCGGATGCTGCGCTTCATCCGGAATTTCCTGGACAGCCGCGACTTCATGGAGGTCGAGGGCCCCACGTTGCAGGTCGTCCCTGGCGGGACCGAGGCCAAGCCGTTCAAGACGTTCCACAACGCGCTGGGGCACGAGTTCAGCATGCGCATCAGCCTGGAGCTGTACCTCAAGCGGCTGCTGGTGGGCGGTTTCGAGCGGGTGTACGAGATCGGTCGCAACTACCGCAACGAGGGCATCGACCGGACGCACAACCCGGAATTCACGATGCTGGAGGCGTACTTCGCGTACGGCGACTACAACGACATGATGGTGCTCGTGGAGACGCTGCTGCACGACCTGGTCGTGGAACTCAAGGGCGAGCCGAAACTCACCTACCAGGGCCGCGAACTGGACTTCTCGCTGCCGTTCAGGCGGCTGGACTTCGTGACGGCCCTCAAGGAGCAGGCGGGGCTGGACTTCGACCCGCTGGACCTCGTGAAGCTGCGCGAGTGGAGCGACGTACACCACCCCGAGCACCGCAAGACCCCGGATTACAAGCTGCTGGACAAGCTGGGCGGCGAGTACGTCGAGCCGCTGCTGCAGAACCCGACGTTCCTGACGGATATGCCGCTGGCGATCAGTCCGCTGGTGAAGGTGCACCGTGACCGCGCCGGCCTGGCCGAGCGCGCCGACCTGTACGTGGCGGGGTTCGAGCTGGCGCCGATCTACTCGGAGCTGAACGACGCGCTGGATCAGCGGGAGCGCTTCGAGGCGCAGACGGCCCGCCGGGACGCCGGGGACGACGAGGCGCACGAGCAGGACGAGGACTTCCTGCTGGCGCTGGAGTACGGCATGCCGCCCACCGCCGGGATGGGGATGGGCATGGACCGTCTGGCGATGCTGATGACCGACCGGGATTCCATCCGGGACGTGCTGCTGTTCCCGCTGCTGCGTCCGGAGGGCGCGGGGGCCGGGGCAGAGGACGCGATGGAAGCGAACGCCGGCTGAACGAATCGGCGGGGGTGAACCGGCCGGGGCTGCTGCTCCGGCCGGTTCGTTTGACGTCAATTAGATCGGTTGTCCAGAAAAGTGTGTCGGGAAGCGCTTCCATTAATTCGTTCGTTTGACAAACAAAATTATCGGGGCGCAGCATACCGGTACACAAGTCCCACCAAGCCCAGCAGCCGGACCCGCCGGCTGACGCTCCCCGCGCCCCGACCCATGCTGACCTTCCCCCGGTCACAGAGGACCCCCATGCTGCACGCCGACACCCACAGCCCGGACACCCTGGACCTCGCGGCCATCCGCGCGCGGCACACCCTATTGCTGCTCGGCCTGCTGTGGGACCGGGACCTGGCCCGCGTGGACATCGCCCGTGAACTGGGCCTGTCGCGCAGCGCGATCAGCTCCATCGTCACCGAACTGATCAGCGTCGGCCTGGTGCAGGAGGTCGGCACGCGCGGCACCGGCGGGGTGGGGCGGCGCGCCACCATGCTGAACCTCAACACCCGCGCCGCCGCCCTGCTCGCCATCGACCTGGGCGCCAGCCACGCCCGCGTGGACGCCCTGGACCTCCAGTGCCGCCCCCTGGCCAGCCGCACCTTGTCTCACGACATCTCACGCGGGCCGCAGCCCACCTACGCCCTGCTGAAAGACCTGACCCGGCAGGTGCTCGCCGACGCGCAGCTGAATCCCGCGCAGGTCGCGCTGGTCGGCGTGGGCGTCCCCGGGCCCGTCGACCACGATACGGGCCGCGTCGTGCAGCCCCCCAACATGCCCGGCTGGGACGGCGAGAACGTCCGCGCTGCCCTGCAGGACGCCCTGAACCTCGAAGTCCTCGTGGACAACGACGCCAACCTGGGCGCCCTGGCCGAGGCCCGCTTCGGCGCGCACCGCGGCATCCAGGACCTCATCTACGTGAAAGTCGCCACCGGCATCGGCGCGGGCGTGCTGCTCGGCGGCCGCCTGCACCGCGGCACGCGCGGCGGCGCCGGCGAGATCGGGCACATCAGCATCAACGAGCAGGGCCCCGTGGGCCGCAGCGGCAACCCCGGCAGCCTGGAAAGCTACGCCGCCGCGCAGGTCATCGAGAACCACGCCCGCAGCCTGCGCCTCCAGGGGCACCCCTCGGACCTCCCCGATCCCATCACCATCGAGGACCTGCTCACGCACGCCGCGCACGACCCCCTGGCCCGCGCCGTGTGGGAGGAAGCCGGGCACCACCTGGGCGTGGCGATCAGCACCACCCTGAACCTCTTCAACCCGGCCGCCGTGATCATCGGCGGGCGGCTGGCGCAGGCAGGCGACGTGCTGCTGCGCGCCATCCGCGTCAGCGCCCAGAGCCGCACCATGCGCATCAACGCCGACCGCACCCGCATCGACCTGGGCACCCTGGGTCAGGACGCCGGCGTGATGGGCGCCGGGGCCATGATGCTCGATTCCCTCTTCACCCCACGGGGCCTGCCGCACCTGTACGGCATCGCCCGCATGAACCAGAACGCCCGTGACCTCGCGGGCAGCCGCGCCCCACCCCCGGCCCCCCGGCCGACCCCCACCCTGAACGCACCCGTTTCACACGGAGGAACACCATGAAAAAAGCACTGCTGCTCGCCGCCGCCCTCGCCGTCACCACCAGCGCCTCTGCCGCTGGCAAACTGGAGATCTTCTCCTGGTGGTCCGGCGACGAGGGTCCCGCCCTGGAAGCCCTGATCAAGCTGTACAAGCAGAAGTACCCCGCCGTGACCGTGGACAACGCCACCGTCTCCGGCGGCGCCGGCACGAACGCCAAGGCCGTCCTGAAGACCCGCATGCTGGGCGGCACGCCCCCCGACTCCTTCCAGGCGCACGCCGGTCAGGAACTCATCGGCACCTGGGTCGTCGCCGGGCGCATGGAAGACCTCAGCAGCCTCTTCAAGAGCGAAGGCTGGGACAAGGTCTTCCCCAAGGACCTCGTCAAGCTGATCAGCCAGGGCGGCAAGCCCTGGAGCGTGCCCGTGAACGTGCACCGCAGCAACGTCATGTGGTACAACCCCGCCAAACTCAAGGCCTGGGGCGTCACCGCACCCAAGACCTGGCCCGAATTCCTCAAGACCTGCTCCACCCTGAAAGCCAAGGGCGTCGCCGCGCCGCTGGTCGTCGGGGAGAACTGGACCCAGCAGCACCTCTGGGAGAGCGTCATGATCGGCACCCTCGGCTCCGCCAACTGGGAGAACCTGTGGGCCGGCAAGCTGAAGTTCACCGATCCCAAGGTCGTGGGGGCGTTCACCACCTTCGGCAAGGTCATGGACTGCGCCAACAAGGACGCCTCGGGCCTCAGCTGGCAGCAGGCCAGTGACCGCATCATCGACGGCACCAGCGCCTTCAACGTCATGGGCGACTGGGCCGCTGGGTACTTCACCACCACCAAGAAACTCGCCCCGAACACCGGCTTCGGCTGGGCCCCCGCCCCCGGCACCACCAAGACCTTCGTGATGCTCGCCGACTCCTTCGGGCTGCCCAAGGGCGCCAAGGACCGCGCCGAGGCCATCAACTGGCTGAAAGTCCTGGGCAGCAAGGCCGGCCAGGACGCCTTCAACCCCCTCAAGGGCTCCATCGCCGCCCGCACCGACAGCGACCTGAGCAAGTACAACACGTACAGCAAGAGCGCCGCCGCCGACTGGAAGAGCAACAAGATCGTGGGCAGCATGGTGCACGGCGCCGTCGCCCCCGAGAGCTTCACCAGCGCCTTCGGCGCGATCATCGACCAGTTCGTCGCCAGCAAGAACAGCGCCGCCGCGGCCGCCGCCGCGCAGCAGCTGGCCGTGCGCGCCGGCATCAGCAAGTAAACCCCGGTCGTCGGGTGTGGGTTGTGGGTTGTGGGTGCCGTTTCCCCACGCCCCACAACCCACATCCCACTTCCCACTGAAAGGAGGCCCGCATGAAAGGCCTGAGTAAAGACCGCCTGTGGTCCATCGCCGTTCTGACGCCCAGCATCATCCTGATCGCGGTGTTCGTGTACGGTTTCATCGCGCGCAGCGTGTACGTCAGCATGACCGACTGGGGCAACGACCCCGCCCAGGCCCTGGCGCTGAACCCGATCATCCGCTTCACGGGCTTCGCCAACTACCAGGACCTGTTCACCGGATTCCTCCAGGGGCGCTTCCGGCAGGAACTCGTCAGCACCATCTTCTTCACGCTGTTCTTCATCCTGGGCTGCCTGGGCCTGGGCCTGGGCCTCGCCCTGATCCTGGACCGCAACCCCCGCGGGGAAGGACTGTGGCGCACCATCTTCCTGTTCCCCATGAGCCTGTCGTTCATCGTGACCGGCACCATCTGGCGCTGGATGCTGCAACCCCAGGGCGGCCTGAACCAGGCGCCCACCCTGTTCGGCGCGCCGCCCAGCACCTTCGCGTGGCTGAGCAGCACCGACGCCATCTGGAAATTCGACTGGAACAAGCTGCCGCTGCTGACCGCCAGCGTCGTGGGCCTCGTTCTGGTCGTCATGGCCGTGCGCGCCGCCCGCAGCGGGGACCGCACCCGCACCCTGGTCGCGGGCGCATGCGCCGCGCTGCTGTTCCTGTGGGCCCTTCTCATCGGGCCGAACATCAAGATGCTGCCCGCCCCTGAACTGCACGGCTTCAACTTCGCATTGATCGGCATCATCATCGCCGCCGTGTGGCAGATGAGCGGCTACACCATGGCCCTGTACCTCGCCGGTCTGCGCGGCATTCCCGAGGAACTGCGCGAGGCCGCCAAGGTCGACGGCGCGAACGACATCGGCATGTACCAGCACGTCATCTTCCCGCTGCTGGCCCCCATCACCCTGAGCGCCATGATCGTCCTGGGTCACATCAGCCTGAAGATCTTCGACCTCGTGTACGCCATGGCGGGCCCGGACAACATCAACACCAGCGTGCCCGCGCTGAACATGTACCTCACCAGCTTCCGGCAGAACCAGTTCGCGCTGGGCGCCGCGATCGGCACCATCCTGCTGATCCTCGTGGCGTTCGTGATCGTCCCGTACCTCAGCTCCCAGTTCCGCACCGAGGAGGGCCACGCATGACCGCGAACGCCCCCGTGACCACCCCCGCCGCGACCGCCGCGCCCCGCCGCCCCATCAAGCCCGGTCGCGTCGTCATGTACGCCCTGCTCGTGCTGGCCGCGCTGTTCTTCCTGGTGCCGGTGTACCTGCTCGTCGCTACCGCGCTGAAAAGCCCGGACGCCATCAACCTCTCCACCACCTGGCACTGGCCCGCCGCGCTGAACTGGGCGAGCTTCAGCGACGCCTGGAGCAAGATCGGCGGCAACGTTCTGAACAGCCTGTTCCTGGCCGTCACCGCCACCCTGTTCAGCGCCCTGCTGGGCAGCCTGAACGGATACGCCCTGAGCAAATGGAAGTTCCGCGGGGCCAACACCCTGTTCGCGCTGATGCTCTTCGGGATGTTCATCCCGTACCAGGCCGTGCTGATCCCGCTGTTCCAGTTCATCAAGAGCCTCGGCCTGTACGGCAGCATCTGGGGCCTGATCCTGGCGCACGTCGTGTACGGCATTCCCATCACGACCCTGATCTTCCGCAACTTCTACGCCGACGTGCCCGACGCCCTGATCGAGGCCGCCACCATCGACGGCGCGGGCTTCTGGCAGATCTACGGCCGGGTCATCTTCCCGATCAGCATCCCCGGCTTCGTCGTCGTGATCATCTGGCAGTTCACGCAGGTCTGGAACGAATTCCTGTTCGCCGCCACCCTGACCAACACCACCAGCCAGCCCGTCACGTACGCCCTGTCCCAGCTCGCGGGTGGACAGGCCGTCAGCTGGAACCTGCCCATGGCGGGCGCGATCCTCGCCGCGCTTCCCACCCTGCTCGTGTACATCCTGCTCGGCCGTTACTTCGTGCGCGGTCTGCTCGCCGGGTCCGTCAAGGGCTGAACCCACACCCGCTCCGCGCGCCCCGCACTCCGGTGTGGGGTGCGTTTGCTACGGTCACTTCACCTGCGCCACGTGCCGTCCCTTGCCGCTGCGTCCGATCTTTCCTTCGCGCATCAGCAGCCCCAGCAGGCTGTACGAGAGGTAATCCTTCGAGCCGCCCCCGTAGTCGCTGCGCAGGCCCAGCAGGCTGGCCACCTCGGCGTTCTTCACGCCGCCGGGGTTGGCCTGCGCGAATTCCAGCACGGCGTCCTTGAGCAGCGTGAGGCCCATCTGCGCCTTCTCTGGCGCCCCGGCAGGCACGGTCAGGCCGGGCCGCGCCTTGCCGCCCAGACCCGAGGGCAGCACGGTGTTCGTCAGGAGGCCGCCGCTGGCCTGCGTGCCGAACGCCGCGATGAGTTCCGCCTCCAGCCGCAGCGCCTCGGGTTCGGTCAGGTGCTCCACCAGATAGCTCACGAGGACCTGCGCGCCCGCTCCTTCGATCTCGCGGATGCGGTCGCCCTTGGGGGTGTAGTCCGGGCGGATCAGGTGATCGTGGGCGCGCGTGCCCGTGCCCTTGCCGATGTAGAAGGGCCGCGCCGGATGCTGGCGCGGGTCCTTGAGGGCATACACGTAGTACGGCTTGTCCGGCGTCACCTGGGCGTCCCGATCATCCGCTTCAGCATGCCAGGTCCGCGCCGGGTGCCGCGCCGCAGGTTCGCCTACCCGCGCATGACGAAGTGTTCGATGATGGCGTGGTGGTCCTCGAAGAACAGTTCGGGGCTGGCCAGGATGTCACTCAGGGGCATCCAGAGGGCCTCGCTGGCGTCGCTGCCGCCGCTGAGGCGTGGGAGCTGCCCGATGCCGAGGTCGAAGTGGAAGGCGTGGGTGATGGTGCGGCCGCGCAGGCTGCGGTCGGGGTAGTCGAAGACCGCCTGGGCGCGCAGCGCGGCTTTCAGGTCGAGGCCGATGCCCAGGCCGGTTTCCTCCTGTACCTCGCGGACGCAGCAGTCGAGGAGGGTTTCTTTCTGTTCGAGGAACCCGCCGGGCATGGCGAGGCGCCCCCGGCCGGGCAGGCCGCCGCGCCGGACGAGGAGGACGTGGCCGCTGCGGGTGATGACGGCGTCGGTCGTGACGAAGATGGGGGGGTGGGGGGCGTCCTTCCAGGCGGCGCGGTAGCGGGCGAGATACTCGTATTCGTCGCGCAGGTCGCGGTAGTCGGGGGTGGTCTGGAAGGTGGTCAGGAAGGCGTGGACGGCGGGGGGAACCATGCCCTGCACGGTGTCGGGGTGGCCTTCGAAGTAGGCGCGGCGGACGTCGGTGGCGCTGAGGTCGCTGACGACGTGGGTGGGGATGAATTCCCAGGCGGGGAAGGAGCGCAGGTAGTAGCTGCTCTCGTCCTTGATGTGGCCGATGAGGGCGACGTCGCTGCTGCCGCGCGTGTGGGCGGTCACCCCGGCCTGGACCTCACTGAGCCACAGGGCCTCGTTGTAGTGGTAGTCGCGGACGTGCACGAACAGCACGCGGGGTTTCGGGATGCCCGCGTCCTGGAGCATGCGGCTGATGAGGTCCTGGCGTTCCTCTGCGGTGAAGGGGTTCTTGATGTTGCGCGCTGCGCGGGCGCTGCCGATGACCACGATGAGTTTCTGCACGCTCTGGAGCGCTTCGAGCATCACGGCGAGGTGCGCGGCGTGGGGAGGTTCGAAGCGGCCGATGTACACCCCGAAGGTGCGGCGGCGGCGCGGGGTGGGGGAGGGGGTGCTGGACGCGGTCATGCTCCTCACGTTGACATACGGCAACCATGAAAAGCATGAGTTGTTGCGGGGAGAGACTTGAACCGGGTGCAGTCGCCTCATCTGCCCGGACGCCCCCGCGCCCGGCAGCGTACGCTGAGGCATGACCCGCACCCTGCTGGCCGCCACCCTCCTCCTCTCCCTCGCCGCGCCCGCCGTGGCCGGGGGCGCCGCCGCGCCCGTCACGCAGGTGCAGCCCGGCACGCCCGCCGCCGTCATGGCCGCCCTGAAGGCCGCCGGGTACAGGGTCACCATGGAACCCGCCCAGGCCGACCGCGATCCCACCATGACCTTCACCAGCGGCGGGCACGAGGTGCAGGTGTGGCTCAGCGGATGCAAGAACGGCGTGTGCAGCCGCGCGACCGCCAGCACCTCCTGGGACTACAGCGACGCCGAGGACCTCGACCTGGACGTCGTGAACGAGTGGAACAGCAACTACTACACCCAGGCGTACGCCTACGAGGGCAGCTACTATCTGGACAGCACCCTGGCCATCCGCGGCGGCTTCACGCAGGCCACCCTGAAAGCCTGGATCACCGACTACCTGGACGACGTCAGCGCCTTCGAGGACGAACTGCCCGGCGAGTGATTCGCCCAGAGGTAAAGGAATTCCCCAGGCCAGTTCAAGACGCCTGAACAGCCTCCCCAACCGCGCGCGGCAGGGCACATGCAGACTGATGGTCTCATGGCAGACCTCAAGCAGATGGGCCAGCAGACGGCCAGCACTCTCAAAGGCGGCGTGGAAGGCGCGCAGCAGGCCGCCGCGCGCGCCACCCACCACGCCGCGCCCTGGCTCGAAGCCCTGGCCCGCTTCGGGTACGCCAGCAAGGGCGTCGTGTACGGCACGGTCGGCCTGCTGGCCCTGAGCGTCGCCCTGGGACGCGGCGGGGCGACCACCGACACCAAGGGCGCCCTGCTGCGGTTGCAGGACCTCCCGGCGGGCACGCTGCTGATCTGGCTGCTCACGCTGGGCCTGATCGGGTACGCGCTGTGGCAGCTGATCCGCGCCGCGCTGGACCCCGAGGACCAGGGGCACGAGGCCAAGGGCGTCGTCAAGCGCGCCGGGTACGCCTTCAGCGGCGTGGCGAACCTGGGTCTGGCGGTCTTCACCGCGCGGCTGGCGCTGGCCGGGAACGCCGCCCGCTCGCAGAACAGCGAGGATCAGGTGGCGGGGACCGTCCTGAACCTCCCCGGCGGGCAGCTGTGGCTGGCGCTGGGCGGCCTGATCCTGCTGGCCGTCGCCGCCAATCAGCTGTACGTCGCCTACGGCGCGAAGTTCATGAAACGCGTGACCTTCACCGACCTGCCCGCGCGCACCTGCGACCTCCTGAAACGCATCGGTCAGGTCGGCATCGCGTCGCGCGGGGTGCTGATGGTCATCATGGGCGTGTTCGCGCTGCTGGCCGCGTGGCACCGCAAGGCCAGCGAGACGGTCGGCATCGGCGAGGCCCTGACGTGGCTGCGCACCCAGCCCAGCGGGAACCTGCTGCTGGGCGCCGTGGCCCTGGGCACCCTGTGCTACGGCGTGTGGTGCGTCGTGCAGGCCCGTTACCGCCGCATCCGGATCGAGGGCGCTGCCTGAACTGCCCCGGTCCGGCCGTTGCGGCCCGCGTGAGACAATGCAGCGCATGGCCCCCAACCCCAGCCGTCAGGTGGCACTGATCGCCCACGACAAGAAGAAACTCGAACTGGCCCTGTTCGCGCTGAACCACCGCGCCGTGCTGGGCCAGTTTCATCTGGTCGCCACCGGCACGACGGGCGGCATCCTGGAAAAACAGACCGGCCTGAGCGTCGAACGCGTCCTGTCCGGCCCGCTGGGCGGCGACCAGCAGATCGGCGCCCGGCTGGCCGAGGAACGCGTGCTGGCGGTGTTCTTCTTCCGCGATCCCCTGACCGCCCAGCCGCACGAACCGGACGTGAGCGCCCTGGTGCGCCTGTGCGACGTGCACGACATCCCGCTGGCCACCAACCCCGCCAGCGCCGAGGCGCTGATGCTGTGGCTGCGCGAGCAGCTCACCTGAGCGCGGACCGGGGCCCCACCCGGCGGGGGGCCACCTGTCAGGTGAATGCGTTTTCGCCCTGCGGGTGATGTGATGACGCAGGCATGACCTGGACCAGCCTTCCCTGCGCCACCCCGGACGCCCTGAGCCGCGCGGACCGGCAACGCTGGGAGGCCGCGCTGCACGACGCGCACGGCCGCGCCGACCACGCCCGCCACCAGGGGGACGACCACCGGCTGGCCGCGGCCCTGTACGGTCAGGGAACCGCCCTGAACCGCCTGGGCCGCCCCCGCGAGGCGCTGGGCGTGCTCCTCGAGAGCGTCGCGTACCTGGGGCACGACCCGCACGCGCAGGCCCGCGCGTGGCGTGAGGCGGCCTGCGCGCACCTGAACCTCGCCAACGACACCGAGGCGCAGGAGTACCTCGCGCTCGCGCTGCGCCTCGCGCGGGACGCGGACGACCTGACCCTGCAACTCGACCTGCTGGACGACCTCGCCACGCTGCACGCCGCGCAGGGCGAAGCGCACGCCGCGTGCGACACGCTGCGCGCCAGCCTGCACCTGCGCCGCGCCCACCGCCACCCCGACCTGACCCGCACCCTGGTCCGCCTGACCCTGAGCGAACTGGACCTCCCGCGGCACGAGCAGCCCGCCAGCCTGACCCGCCGCGCGCAGGAACTCGCCGCGCTGGCGCCCCTCGAACCGCTCGGCGGCGAGAGCTGGGCGGCCCTGGCGCAGCTGTACCTGCACCAGCAGCAGCCCGCGGCAGCCCTGCACGCCGCGCGCGAGGCCGAACCGCTGCTGCGCGCCAGCGGCCAGATCCGCGCCGCGCTGCGCGCCCAGGCGGCGCAGGCCCGCGCCGCGCTGGACCTCGGGCGGGCCGCGCAGGCGCAGGCCACCGTGCAGGCCGCGCTGCGCGACCCCGCCGCGCCCGCCCACCCGCACGAGCACGCCGCGCTGCACCTGGTCGCCAGTGACGTCTGCGCGCAGCTGGGCGACTACCCCGGCGCCCTGACGCACCACCGCGCGTACCACCAGCTGGACGCCCACACCCGCCACGCCCACCGGCAGGAACGCGCCCGCGCCGCGCAGGCCCGCGTGGCCCTGGACGCCACCCGGCACGAGGCCCGGCTGCACCGCCAGCGCAACGACGAACTCGAGGCGCTCGTGCAGGTCCGCACGCAGGAACTGCGCCGCAGCCAGCGGGCCGTGATCGACCTGCTCGCCAGCGCCGCCGAGTTCCGCGACGCCCCGCTGGGCCCCCACACCCGCTGGGTGGGGGACGCCACGACCGCCGTGGCCCGCCACCTGGGCCTGCCCGCCGCGCACGCCGAGGAACTCGGCCTGGCCGCCCGGCTGCACGACGTCGGCAAGATCGGCATTCCCGACGCGATCCTCCTGAAGGAAGGCCCGCTGACCCCCGACGAGCGCGACATCATCGCCACGCACACCGCCCTGGGCGCGCAGCTGCTCACGCAGCCCGGCGCGGCCGACGGCGGCCCGCTGCTGCACCTCGCCGCGCAGATCGCGCTGTCCCACCACGAATGCTGGAACGGCAGCGGCTACCCCCGCGCGCTGCGCGGCGCGGACATCCCGCTGGGCGGACGGATCGTGCGGGTCGTGGACACCTTCGACGCGCTCATCAGCGCCCGCCCGTACAAACCCGCCTGGACCGACGCGGACGCCCTGGCATACCTGCGCCAGCACGCCGGGACGCTCTTCGATCCGGCGTGCGTGCAGGCCGTCACGGACCTGCACGCCGCCGCGCAGCTGCCCCCCCGCGACGCCCTCCCTGACGTCCGGTCTGTTGACCGACGTCGGTCGGCAGCGGCAGGGTGGCGTGAACCAGGACGCCGCCCTGGCGCTCGACCTGCCGCAGGGCGGCCTGTACGCCGTGGCCGACGGCATGGGCGGCCACGCCGCCGGGGAACTCGCCGCGAACCTCGCGCTGGACGCCCTGAGCCAGCATTACCTCGACGGGCGCGGCACCCCGCCCGCCCGGCTGGCGCAGGCGGTGCAGGCCGCGAACATCGCCGTGCTCAGGCACGCCGTGGGCGAGTACGTCGGCATGGGCACCACGCTGCTCGCCGCGCTGGTCGACCGGGGCGCGGTCCTGATCGCGCACGTCGGGGACTCCCGCGCGTACCTGCTGCGCGGCTCGGAACTGCACCGCCTGACCGAGGACCACTCCTGGGTGGCCGAACAGGTCCGCCTGGGCCACATGACCGAGGCCGAGGCCCGCGACCACCAGTGGCGCAGCGTCGTCAGCAACGCCCTGGGCGGCGAGGAACGCGTCCGGCTGGAACTGCACGGCCTGCCCACCCAGGCCGGGGACCGCCTGCTGCTGTGCAGCGACGGCCTGAGCAGCGTCGTCACCGACGACGAACTGTGCGCCCTGCTCGCCCGGCCCCTGCCGCCCGAGACGACCGCCCGGCTGCTCGTGAACGCCGCCAACGACGGCGGCGGCCCCGACAACATCACCGCGCTGATCGTGGACGTGCAGCGCGACGCGGCCCTGCCCGGCTACGCGCTGCCCGCCCGGCGCGACGACGGCCCCATGTACATCGACGTGCTGCTCAGCACCCAGCGCGGCAACAGCCTCATGACGTACCTGCTGCTGATGATCGCGTACTTCACGCTGCTGGGCATCATGCTGTTGCCCGAACGCCGCACCGTGATCGGCGCGCTCGGGACCGTCATCCTGATCGCGCTCCTGATCGGTCAGCGCGTCACGCAGCGGCGCCGCGCCCACACGCCGCTCGGCACGCCCAGCGCCAGCCTGCACCCCGCCGCGCCCGCCCCTGCCCGCGAACCCAGCGTCACGCAACCCCGCTGAGGCGACACGCGCCGCCGGGTATGCTGCCCGCATGAAAGACATCATCCAGACGCCCGACGCGCCCGCCGCCATCGGCCCGTACAGCCAGGCCACCGTCTTCGGCAACCTGGTCGTCACCAGCGGCCAGATTCCCCTCACGCCCGACGGCACCCTGGTGGAGGGCGGCATCACCGAGCAGACCGAACAGGTCATCGCGAACCTCAAGGCGGTGCTGGCCGCCGCCGGAACCGACCTCGCGCGGGTCGTGAAGACCACGGTGTTCCTGGCCGACATGAACGAGTTCGCCGCCATGAACGCCGTGTACGAAGCGCACTTCCCCGCCCCGTACCCCGCGCGCAGCACCGTGCAGGTCGCCCGGCTGCCCCGCGACGTCCGCGTGGAGATCGAGGTGCTCGCCGAGCGCCACTGACCGCACCCGGGGGAGGCGCGCGGCGGTGCCCCTTGCCGCGCCCCTCACGGCGGGGCTAGCATGGGTCCCGCCGCGCCCCGCACGGGCGCGCGACCCCCGAGGAGGTGATGACGTGACCCCAGACCCCCACACCCTGGACGGCGAACCGCCCAGTCGACCTCTGACCACGCCCCACCCATCCCCGGAGGTCGCCCCATGCCCCACCCTGAAGGCCGCGCATGCTGACGTACTACCGCAGCGTCGGCGGCAAACTGAACACCATTGACGGCTACATCGACGGCTGCTGGATCAACGCCGCCGACCCCAGCCCCGAGGAACTCGCCCGCGTCGCCCGTGAAACCGGCCTGGACCTGGACTACCTGTCGTACCCGCTCGACCCGGACGAACGCTCCCGCTTCGAGCGGGAGGACGGGCAGCTGCTGATCATCATGCAGACCAGCTACCGGCTGGCCGAGGACAGCGACATCCCCTACGACACCGTCCCGCTGGGCATCCTGCACACCGACCACTGCCTGGTGACCGTGTGCGCCCTACCGGAGAACCCGGTCATCAAGGACGTACTGGGCGGCCTGGTGCGCCGCGTGAGCACCGTCAAGAAGAACCGCCTGACGCTGCAACTGTTCCTGCGCAACGCCCAGCGGTTCCTGATCGACGTGCGGCAGATCAACAAGCGCGTGGACGCCATCGAGGACAAGCTGGAGAACAGCCAGCAGAACCGTGAGCTGCTGAACCTCCTGAAGCTCGAGAAGAGCCTCGTGTACTTCCTGACCGGCCTGAAAGCGAACGAGGCCATGATGGAACGCGTCAAACGCGACCGCATCTTCGAGATGTACGAGGAGGACAGCGACCTGCTCGACGACGTCCTGATCGAGAACCTGCAGGCCATCGAGATGGCGTCCATCGCCAGCAACATCCTGACCAGCATGGCGGGCGCCTTCGCCAGCGTGATCAGCAACAACGTCAATCAGGTCGTGAAGGTCCTGACCGTGACGACCATCCTCGTGGCCATCCCGACCCTGGTGACCAGCATCTTCGGCATGAACGTCCCCATTCCCTTCCACGACAGCCCGGAAGGCATCTGGATCGTGCTGGGTCTGGCCGTGGCCCTCGCCGTGGCCGTGGCGGGCATCTTCTACCGCCTGCGCGTGCTGTAGCGGGTGATGGTGAAGAGGTGATGGTCGATAGAGGGTGCCCCCACCTATCAACCATCACCTTTCAACCCTCTACTCCTTACTGACGATCAGGAGCGCGCCGAACAGCGCGATGTTCTTCAGGAACTGCGTCTGCTGCTGCTGCCGCTCCTTGCCCTGCTTGTCCCAGAAGGGATGACCGATCACGGTGGTCGGAATGAGGCTGGCGGCCAGGGCCACGCTGGCCGGGCGGGACAGCAGGCCCGCCGCCATCAGCGCGCCCGCGCCGACCATCACGCCACTGTTGACCTTCACGGCCAGTTCGGGTTCCGGCACTTCCGCGCCGCGCGCCGCGCGCACGATAGGTTCGGGGTTCTGCAGGTGATCCAGGCCGCTCTTGATGAAGATGCTCGCGAGCAGCGCCCGCCCGATGAATCTCGTCACACTCATGCCTTGCCCTCCTTGAACTGTCCCGGAGTCTAGCGCAGGCACGCCCGGCCCTCGTGCGCCCCCACGCTTGGGCAACCCTTCAGTCAAGCGGAGCTGGGCTTACATGCCCTGGATGACGGACAGCTGCCGGGTCAGGTCGGCCATGATGTCCTGCACGGCGCGCGTGCCGGTGGCGAGCATGCCCACGTACTCGTCGTGCGTCAGGACGCCTTCCTCGGCTCCGCCCTGCACCTCGACGATCAGGCCGTCGCTCGTGGCGACCACGTTCAGGTCCGCGCGGGCCACCTTGTCCTCGGCGTAATCGAGGTCCACGCGGATCTCGCTGCCGACCAGCCCCACGCTGACCGCGCCGATGTTGCGCGAGATGGGCCAGTCGGTCAGGCGGCCCTTCTGGATCAGGCGGTCGCAGAAGTCGTGCAGCGCCGCGTGCCCCGCCAGGATGCTCGCCACGCGCGTCCCGCCGTCCGCGACCAGCACGTCGCAGTCCACGTACAGCGTCTGGTTGCGGAAGAAGCGCAGGTCCATCCCGGCGCGCAGCGCGCGGCCCAGCAGCCGCTGGATCTCGTGACGGCGGCCGTTCTGCAGGTTCCGTTCGCGGGCCTGCCGGTCGTTCGTGGCGCGGGGCAGCATGGAGTACTCGGCGGTCAGCCAGCCTTCCTTGCTGCCGCGCATGTGCGGCGCGGCCTTCTCTTCCAGGGTCACGGTCGCGAGGATCTCGGTGCGGCCCATGATCAGGTGCGCGCTGCCGGGCGCGTGCGGGTTCACGCCCCGCTTGACGGTGATGGGACGGGGCGTGAGGAGGTCGCGGCCTTCGCGGATGGGCTGGGTCATGTCTGTATGCGCTCGATTCTGGGCGGAGCCCGGTGAATTTCCCCCTCATTCTGCACGTTCGCGGCCCCCAGCGCACGGGACAGGAGGTCCGTGACGACCGGCGCGGCCCTCGCGGGATCACCCGTCACGAGGAACGCCTCGGTGCCGCCCGAGGTCCGGGCACTCAGCAGGCCGCGCTCCTCCAGCACCCGCCGCGTGTGCCGCGCGACCGCCGCGCCGCTGTCCAGCAGCATGAACGTGTCCCCGAACTCCGCGCGGATGCTGCCCGCCAGGAACGGGTAGTGCGTGCAGCCCAGCACCAGCCCGTCCGCCCCGGCCTGGGCGACCGGCGTCAGGATCTCGCGCAGCACCTCACGCGCCCGCGCGGAGTCCGCCTGCCCGGCCTCCACCAGCGGGACCAGCTCCGTACTCACCGCCTTCAGGACCTGCACACCCGCCGGGTCCGCGAACTCGCGGATCACGTCCGCCAGCAGCGTCCCACGCATCGTGCCCGGCGTCGCCAGCACCCCCACCACCCCCGACCGGGTCGCCAGGACCGCCGGTTTCACCGCCGGGACCAGCCCGATCACCGGCATGTCGAAGCGCGAACGCAGGTCCCCCAGGCTGAACGCCGACGCCGTGTTGCACGCCACCACCACGCCCTTCACGCCCCGCGCGTGCAGCGCCGACACCGCCCGTGCCGTCAGCTCACGGATCTCCCCGTCGGGCCGCGCGCCGTACGGGACGTGCGCCGTGTCCGCCAGGTACAGCAGGTCCTCGCCCGGCAGCGCCCGCCGCAGGTCCCCCAGGACGCTCAGGCCGCCCACGCCACTGTCGAACACGCCAAGCGGTGCGTCACTCATCGCGCCTGATGATACGGCTCAGTCGCCGTTCAGAGCCTCGCGCAGCGTGTCGCCCAGCGCGTGGATGCCGCGCGTGATCTGTTCGTGCGTGGCGTTGCTGTAGCTGAGGCGCATGGTGTTTTCCCCGCCGCCCAGGGCGTAGAAGGGACTGCCGGGCACGTACGCGACCTTGCGCGCGACGGCGCGGGGCAGCAGCGCCTGGGTGTCCACGCCCTGCGGGAGGGTCAGCCACAGGAACATGCCGCCCTCGGGCGTGGTGGACTGCACCCCGGCCGGGAAGTCCGCGTGGATGCGCTCCAGCATCAGGCGGGCGCGTTCGCCGTACGCCTGCCGCACCCGTTCGATCTGACGCGGCAGCACGCTGTCCACGAGTTCCGCGATGATCATCTGGTTGAAGGTCGGCGTGTGCAGGTCCGCGCCCTGCTTCGCCTGGATCAGTTTATTGATGATCGGCGCGGCGGCCTGCACCCACGCGTCGCGCAGGCCCGGCACCAGCGTCTTGGAAAACGAACTGGAGTAGATGACGTGGTTGCGGTCCGCGTCGCCGTGCAGGTCCAGGCCCAGGCTGTAGAGGCTGGGGGCGGCCTCGCCCGTGAAGCGCAGCTGCCCGTACGGGTCGTCCTCGATGAGCAGGACGCCGTGCTGCGCCGTGAGTTCCACGAGGCGGCGGCGCCGCTCGGCGCTCAGGGTGCGGCCGGTGGGGTTCTGGAAGTTCGGCACGGCGTACAGCAGCTTCGCGCGCGTGGTCTTCAACACTTCCTCCAGCGCGTCCACGTCGATCCCGCCGTCATCGGTGGGCACCTGCACGTACCGGGGCAGGTACGGCTGGAAGGACTGCAGCGCGCCCAGGTACGTGGGGGCCTCCACGAGCACCACGTCCCCCTCGTCGATCAGGACCTTGCCGAGAAGGTCCAGGCCCTGCTGGCTGCCCGTCACGATCTGCACGTTCCGCGCCGGGATGCCCGCCTGCGCGCCGATCCACTCGCGCAGCGGCGCGTGCCCCTCGGTCGTCGAGTACTGCAGCGCCGCCGGGCCGTACACGTCCAGCACGCGGTTGCTCGCGGCGCGCACCTCGTCCAGCGGGAACAGCTCCGGCGCGGGCAGGCCCCCGGCGAAACTGATCACGTCCGGCTGCTGCGTGACCTTCAGGATCTCGCGGATGGCGCTGGCCGTCATGCTCTGCGCGCGGCGCGACAGCGTGCCGTCCAGATCGAAGGCCAGCGGGGCGGGGGAGGGGGTGGTCATGCCCGCATGGTAGTCCCCTGTCTACCCCGCGCGGCCCAGTCATGTGGACGGCCCCCGAGTGTGATCACGGTCACTCCGGGTAGAGTGGGGACGCTCAAGGAGGTATTCACATGCTCGTCACCGGTAACGACATCCTGATTCCCGCCCGCGCTGGCCAGTACGGCGTCGGTTCGTTCAACACCAACAACATGGAGATCACCCAGGCGATCATCCACACCGCCGAGCGGCTGCGCAGCCCCGTTATGGTGCAGATGAGCGAGGGCGCCATCAAGTACGGCGGCCAGGACCTCGCCAACATCGTCATCGACCTCGCCAGGCGGGCCACCGTGCCCGTCGCGCTGCACCTCGACCACGGCAGCTCCTACGAGAGCGCGCTGAAGGCCATCAAGATGGGCTTCACCAGCGTCATGATCGACGCCTCCCACCACGGCTTCGAGGACAACGTCAAGGAAACCAGGCGCGTCGTGGAAGCCGCGCACGCCATGGGCATCAGCGTCGAAAGCGAACTCGGGCGCCTGGGCGGCATCGAGGAGCACATCGTCGTGGACGAGAAGGACGCCTTCCTGACCGACCCCGAGGAAGCCGTGCAGTTCATCGAGCAGACCGGCACCGACTACCTCGCCATCGCCATCGGCACCAGCCACGGCGCGTTCAAGGGCAAGGGCCGCCCCTACATCGACCACGCGCGCATCGAGAAGATCGCCAGCCTCACCAGCATCCCCCTGGTGGCGCACGGCAGCAGCGGCGTGCCGCAGGAGATCGTCGAACGCTTCCGCGCCGCCGGCGGGCAGATCGGCGACGCCGCCGGGATCGCCGACGAGGACCTGCAGCGCGCCACGGGGTTCGGCATCGCCAAGGTGAACGTGGACACCGACCTGCGCCTGGCCAGCACCGTCGGCATCCGCGAGGCCCTGACCGCCAACCCGAAGGAATTCGACCCCCGCAAGATCTTCGGCCCGGCCCGCGAGGTCATGAGCCAGGTCATCGAGCACAAGATGCGCGTGCTCGGCAGCGTCGGCAAGGCCTGAGCCTTCCCGGCAGGCGGCCGGTCCCGGGTCAGCTGATCCGGGACTGACCGCCGCATTCATCTTCGGGCCGCCTGACAGCGGGAAACTCTCACCCGGCGGCTCTATTCTCACCTTGAATGAGAGCGGCGCGGTGCACAACCTGGAGTGCGGTGACCCTGGGCGCGCTCGGCGCCGCCCTGGCCGTCTCGACCAGCATCCCGCCCCCACTGCCTTCCGGATGGCAGGCGAAGATCGGCACGCTGCTCCCCCAGGCCGGGCAGACCGTCACGCTGCTTGAACGGCGCCCCAGCATCTCCACGGTCGCGCTGGAACTCGTCGTGGCCGGGGCGGGCGGGGACCGCGAGGTGCTGCGGCAGGTCACCGCGACCGCCGCGCGCGGCGTGGCCCCCACGTACGACAAGCGGCTGAACATCAGCGCCGAGGACTTCAAGCGCTACATCGTCTTCCAGAACACCCTGGCGTCCACCGGGAAGACCTTCCGCCTGACCGTGAGCCGCGACGCGACCCGCGTCAGTTTCGGGGACGGCCCGTACATGAACGGCGTCCTGAAGGGCGTCAGCATCGACCTGAAGACCGGCGAGATGCGCGGCCCGGAAGGCTTCAGCGCCCGCCCGGTCGCCGTGCCCGCCAACGACGACCCCGACCGGGGCCTGCTGGTCCGCAGCGGCTTCCAGTGGCGCATGAACGGCAACAACGCCCAGATCGGCAACGGCGTGCGCGGCACGCTGAACCTGCTGCACCTGGGCAGTGGCCGCGTCCTGCTGAGCTACACCCGCAAGAGCATGATCGACCGCAAGGTCGACGACTTCGACCGGGAACTGATCGTCGAGTACACCCGCTGACCCGCCCCGCCCGCGGCTGATGCGCGCCTGACTGGACGTCAAGGTCTCCTCACGTTCCGTTCAGAGGCCGTCACGCGCCACCCCCTAGGCTGGGCCTCATGATGAAGCGAAACCTCTTGATGCTCGGCGCGGCCCTGACCCTGGGCGGCCTGAGCCAGGCAGAAGCGGGCCGGATCTCCCCCGGTCTGCTGCAACGCGCCCAGAAGGGCGACCAGACCAAGGTCGGCGTCATCGTGCGCTTCCAGTTCGCCAACGACGCACGGGGACGCGCGCAGTTCAAGAACCTCCGGGCGCAGCTGAACAGCAAACTCGCCGCGCTGGGACCGTCCGCCGGATTCATCAACCAAGCCCTCAAGGGCGGTCAGGCCACCCAGCTGTGGCTTGACCAGAGCATCTACCTGCCCATGACGCCCGTGCAGGCGCGGGCCCTGGCACTGCTGCCCTTCGTCAGTGACGTGTTCGAGAACTTCAAGGTGCAGATTCCCAAACCGCAGCGGGCCGTGGCGCTGAGTGCCGCCGCCGCCGCGCCCGGCGAGGCGTGGCACCTCGCGAAGATCGGCGCGCCGCAGGCGTGGGCCGCCGGGTTCAAGGGCCAGGGCATCAAGATCGGGCATCTGGACAGCGGCATCGACGCCAGCCACCCCCAGCTGAACGGCAAGGTCGCCGCGTTCGCGGAGTTCAACGCGGACGGGGACCGCGTCCCGAATGCCGCCCCGCGCGACACCACCAACCACGGCACGCACACCGCGGGCCTGCTGGTCGGCGACACGGTCGGCGTGGCGCCCAGCGCCAAGGTCATCAGCGCGCTGGTCCTCCCGAACAACGAGGGCACCTTCGCGCAGGTCATCGCGGGCATGCAGTACGTCCTCGATCCGGACAACAACGCCGACACCGACGACGGCGCGGACGTCGTGAACATGAGCCTGGGGATCCCCGGCACGTACGACGAGTTCATCGTGCCGGTGCAGAACATGCTCAAGGCGGGCGTGGTGCCGGTGTTCGCCATCGGGAACTTCGGGCCGACCTCGGCCAGCACCGGCAGCCCCGGCAACCTGCCCGACGCGATCGGCGTGGGCGCCGTGGGCCAGGACGGACAGGTGGCCAGCTTCAGCAGCCGCGGGCCCGTGAACTGGAACAGCACCATCAAGGGCGTGTTCACCAAGCCCGACATCGCCGCGCCCGGCGTGGAGATCACCAGCGCCTTCCCGAACGGACAGTACGGCGCACTGAGCGGGTCCTCGCAGGCCAGCCCCATCGCGGCGGGCGCCGTGGCCCTGCTGCTGTCCGCCAAGCCCGGCACCAGCGTGGACGGCATCAAGAACGCGCTGTACACCAGCGCCAGCAACGCGGGCAGCAAGAACAACAACGTGGGCTTCGGTCAGATCAGCGTGCCCGGCGCGATGGGCAAACTGGGCGTGAACCTGGGCGGCACCCCCGCGCCCGCCCCGACACCCGCCCCCACGCCCACCCCGGCCCCCACGCCTGCACCGACCCCCGCACCCACGCCGACCCCGGCTCCTGCGCCGACCCCGGCGCCCGCTCCCACCGGGCCCAGCGGCTACACGCTGTGCGCCCTGGAAGGCAGCAAGTGCGACTTCAGCGGTCAGAAGGACGCCGCGTTCGGCACCGCCGGGAAGTACCTCACGGGCGTCGGCACCGACGGCTTCAACTGCACGGTCGCCGAGTGGGGCCGCGACCCCGCCCCCGGCGTGCGCAAGGGCTGCTTCATCAAGGACCGCCCCGGCACGCCCGCGCCCACCCCGGCGCCCGCCCCGACCCCCGCGCCCAGCACCGGCCAGAAACCCACCGTCATGCTCGTCGATGACGACATGGGCCAGGGCGCCGACGTGACGGCTGCGCTGCGCGACGCCATCAAGGCCAACGCCGCCAGCGGCGGGGCGTTCGTGTGGAACACCCAGAGCCAGGGCGCCGTACCCCTGAGCGAACTCAAACGCGCGGACATCGTCGTGTGGGCGACCGGTGAGCAGTACCAGAACACCATCACCCCCGCCGACCAGAACACCCTGCAGCAGTACGTGGCGGGCGGCGGCAACCTCCTGATCACCGGGCAGGACATCGGCTACGACATCGGCACGAGTGCCTTCTACACCGGCACCCTGAAGACCCGCTTCGTGGCGGACAGCAGCGGTCAGGCGAAATTCGTGACGCGCGGCGCGTTCGGCAGCACCGCCTTCACCCTGAACGCCCAGGGCAGCGCCGCGAACCAGTACTACCCCGACGTGATCGCCGACCAGGGCGGCAGCAGCGTGGTCGCCTCGTGGGGCACCGCGAACGCCACCGCCGGGACGATCACCGCGCAGAGCATCCGCGTGGACCCCAACCGCACCCGCGCCGCGCAGAAGGTGCAGGACCCGCGCGGACTGGTCGAGCGGCTGGCC
Source organism: Deinococcus grandis (assembly GCF_001485435.1). Taxonomy (NCBI): domain Bacteria; kingdom Thermotogati; phylum Deinococcota; class Deinococci; order Deinococcales; family Deinococcaceae; genus Deinococcus; species Deinococcus grandis. The sequence goes on along the minus strand of NZ_BCMS01000001.1, from coordinate 2,947,732 downwards.
GCGAACATCCTGGGCGGCGTGCTGAACCAGATCCTGGGCGGCAACACCCAGGCGCAGGGTCAGAACCGCCCCCGCGTCAGCGCCCAGTCCGCCGGTGAGAACGCCGGGGCGATTGTCGCCAACGACGCCGGGAAGTACCGCACGGTCACCATGGGCTTCGGCATGGAAGGCCTGACGCCCAACAGCCGCAATATCCTGATGAAGACCGCCTTCGACTGGCTGATGAAGTAAACGTCGCCGGATGGGCCGCCTGCCACGCGTGGGCGGCCCTCTGCGTTGCCTCAAGATTCTCCCCGCCCGGTTTGGGCGGGTTCCCATGCAGTTCGGAAGGGCGGGGGGTACGGTCAGGGTATGACCACCCTGCGCGACATCATGACCACCGACCTGACCACCACCGATCCCCGCGCCACCCTGAAGGAGGTCGCCACGCTGATGCGCGAGCAGGACATCGGCAACGTGCTCATCATGGACGGCGACACGCTCAGCGGCATCATCACCGACCGGGACATCGTCATCCGCGCCGTGGCCTACGGGCACGACCTGGGCAGCGCCGCGACCGACTACGCCACCGGCAGCGTGTTCACGATGGACGCGGGCACCAGCGTGCAGGACGCCGCGAAGGCCATGGCGGACCGCCAGCTGCGCCGCCTGCCCGTCACGGACGGCGCGAAGGTCGTCGGGATCGTGAGCCTCGCCGACCTCGCTACGCGCGCCAGCGGCGGCGCGGACGAGCAGGCCCTGCAGGGCATCAGCCAGCCCACGGTCTGAAGCGGGGCAGAGGGGGCGGCTGGGGTCTTTCCCTGGCTGCCCCCTCTTGAGCAGTCCTCCATCCTGTGACCTCGGCGTTGACTTCGAGCGCACTCGAAGGACTACGGTGTCCGCATGACCCCGATCAAGAGCCCACTGGCCCCCCGCGCCGACGCCACCGACCTCCTGAAAGACACCGACCTGACCGGCCAGACCGCCGTCGTGACCGGCGCGGCCTCCGGACTGGGCATCGAGACCGTGCGCGCCCTGCTAAGTGCCGGGGCGCGCGTGATCATGCCCGTCCGCGACACCGCGCGCGGTGGGGAAGTCGCCCGTGACCTCGCCCAGGCCACCGGGAACAGCGACGTGCACGTCGTTCAATTGGACCTCGGCTCACTCGCGTCGGTCCGGCAGGCCGCCGGAGAGATCCTCGCGCTCGCCCCGCAGATCAGGATGCTTATCAACAACGCGGGCGTCATGGCCACCCCGCAGGGTCAGACCGCCGACGGCTTCGAGACGCAGTTCGGCACGAACCACCTGGGGCACTTCCAGCTGACCCGCCTGCTGATGCCCGCGCTGCTGGCTGCCGCGCCCGCCCGGGTCGTGTCCCTGAGCAGCAGCGGCCACCGCATCAGCGACATCCGCTGGGACGACCCGAACTTCCGGGCGACCCCCTACGACCCCTGGCAGGCGTACGGGCAGAGCAAGACCGCCAACGCCCTGTTCGCCGCCGAACTCAACCGCCGCTACGCCGACCATGGGATCACCGCGAACGCCGTGCACCCCGGCGGGATCATGACCGGCCTGCAGAAGCACATGCCCGAAGGCGAGGCGCAGCGCCGCGGCTGGATCGACGAGAACGGCGTGCCCAATCCCGCCTTCAAGACCCCCGCGCAGGGCGCGAGCACCACCGTCTGGGCGGCCACCGCGCCCGAACTGGACGGCGTGGGCGGCCTGTTCCTCGAAGACCTCCAGCAGAGCACCCCGCTGGACGAGGCCAACCCCAACCCGCTGTTCGGGTACAAGCCCCACGCCCTGGACGCAGACAGCGCCCGCCGCCTCTGGACCCTCAGCGAGGAGCTGATCGAACAGACCGGGCAGTAACCCGCAGGAGAAACGCCCCCGACCAGACCGGCGGGGGCGTTTCGCTGATGGAGTTACCCGAGGTCGCGCAGTCTGCGGTACAGCTCCTTCTGCTCGTCGCTCAGAGTGGCGGGCACGGTGACGTTCAGGCGGACGTACAGGTCGCCGCGCGTGCCGTCCTTCTTCGGCCAGCCCTGCCCGCGCAGCCGCATGCGCCGCCCCCCGCTGCTGCCCGGTGGCACGCTCAGGTTGCCCTTGCCGCTCAGGGTCTGCACGGTCACGTCCCCACCCAGCGCCGCGACGGGCGCGGGCACGTCCACGCTGGTGGTCAGGTGGTCGCCGTACAGGTCGAAGCGGGCGTCCTCCAGCACGCGGATGGTCAGCAGCACGTCCCCACCGCCGGGGCCCTGCCCGGCCAGCCGCAGGCGCGCGCCGTCACGCGTGCCCGCCGGGACGCGCAGGCTCAGGCGCTTGCCGTCCACGTTGATGACCTCGTCCGAGCCGCTGAAGGCTTCCTCCAGCGTGACCTGCAGCTCGCCTTCCACGTTCTGCACGAAGCGGCGACTCTGCCCCGCACCGCCCAGGCCGCCGCCGAGCAGGTCCTCGAGGTTCACCTGCGCGCCCCCCTGGAAGCCCGCGCCGCCCCGCCGCCCGGCCCCGCCGAACAGCCCCTGGAAGAAGTCACTGAACTGCGACCCGTCGAAGCCGCCGAAGTCCCCACCCTGGAACCCGCCGCCCTGGTAGCCGGGGGGCACCTGCCCGGTGTGCCCGAACTGGTCGAACACCTTGCGTTTCTCCGGGTCGCTGAGGACCGCGTAGGCCTCGCCGATCTCCTTGAACCGCTCGGCGGCCTTCTCGTCCCCGGCGTTCTTGTCCGGGTGGTACTGCTTGGCCAGTTTGCGGTACGCGCTCTTGATGTCCGCGTCGGACGCGCCGCGCGACACGCCCAGCACGTCGTAGTAGTCCTTGTACGCCATCGACTCCTCCCTTGCCCGTTACGACCTTACGCGCCCAGCTGTTCCAGGCGGTTGAGCACGACCCGCAGCCCGTACGCCGTGGCGATCTCGCGGGCGGTCACGCCCCGCCGGTCCGCCTGCCCGGGCTTCGCGCCGCGCGCCACGAGCAGGTCCAGCACGTCCGTGCGCGGCGCGCGGCGACCCTCCCTGTACGCCTGTCCTTCCACGTCCACGCTGTGCAGCAGCGGCAGCCAGTAGCGCGGGTCGTCCGGCAGCGCGCCCGCCTGCAGCAGCGCCCGGACGAACGTGGGCGGCGCGTCCCGGTCGATGGCGAGGTTCAGCAGCGGCAGCGTCGACGTGCCGGGCCAGAAGTTCACGTCGTGAATGCGGCCCAGCAGCGCCAGCAGGTCCGCCTCGGCCGCGCCGTGCCGCAGCGCCCAGCCCAGCGCCTCGTGCGTCTTCGTCTGACTGGGCGCCTGCACGTCGTCCGTCAGGGTGCCGGTCTTCAGCGCCTCGATCAGCGGGTTGGCGTTCTCGCGCTGCACGAGCCGCACGTACTCGCCCTCCACCTGCTCGCGCGCCCAGCCTTCCTTGCGCAGCAGCTTCAGGCTGCTCGTCACGCTGGGGTTGCTCTGAAAGCACTTCACCGGAATGCGCCGCGCCAGTTCCTCCCAGCCGTACTCGGCCTGAAGGTGCGTCACGACGCGTTCCAGCGTCACGCCATGCAGAGGATCGCGCGGGGCAGCGGATGGTGAGCGGTTGATGGTTGATGGAGCCGCAGGGGCCTCAGCCGACGCCGTCTTGTCCTCTCTGTCAACCATCAACGGTCACCTCTCAACCCTTCCTGCTCACGACGACGCGCGCGGGGCGCACGAGGCGGTCGCCCATGCGGAAGCCCAGCTGGTACACCTGCACGATCACATCGTCCTCGTCGCCCGGCACGACCTGCAGCGCCTCGTGCCACTGCGGGTCGAACGCCTCGCCCTCCTTGCCGGTCGCTTCCAGACCCAGGCCCGCGAACACGCCCAGGATCTTGCCCTGCACGGCCTGCATGCCGGGGATCAGCTTGGCGGGGTCGGCGGCGCCCATCGTCACGGCGCGGTCCATGTCGTCGTACACGGGCATCAGCGCCTCGGCGGCCTTGCTCACGCCCTGGCCCTGCGCGGCGTTCACGTCCTCCTGGGTGCGGCGGCGGTAGCTGTCGAAGTCGGTCGCCAGCCGCGCCAGGCGGCCTTTCAGGTCGGCGTTCTCCTTCTCCAGTTCGTCGGCGCGTTCCAGTTTCGCCATCATCTCCTGCACCTGCCCGAGCATGCCCTCGTCCAAGCCGTCCATGCCGGGGAAGGCGGTCTCGGCGTCCTCGGCCATGTTGTCGGCCTCGGTATCGGGCACGTCCAGGCCGTCTTCCGTGACGGTCTTCGCGGTGGCTTCGGCGGTGTCGGTGGGTTTGTGCTGGTCGTCGGTCATCTTGGGGCCTCTCTTGCGGAACATTCGTTCCAGCTTAGTCGCACGGCGGGTGAAGGTCCGGAGAACCGCTCAGCCCGGGCGGGATCTGCTGTGTCTGTGGGGCAGGGGAGAGGCGGCGCGCTGGCCGTCCTCTCCCCTGATGTGTGCTGTTCGTGGAGGACGCGCGCTTATTCGGCGGGTTTGAAGTCCGCGTCGATCACGTCGTCGTCGGCTTTCGCCTGCGGGCCCTGCGCGGCGCCGTCCTGACCCTGCGCCTGCGCGGCGGTCATGAAGGTGCGGAGTTCCTCTTCCAGCTTCTTCTGCGCGGCGTCGATGCGGGCGTCGTCGTCGCTGCGGACGGCTTCCTCGGCCTCGTCGGCGGCGGCCTTCAGCTTGTCCTTGGCGTCCTGGGCGGCAGAGCCGTTTTCTTCGATCTGGCCGAGGGCCTGGACGCGCAGGCTGTCGAGGTTGTTGCGCTTCTCGACCTTCTCGCGGCGCTGCTTGTCGGCGGCGGCGTTCTGCTCGGCTTCCTGCACCATGCGTTCCACGTCGCTCTTGTCGAGGGTGGTGGTGTTCTCGATGCGGATGCTGGCTTCCTTGCCGCTGGTCTTCTCCTTGGCGGTGACGTGCAGGATGCCGTTGGCGTCGATGTCGAAGGTCACCTCGATCTGGGGCTGACCGGCGCGCATGGGCGGGATGCCTTCCAGCTTGAAGCGGCCCAGGCTCTTGTTGTCGTTCGCCATGGGGCGTTCACCCTGGAGGACGTTGATCTCCACGCCGGGCTGGTTGTTCTCGGCGGTGGTGTAGATCTCGGTCTTCTTGGCGGGCACCGTGGTGTTGCGGGTGATCATCGGGGCGATCATGCCGCCCTTGACTTCCACGCCCAGCGTCAGCGGGGTCACGTCCACGAGGACGATGTCGCCCAGGCTGGAGTCGCCCTGGATGATCCCGGCCTGCACGGCTGCGCCGAGCGCGACGGCCTCGTCGGGGTTCACGGACTCGTTGGGGGTCTTGCCGATGATGTCCTGCACGATGCGCTTCACGGCGGGGATGCGGGTGCTGCCGCCCACCAGGATCACTTCGTCGATCTTGCTGGCGTCCAGCTTGGCGTCGGCGAGGGCCTGCTCGACGGGCTTGCGCACGCGGCGCAGCAGGTCGGCGGTGAGTTCCTCGAACTTGGCGCGGCTCAGGGTGCGTTCGAGGTGCATGGGGGTGCGGGTCTCGGGGTCAAAGGTGATGAACGGCAGGCTTACCGTGGTCTCGGAGGCGTTGCTGAGTTCGATCTTGGCCTTCTCGGCCGCTTCGATCAGGCGCTGCAGGGCCTGCTTGTCCTTGCGCAGGTCGAAGTTGTTGTCCTTCTGGAATTCGCCCGCGAGCCAGTCGACGATGCGCTGGTCGAAGTCCGCGCCGCCCAGGTGGGTGTCGCCGCTGGTGGATTTCACTTCGAACACGCCGTCGCCCAGTTCGAGGATGGTCACGTCGAAGGTGCCGCCCCCCAGGTCGAAGACCAGCACGGTCTCGTTGCCCTTGCGTTCCAGGCCGTAGGCGAGCGCGGCGGCGGTGGGTTCGTTGATGACGCGCAGGACGTTCAGGCCCGCGATCTCACCGGCCTGCTTGGTGGCCTCGCGCTGGCTGTTGTCGAAGTACGCCGGGACGGTGATGACCACGTCGCGGATCTTCTCGCCCAGCTTGGCGCTGGCGTCGTTCACGAGCTTACGCAGCACCTCGGCGCTGACCTGCTCGGGGGCGAGGTCCTGGCCGTTCACTTCAATGCGCACGCTGCCGCCGGGGCCTTCTTTCACGGTGAAGGGGCTGCGGGCGGCTTCTTCCTTCACTTCGTCCCAGCGGCGGCCGATGAAGCGCTTGACTTCGAACAGCGTGGCGGCGGGGTTCAGGGCGGCCTGACGGCGGGCGATCTGCCCGACGAGGCGCTCGTCGCCCTTGTACGCGACGACGCTGGGGGTGGTGCGGGCGCCTTCGGCGTTCACGATCACTTCGGGGCGGCCGCCTTCCATGACGGAGATCACAGAGTTGGTGGTACCGAGGTCAATTCCGACTGCTTTGGGCATGTTGACTCCTGTGGGGATGGGGATTTGCTGCCGCGCGGGCAACAGTTCTGATCGCCATACAGCATAGGCCCACAGTTGCTGGGTGTCAATAGACTTGAGTGCTGTACGCTCAAGTCTAAGATTGTCTCAAGGTCGGCCCTTACCCACCCACATGCACGATGGGCCGCCGGTCCCGGTCCGGCTCGGCGCGGCGCAGGATCTCGCGCGTCAGCGGCGGCACGTCCCCGCGCCCCCCGATCACGAAATCCAGCGCCAGCTGCAGGGGGCTCTCCTCGGTCCAGCGCATGTACACCTGCGGCGGCGCGCCCTTCTTGCGCAGCGTCAGCATCACGGCTGCGATCGTGTTCGGGATGCTCGACCCGCGCGCCTTCAGGACCGAGTACGGCCCCACGCGCAGCCCCGTGACCTCCACCACGTCCGTGAACTCGCTCGCGTCGTCCACCTCCACCTCCAGGAACAGGAACGGCTCGTCCTCCGGGAGGTGCACCATCTGCCGCACGCGCAGCTCCTGCTTGCTGTACTCGGCTTCCGACGCCCGGCCCGGGTGGTGCGACACGAACCGCAGCGGCCGGATCGGGTGGGTCTTCAGGACCTCGATGGCCGCGTCGTCGAACTGCACCTGACTGACCCGCAGCTCGAACGACCGCGACACGCGCGAACTGACCCCCACCGCGAGGATCAGCACGATGAACAGCAGCGCGATCAAGAGGCCCTGCGGGTTGCTGAAGATCGTCACGGCGCTCGTGTACACGAAGATGGCGCTGATCACCCCGAACGCCCAGGCCACCCGGGGCTGGCGGCGCCGCACGGCTGTCAGGCACACCGCGACCGCCGCGGAGGTCATCATGGCGAGCACCCCGGTCGCGTACGCCGCCGCCTGCGCGTCCACGTTCGCGCGGAACGCCGCCGTCACCACGAACGCGATCAGCAGGTAGATCAGCACCAGCGGGCGGTGCAGCCGCGTCCACTCGGGCGCCATGCCGTAGCGGGGCAGGTAGCGCGGCACGATGTTCAGCAGGCCCGCCATGGCGCTGGCCCCCGCGAACCACAGGATCAGGATGGTGCTCACGTCGTACGCCGTGCCGAACCACTCGCCCAGGTACTCGTGCGCCAGGAACGCCAGCGCGCGCCCGTTCGCCTCGCCGCCCGGCTGGAACGCCGCCGCCGGGATCAGCAGGGTGGTCACCAGACTGCTCGTGATCAGGAACGCGCTCATCAGCAGGGCCGCCGTGGTCAGCAGCCGCTTGCCGTTGCGGATGCGCCCGGTGGGCCGCTCCTCGGTGTCACCCCTGTCCCCCTCGATCAGCGGCATGACGACCACGCCCGTCTCGAAGCCCGACAGGCCCAGCGCCAGCTTCGGGAACACCAGCAGCGCCGCGCCGATCAGCGCCAGCGGCGAGCCGAACCCCACGTTCAGCGTGCCCAGCCACGCCTGCACCAGCTCCGGCTGGCCCAGGATCACCTGCGCGCCCTTGCCGATCACCACAGCGCTCAGGCACAGGTACGCCACGACGAGCACCACCGCGATCCCGATGGCCTCCTTGAAGCCCTTGAGGAACACCGCACCCAGCAGCAGCAGCAGCACGAACGTCACGCCCACCTGATGCCCCTCCAGCGCCGACTTCAGGAACGGGTTCTCGATCAGGTGCGCCGAGGCGTCCGCCGCCGACAGCGTGATCGTGATGATGAAGCCGGTCGCCACGAACCCGATCAGCGACAGCACCAGGAACTTGCTGGGCCAGTACGACAGCAGCCGCTCGAGCATGCTGATCGACCCGTCCCCGTGCGGGCTGTCCTCCGCCACCCGGCGGTACATGGGCAGCGCCCCGAACAGCGTCACGAGCACCAGCACCAGCGTCGCGAAGGGCGACACCGCCCCCGCCGCCAGCGCCGCGATGCCCGGCTGGTAGCCCAGCGTGCTGAAGTAATCCACCCCGGTCAGGCACATCACCTTCCACCAGGGGTGCCTGCGCTCGTGGGCCCTGACCTCCCCCTCGGCCTCGTAGAAGCCCTCCTGCTGCGGGTGATCCTCCTGCTGGAGCACCCAGCGGGAGACTTTCTGTGACAGGGGCCTCAACGGCGAGGAGGGCATGACTCGCGGAGTATCCGCCTTTCAGCGCCAGAAAGAAAGGTGTCGGGTCTCACGGTATGGGAAAGACAGCCGCAAGAGGGGATGGGTGCGGAGGTCGCCCCCCAGCACCCATCCCCTCTTACCTATCGACTTTCAGCCATCGACTGCTTACGGGTACAGGCCGCGCAGGGCGCGCGCTTCGAGGACGCGGGTGCAGGCCACGATGTACACGGCGGTGCGCAGCGTCACGCCGTGGCGCTCCTTGACGTCCCACAGGCTGCCGAAGGCCTCGCTCATGATGCGGTCGAGGCGTTTGTTGATCTCGTCTTCGGTCCAGAAGAACGAGCTGAAGTCCTGCACCCACTCGAAGTACGACACCGTCACGCCACCGGCGTTCGCCAGCACGTCCGGCACGACCGTCACGCCCCGCTCGGCGAGCAGGTCGTCCGCGGCGGGAATGGTGGGGCCGTTGGCACCCTCGACGATCAGTTTCGCCCTGATCTGCCCGGCGTTCGCCAGGGTGATCTGCTTTTCCAGCGCGGCGGGAATCATCACGTCGCAGTCCACGCCCCAGAACTCGTCGCGCTTGATTTCTTCCGTGCCGGGCATCTCGGTGATCTTGCCGGTGCGGCGCAGGTGCTCCAGCGCGGCCTTCGGGTCGATCCCGGCGTCGCTGTGGATCGTGCCGGTCACGTCCTGAATGGCGACGATCTTCGCGCCGTGCTCGTGGAAGATGCGCGCGGCGGCCTCGCCCACGTTCCCGAAGCCCTGCACCGCCACCCGCGCGCCCTGCATGGGCATCCCGAGTTTCTTCATGGCCTCGGCGCCGGTCACGAACACGCCGCGCCCGGTGGCGTCGCCGCGCCCCAGGCTGCCGCCCAGCGACACGGGCTTGCCGGTCACGACGCCGGTCGCGGTGCGGCCCACGTTCATGGAGTACGTGTCCATCATCCACGCCATCGTCTGCGGGTTGGTGTTCACGTCCGGCGCGGGAATGTCCTTTTCCGGCCCGATGATCAGGCCGATCTCGGTCGTGTAGCGGCGCGTCAGGCGCTCCAGTTCCCCGGTGCTGTACTTGCGCGGGTCGATGCGGATGCCGCCCTTGCCGCCCCCGTACGGGAGGTTCACGGCGGCGTTCTTCACGGTCATCCACGCGGACAGCGCCATGACCTCGCTGAGCGTCACGTCCTGGTGGTAGCGCACGCCGCCCTTGGCGGGGCCGCGCGACGTGTTGTGCTGCACGCGGTAGCCCTCGAAGTGCGCGACCGTGCCGTCATCGAGGTGGATGGGCACGTCCACGACCAGGATGCGCTTGGGCCGCTTGAGGGTCTCGGCCCAGTAGGCGAGCTTGCCGAGGTACGGCGTGACGCGCTCGACCTGCTCGAGGTAGATCTCGTACGGCCCGATGTTGTTCGGGTCGAGGTAGCTGGGAATGGCGTGCGCGCCGGATTTGGGCCCAGTGCTGTTGGTCGGATCTTGCGTGGCGGTCATGGCAGTGCCTCCAGGGAAGGAGAGGGGGGTGTGGGTGATCTTCTCTTCGCCGCGCGGGGCGGCCCGCGCGTTGCCGCTGGTGAATTCAGCGCGCTGGGAAGGCGGTCATGGGTACACGCCACGCATCACGGTGGCGCTATGCAGGCGGTTCAGGGCCAGGGCGTACGCGGCGGTCCGCAGGTCGGTCTGGCGCGTGCGGGCCACCCCCATGACGTCACTCACGGCGACGTTCACGCGCTGGTCGATCGCAGCCTCGATCTCTTCTTCGGTCCAGAAGAAGTTGCTGGCGTCCTGCACCCACTCCAGGTAGTTCACGACCACGCCGCCGATGCTGGCGATCAGGTCCGGGATGACCTGCACGCCGGCCTCCGTCAGGAAGCGCTCGGCCTCGGGCAGCACGGCGCGGTTGGTGGCCTCCACGACGTAGCGGGCGCGCACCGCGTGGGCGTTCCCGGCGTTCACGGTGCCGTAGTCGTACGCGAGCATCAGGACGTCCACGTCCAGCTCGGTGACCTCGGCGGGCGTGATGTCCGTCGCGAAGCCCGCCACGCTGCCGTGCTGCTCGCGGTACGCGGACAGCGCGTCCAGGTCCAGTCCGGCGCTGGCGAAGGTCGCGCCGTCCTGGTCGGACACGGCGATGACCAGCGCGCCCTGCGCGGCGAGGGTCTGCGCGGCGCGGCGGCCCACGTCCCCGAAGCCGTACACGGCGACCTTGGCCCGCTCCAGGCTCTCGCCGCGGTCCTCCAGCACGCGCGCGGCGACCAGCGCGGCGCTGCGGCCCCGGGCGTCCTTGCTGCCGTAGCTGCCGCCCAGCGGGATGGGCTTGCCCACCACGACGCCGTTGCTGGTCGTGCCGGTGTTCTCGTTGTACGTGTCGAGCATCCAGGCCATCGCCTGCGCGTCGCTGCCCACGTCGGGCGCCAGGATGTCCTCGTTGTGGCCGATCAGTTCCACCAGTTCGCTAGTGTAGCGGCGCACCACGCCCTCCAGTTCGTGGGGGCTGAGGCCACTGGGATCGACGTCCACGCCGCCCTTGGCGCCGCCCAGCGGCAGGTCGGCCACGGCGGCCTTGAGGGTCATGATCGCGGCGAGCACCTCGCACTCGTGGGCGTTGACGCCTTCACGCAGGCGCACGCCGCCCATGCTGGGGCCGCGTGAGGTGCTGTGCACGGTGCGGTAGCCGCGGAACACGCGGATGCTGCCGTCGTCCATGCGCACCGGGAGGTTCACGCTGACGGTGCGTTTGGGGTACTTGAAGTACGCGAGGGACTGGTCGGTGACCTCGCAGTGGGGCAGTGCCTGCCGGAGTTGCTCCATGAGGCCCTGCCAGTTGAGTCCTGATGCCCGCATTTGACGCTCTCCTTCCCTTCGGTGGGAACTGTGGTGGGTGTGGTCGGTTCAGGCGCAGCATACACGCGCCCGGTGAGACGCATAGACAGGTGCGGGGCGGGGCGCGTCCCACGATGACGACCGTGGACGGAGGCGTGAACCTCCGAAGTTGTATCCAGTATCCACAGAGGCGTCAACCCCACTTTCTCACGCTGAACACGCGCAAAACCTGAACCGCTTCCACCTCGGCCCTGCGCGGCCCGGCCGCCCACAACCTGCCGAACGGCAATCGGGCCTCTCAACGCCACCGACCGCCCCACGTCACACCGGCGTCCCACGCGGCGGGACGACCCGGGCGGTCTGAACCCGGTTCAGATCGGGCCTCCACAGAAAAAACAAAACAAAGAGGAGCCAGCGCGGCTCCCCTCCCACACGCCAGCTCTGCTCAGCGGCTGCGTTCGATCTCACGGACCGCCAGCCGTTCCAGCGCGTCGCGGGCGTCCCCGGCGGGCAGGGCGCGCAGGGCGTCCACCGCCAGCCATGCCCGGCGGCGCACCTCGGCGCGGGTCGCCTCGAAGGCCCCCTCCTGCGCCGCCAGCGCCTGCACGCGCGCCACGTCCCCCTCGTGCGAGGCGCGGCGTTCCAGCACGTCCCGCACCTCGTCCCCGTGCGGCCCGTCTAGCAGGTGCAGCAGCGGGTACGTCGCCTTGCCCTCGCGCAGGTCACCGCCCACCGGCTTGCCCAGCGTCGCCTCGTCCGCCGCGAGATCCAGCAGGTCGTCCTGCATCTGGAACGCCATGCCGTACTCCAGCCCGAAGGTCGCCAGCGCCTCCCGCTGCGCCGCCGTCGCGCCCAGCAGCACCGCCGGGGCCTCGGCGGCCAGCTGCGTCAGCGCCGCCGTCTTCCCGTGAATGACCGTCAGGTAATGCTCGTGCGCGTACTCCTGGTACGCCGCCACCTGGAACTGCAGTACCTCGCCCTCGCAGATCACGCTGGCCGTCTCGCCGAACATGCGGGTCAGGGCCGCGCCGCCCGGCATGCCGGACAGCAACCCCAGCAGCCGCGCCAGCATGAAATCGCCACTCATGACGCTCACCACGTTCCCGAAGCGCCGGAACGCCGCCTGCTGCCCCCGGCGCGTGTCCGCGTCGTCGATCAGGTCGTCGTGTAGCAGTGACGCCGAGTGCAGCAGTTCCACGCACACGCCCAGGTCGCGCACGGCGGCCCAGTCCGCGCGGGCCGGGCTGGCGCCGAGCACCTGCGCCGCGAGCAGCGCGATCATCGGCCGGACCCGCTTGCCGCCCGCCGCGACCAGATCGTCGCCGATCAACTCGATGAATTCCACCCGCGAGCGCAGCACCTCGCGCAGCCGCGCTTCGAACGCCGCATCCGGCAGGCCGAGGGTGAGAAGGCCAGTCATGCGCGCAGTATAGGGACGCGGCGGGCAGCCAAACGTACCACCCCCCCCAGCTTCCGCCCCGGGATGAAGGCTCCCGCAGCGCCGTGAGCGCTTTGTCCCTCGCAGCGCACACGCTCCTCATGCTACAAAGCAGGGTATGGAAAGTGTCGTTGCTCTCTTCCGCGAACCCCAGCAGGCGCAGGGGGCGTTGCAGACCCTGCTGCAGCGCGGCTTTGACCGTGACCACCTCGGCTTTGCCCTGACGGACGTCGTCGCGCAGGAGGACATCGCCCAGCAGACCGGCGTCAGCCCCGAAGCCGGGCAGCCCGCCGGGTCCGCCGCCGTCCTCAAGGGCGCGTGGCTGGGCATCCTGGGCGGCCTCGTGCTGACCGTGCCCATCTGGCTGCTGCTGCTCATCATTCCCGTCACCCGAATCTACGCCCACGGCGGCGTGCTGGGCATCCTGTTCGGCGTGATCGGCGGCGGAGCCCTGGGCGGCCTGTTCGGCGCGCTGGCGGGCAGTGACCACGGCGACTTCGTGAACCTGCTGCGCCGCATGGGCGTGCCCGCCGAGCAGGCCGAGAAGTTCTACGGCGGCATGAAGGGCGGCCACGTCATGGTCATCGCGCGCGACCCCAGCGGCCAGCGCGCCGACGAGGCCCTGAGCGTCATGCGCAAGCACGGCGCCGTGAAACTGGAAGACGCCGTGGGCGCCGGGCAGCTCCAGAGCGAACGCCACTGACGCCCTGCTTCACCCACGCGGCCCGCGACCCGGTACCCCCGGCGCGGGCCGCCCCCGTTGGACCGGCCGGGCAGGGGAGAGGCAAGAGCGCTGTCAGACAGCCACAGCTACACTGGAACGCATGTTCGGTCGCCGCGTCCCCCCCCACATCGTGTTCGCCTTCAGCCTGCTCCTGGCCGCGCTGTGCGCCTGGGCCGCCGTCGCCGCCCTGACGGGCGACCGGATCGTCTGGGGCGTGCTGGCCGCCGTGTTCGCCGTGTGGTTCACCGTGGACGCCTTCCGCTCCTACGGCTGGGCGCAGGCGAAGAAACGCGCCGAGGCCGAGAAACGCGCCCAGAACCACCCGAACCTCAAGTAAGCCCCCGGCGCACCCAGAAGCGCATCGGCTTGGGCGTGTCCCGCGCCTCGCCCAGATCAGGCCAGGACAGCGCCACATGCAGGTCCGGGCGTTCCACGTACCCGCGCGCCGCCCAGAAGGCATGCAGGGGCCGGTACGGCTGCGGCCGCAGCGGATGATCCTCCGGGCGCTGCACGGCGCAGAAGGCCGTCACACCCAGGCCCAGCGCGCGGGCGTGCGCCTCGCGCCCGTCGAAGAAGGCGTGGCCCAGCCCGCGCCCCCGGTACTCGGGCAGCAGGACGCTCTCGCCGAGGTACAGCACGTCCCGCTCGTCGAACCCGGACCCCGCGAACGGCGCGCGGATCTCGCCTGTTTCCTGCGTCAGCGGCAGGGCGCTGCTGGCCCCCACCACCCGCCCGCCGTCCCGCGCGAGGAGCACCACGGCGTCCGGCGCGTCCAGGTACGTGCGCAGGTAGGCCTCCTCGTACGCGGGGCTACCCTCGTACAGGTACGGGAACTCTCGGAATACCGTGATCCGCAGCCGCGCCAGATCGGCGATGAACGGCGCCAGGTCCGCGCCGCCCACCGCCTCGACCCTCAGGGTCAAGCACCCACCTGCCGGGACCAGTCCGCGAGGTTGTAGTAGTTCGTGACCCGCGCGATCTGCCCGCCACGCACCTCGAAGAACGCCCCGACCGGCAGCACGTACCGCTGCCCACGCGCCTCGGGCAGGCCCGGATCGGTGCGCAGGTACTCCCCGTGAATCACGAACTCCGCGCTGGCCCGCGCGCCGTCCGGGGTGCTCATGACGACCAGGTCGCGCGCCTGCTCCCGGTAGTGGGCGTCCATCTTCGCCAGGAACGCCCGGAAGGCCTCCAGGCCCAGTTGCGTCTCGCCTTCATTGATGTCGTGGCGCACGTCACCGCTCAGGAGGGCCAGCATGCCCGCGGAATCGGCGGCGTTGAACGCGGCGTAGTACTGCTCGATCAGCTTCACTGTGGACTCCATGCGCGCAGCATAGAGTCCACCGACACCACCAGAAACGCGCGGCGGCCCACAGTGCGGCCCGCTGCGTTCCCCCGGCAGTTCACAGGTCCTTCAGGCTTTGCGGGCCCACGGTTCATGAACTTCAGGCACCGTACAGGGAGTCGCCGCGCCGTTTCAGGCTCCGGCACGGATTCCCGCGCTTGACAGCGCCGGATCTGCTACTTTAGGAACACTTTATTCAGCAGTGAATCGTTTCACCCTGCCCGGGAAGCGGCCCAACTGGAGGAACCCACGCGTGAAAGCCCAGCGCTACATCATCACCCGCCCCTGCCTGCAGGACGGCAGCCTGCGCCTCCTCAAGTACCTCGAGGGCACGTTCCCCAGCGCCGGACCCGTCACGCTCGTCGACGACCAGGGCCATGAACACCCCGCCCAGGTGGACCTGACGGGCCGCCGCGTCACCGGGCTGGGCAGCCTGTACCACGCGCAGAACCTCGGCGTGAACGACGTCCTGATGATCACGCCCATCCAGCCCGGCCGGTTCCAGGTGGAATCGATCGTCAAGCCCCACGCGCCGCCCCCCGCCCCGCGCCGGGACGCGCCGAAGAAACCCGAGACGCGCCGCGTGGTCGTCGCGTCCACCCCCCACGTGCGCGAGGTGCGCCTCCAGGAGGTCCGGCCCGCGCTGAACACCGCGCCCGTCGGCGAGACCCAGCGCACCCCCGACGCCCGCCCCGAGACGGCCCGGCCCGAAACGGCCCGAGCTGCCGAGGCCCAGCGCCCCGCCGAGGCCCAGCGCCGCGCCGACCCGGCCCGCGAACCCGCCGCCCAGAAGGCGCAGCCCGACCGGGTGGAACCCAGCCGCGCCGAATCCGGTCGTGCAGAACCCAGCCGTGTCGAACCCAGCCGCACCGAGACTGGCCGCGCCGACACTGGCCGCGTCACCGCCCGCCCCGCCGCGGCGGCCAGCAGCCCCGCCGCGGCCGTGACGGTCCGTCCCCTGGACGTCCGCTTCGACGCCCCGGTCCGCAGCGCCCCCCCGGCGACCGCGCCCGCCCCGCTGAACCTGCGGGACGACGCGGCGAACCTCGCGGAACTCGCCCGCCTGACCGGGTACCGCCTGGAGGACCTGGGCAGCGGCGTGCTGCGCCTGAACGCCGAACTGGGCGCCCACAGCTACGCCGTGCTGATCGCCACGAGCGAGGCCGCCGTGCGCGCCGACGCCTGGAAGGAACGCGCCGACTACTGCGTCCTGCTGACCAGTGAAGCCGACCGCGCCGTGAACACCCCCCGCCTGACCCGCGAGGCCCTGGAAGCCCTGATCGACCACGCGCAGCTGGCGCCGCTGTCCACCGTGGACCTGCGCGGCTACTGGAAGGCGGGCAGCGTGGACCTGGAAGCTGCCGCGAGCGTCGCGGAACTCGTGGGCGCGCACCTCGCGCAGCGCGGCGCGTTCAGCGCGGTCCTGCTGACCCTGGCGCAGCAGCCCGCGCACTCGCTGGTCAGCGTGCAGCGTCTCGCCGAGCGGCTGGGCAGCGGCGTGAACTACGCCGAGCTGGGCGGCATTCTCGACACGCTGACCCGCGCGCCCTTCCTGGCCCTGACGCCCCTGCCCGGCGGGCAGTACCTGCTGCGCAGCGGCGTGTCCGACCTGCTGCTGGAACTCGCCGAGTACGCCGACGGCCTGCGCCGCCGCATGCGCGCCCCCACCCGCGAGGCCGTTCCCGCCTGAACGCGGCCCTCAACCCCCACGCCGGACACGGTCCGGCCCCGCACCGCGCCCCTACACTGGCGCGGTGCCCGCTTTGAGTGCCGACCTTCCCGACCTGCGCGCCGCGCTGCTGGCGTGGTTCGACCGGCAGGGCCGCGACCTGCCCTGGCGCCAGGGCCCCGAGGGACAGCGCGACCCGTACCGAGCCTGGGTGGCCGAGGTGCTGCTGCAGCAGACGCAGGTGGCGCGCGGCCTCGGCTACTACCAGCGGTTCCTGACAGCCTTCCCCACCGTGCAGGCCCTGGCGGACGCCCCGCTGGCCGACGTCCTGAAAGCCTGGGAGGGCTGCGGCTACTACGCCCGCGCCCGCAACCTGCACCGCGCCGCACAGGTGATCGCGCAGCAGGGCTTCCCGGAGGCGTACGGCGGGTGGCTGGCCCTGCCCGGCGTGGGCCCCTACACCGCCGCTGCCCTGAGCAGCCTCACCCTGAACGAGACGCGCGCCGTGAACGACGGCAACGTCCGCCGCGTCCTGGCCCGCCTGCACGCCGAACCCCAGCCCACGCCCCGCTGGGTGCAGGCCCAGGCCGACGCCCTGCTCGACCCGGCGCGGCCCGGCGCCTGGAACGAGGCCGTCATGGACCTGGGCGCCACCGTCTGCACCCCCAGACGACCGCAGTGCGGCGACTGCCCCCTCAGCCCCTGGTGCGCCGCGCGGGTCAGCGCTCAGCCCACGGCCTATCCTGCCCCGAAGGCCCGCCCGGTCGTCCAGGAGGTCCGCGCCGTCGCCGTCCTGATCGGCACGCCGCAGCAGGCCGTCCTGGAACAGCGTGAAGGGGCGCTGCTGGGTGGGCTGTGGGGCCTCCCGGCCCAGCCCTACGACCCGGCCCGGCCGAGTGCGCAGGCGCAGGCCCTGCGGGACCTGTGCGCGCGCCTGCACGCCACGCCCGGCGACCCGCTGGGCGAGGTCACGCACGCCATGACGCACCGCCGCGTGATCTGGCAGGTGTACGCCGCAACCGGTGGGCCTCCCCCTACCGACGTGCGCGGCGCCCCCCTGTCCCGCCTGGACCACAAGGCCCTGAGCCTCGCGCAGGCGCGCGCCGACTCGCTGTTCACCTGACCCGCCCCAGTGGACCCCTGAAATACCACCTGTCAGAAGCCTGTGACGTCTGCCCGTCCGCGCCGCGCGCCGTCCTGCTTTCGACCGACGCGGCGTTTCGGGCAGGGGGTAGACTGTCCGGGTGAAGTCGCCTGCCCCCGCCACGATCATCCTCCGAACCGCCCAGACCATCCGGAACCGGGTTCGCGGGGCGCTGGTGTGGGGTTACGAGCAGCGTCTCTCCCGCGAGGTCCGCGCGCACGGCCGCCTGCCGCAGCACCTGGGCCTGATCCTCGACGGGAACCGCCGCTTCGCGCGCGCCAGCGGCCTGCAACGCGAACTGGGCCACTCCATCGGCGCGGACAAGGCCCACGAGGTGCTGCAGTGGTGCCTGGAACTCGGCATTCCCGCCGCGACCATCTGGGTGCTGTCCACCGACAACAAGGGCCGCGACCCGCAGGAACTCGCGCACATCCTCTCCCTGCTGGAGAAAGAAGCCCGCGCGCTGGCCACCGACCCACGCATCCACGCCAACCGCGTGCGCGTGCGCGCCATCGGGCAGCACGACGGTTTCCCCGCGCACGTCCTGGCGGCCCTGAAGGACCTGGAAGCGAAGACCGCCCACTACGACGGCATGCGCCTGAACATCGCCGTCGGCTACGGCGGCCGCGAGGAGATCGTGGACGCCGTCAAGGCCCACCTGCAGGCGCAGGAGCGGGCCGGGCACACCCTGACGCAGGCCGCCGAGGCCCTCACGCCCGACCACATCAGCGCGCACCTGTACGCCGCGGACACCCCGGACCCGGACTTCATCATCCGCACCAGCGGCGAGATCCGCCTGTCCGGCTTCATGCTCTGGCAGAGCGTCTATTCCGAGTACTACTTCTGCGACGTGTACTGGCCCGGCTTCCGCCGCGTGGACTTCCTGCGCGCCCTGCGCGACTACCAGGGCCGCGACCGCCGCTTCGGCCGCTGAGGCACGGGCTGCAGCACCGGCCTGACCCCCGACGGCGCGGCCGGGCCCACGACGCTGTGTGCGGCCCCCCCCCGCGCCCTGCCCGCCGGGCACGCCGGCGCAGCGTGGACGCGGAGCGGATCAGGGCGGCCGGTGCGGCCGGACAGGAGCGGCCAGACGTTGCCCCCACCGGGGGCACTCGTGAACCTGCTTGCCCGCAGGCCAGACGTGCGCTAGCGCCGGACGTAATGTGAAATTTACCGTATACGACGGCAAAACCCGCGGGGGTATGATGGACACGCTCCCTGAACGGTATCTCTCGTCTCCCACGGCGTCCCCCGGACCTCCGGGTTGTGTAAGCGGGCAGTAAGAGCAGCGTTCTTACCCTTTCCTCAGTTCTGGTGAACGGAACACGGGGCCAAGCAGTGGCCCGCCTGGAAGGAGAAGCACATGAAGCTCAAGTTCGCCCTGATGATCACGCTCGCCGGCGCCGCAGCGGCCCAGACAGCCAGTCCGGTCAGCCTGAACCTGGTCATGTCGCTGGTGAAGACCGTCAAGGTGGACGGCAAGACCACCGAGCAGTTCGCTCCCAGCCCCAAGACCGTCCTACCCGGCGACGTGATCCGCCAGGTCGTCACGGTCCGCAACAGCGGCGGCCGGGCCCTGAAGAACGTGCCCGTGACGCTGCCCGTCCCCAAGAACACCCGTTACCTCGCGCCGGAGAAGGGCCTGGACGACGTCCGCGCCGAATTCTCCATCGACCAGGGCAAGACCTTCGCTGCCGCTCCCCTCATGAAGAAAGTGACCGTCACGGAAAACGGCCGCAGCGTCGTGAAGGAGGTGGAGGTGAAGCCCAGCGAGTACACCACCGTCCGCTGGACCGTCAGTGAACTCGGCGCGGACCAGACCCTGAAACTCGGCTACCGCATCCAGGTCAAGTAACCGTTCACCCCGCCCCACCTACCCTCGCCGTCCCACCCGGAGGAACCCCATGAAAAAGTCCCACCTGCTCGTCCTGATGGCCGCCCTGGCCGCCGGCACCGCCGCCGCTGAAGGTACCGTCGCCGGCACCACCATCGAGAACACCGCCAGCGCCAGCTTCCAGGATCCCGCCAACGCCGGCACCACCCTGACCAGCACCTCCAACACCGTCAGCACCACCGTGCTGCCCCTGCCCGGCTTCGACATCGTGTACACCAACGCCACGGCCGACAGCAACACCATCAGCACCACCCCGATCCTGACCACCGGCGCCGTCCCCGGCCAGAAGATCACCACCGGGTACTCCGTGCTGAACAACGGCAACGTGACCCTGACCGTGAACCTCGCCGCGGACGTCACCGGCGCCGCCAGCGGGCAGACCGTGCAGTACTTCCTGGACGCCAACGGTGACGGCGTGGCCGACAGCGCCACCCCCATCACCAGCGTCATCGTGCCCGTGGACGACCCCAGCACCCCCGCCGACGAGGGCATCGTGAAGATCATCCAGGTCATCACCCTGCCCACCGACCCGGCCCTGATCACGCCCAGCAGCATCTTCGGCGCGTCCCCCGAGGGCACCGTCACCGGCACCGCCGGCGCCGATCCGCTCGTCACGCCCGGCAACGGCTACGCCAGCGGCACCACCGTCTACGAGGACGGCAAGGCCATGGACGCCGACCTGCAGTTCGTGCGCATCACGGTGTTCGCCCCCGCGCTGGACAACAACCCCAACACCAACCCCGGCACGCCCGTGGACAGCGCCGGTAACCCCATCACCAACCCGGCGCTGGTGCCCCCCAGCCAGACCGTGCAGATCCCCACGGAAACCACCGGGAAGACCGGCGACGCCACGCCCGTGGTGCCCACCACCGGCTACATCACCCCCGGCGCGCCCGCTGGCGACCCCACCCCCGGCGGCACGCCCATCGTGCCCAACGTGGCGGGCGACATCCAGATCGCCTACCCCAAGGCCGACGCCAACCCCAACCCCGACACCGTGGTGTTCTCGAACAACCTGACGAACACCAGCGGCGCGACCGACAAGGTGCAGCTGTTCCCCGCCCTGGCCGACGGCACCCCAGACCCCGCCTACACCTACGACCCGGCCACCGGCACCTTCACGAACGCCACCACCGGTGTCGTGATCCGCTTCCTGGACCCCGTGACCGGCGCGGCCATCCTGGCCTCCACCGACCCGAACAACCCCACCGCCGCGGTGTACCCCACCGTGACCGTGCCCTCGGGCAGCACCGTCGTGTACCGCACGGAAGTCACCTACCCCGACCCCGACGACAGCGCCCTGATCGCCCCGGTCACCGTGAAGATCGGCGCGGACTCCCTGAAGGACGCCGCGATCGTGTCCGACAGCACCACCACCAACACCATCCTGCCCCCCTCGGCGCAGTTCGGTGACGCCACCGGCACCCTGGGCGCCGTCAGCACCCCCAACCCGATCCAGACCGTCAACCCCGGCGGCACCCAGAGCGGCGTGGCCAGCCCCGACCTGAGCGACGCGACCGCCGTCTTCCCGATGGACGTCGTGAACAACGGCCAGTACAACGACAGCTACACCCTGAGCGGCAGCGTCACCCTGAACCTGGTCGGCGGCGGCACCGTCACCGTGCCGGTCCTGTACTACGCCCCGGACGGCTCGCTGCTGCCCCGCGTCAGCAACGATCCCGCCAGCCCCGACTACAACAAGTTCATCACGCCCGTCATCGCCCCCGGCACCGAGTACAAGCCCTACGCGGTCGTGCAGGTCCCGGCCGGCACGCTGACCGGTGACTACACCGTCACGCAGAACGCCGTCGGGAACTACAGCACCATCCCGATGACCGACACCAACAACGTCATCCGCGTCGCGCCGGACGGGAACGTCGCCGTCGCCAAGTTCGTCGCCAAGAGCGGCGTGACCGCCGCCAGCAACCCCGTCAACGGCATTGACAACCCCGCCAACTTCACCTCGACCGGCGCGACCGGCGCCAAGCCCGCCGAGGACATCACCTACCGCATCATCGCGAAGAACAACTACAACACCACCATCAGCAACTTCTTCCTGAGCGACACCGTGCCCGCGAACACCCTGTTCAAGAGCATCCAGCTGCTGGACGCCAGCGGCACCGTGATCAGCACCAACGTCATCTACAAGGTCGGCAGCGGCGCCTGGGGCACCACCGCCCCCGCCGCCGGCCTGGCCAACCCCAGCGTGATCTACATCGCCCTGGACGCCAACGGCGACCTGATCCCCGACGCGCTGGCCCCCGCCACCACCCTGAGCGCCGAGTTCGTGGTCACCGTCAAGTAATCCCGAAGGGGCGCGCCCTGCCTGAGCGCAGGGTGCGCCCTCTGCACAACAACAGAAACCATATTTGAACCCCCGCACATTTGAGTGCGCCGCCCCACCCACCGCACTGCAGGTGCGCCCCAGAGGAGCCCACCGTGAACCGAGTCCTGACCATGAGCGCCCTGCTCGCCCTGAGCACCACCACCCAGGCCCTGACCCCCGCCGGAACCGAGATCATCAACCAGGCCAGCGCCGAGTACATCGCCCCGGAGTCCATGACGCCCAGCACCGCGGTGTCCAACGTGATCCGCACGGTCGTGCAGGCCGTCTGCTCGGTCAGCGTCACCCCGGACGGCACGGTCGCGCAACCCGGCCAGAGCGCCGCGCTGCTGCCCGGCGAGGGCGCAATCTTCACGTACACGGTCGTGAACACCGGCAACACCACCGAAGCCTTCCCCGTCGCGGTCCAGCAGGAGGCCGGGACCATCAAGCCCGGCACGCGCGTCGTCCACGACCGCAACGGCAACGGCCGCGCCGACGCGGACGAACCCGCCGTGACCAGCGTCACCCTCGCGCCGGAAGCGCGCGCGCAGCTGCTGCTGGTCGTGGCGGCCAGCGCCGCGCAGGGCGACGCGTACCTGAACCTCGTCAGCTCCTGCGCGGGCGGCGAGAACCGCGACGCGAACAACGTCAGCGTCGTCCGCGTCGGCCCACCCCCCGTGCTCGGCGTCCAGAAGACCTTCAGCCCCGCCCTGGTCCGCCCCGGCACGGAAACCACCGTGACCGTCACCACCAGCAATGCGGGGCAGGGCGAGAGCCGCGAGGTCATCCTGACCGACCTGCTGGCCGAGCAGATCGCGCGCGGCCTGAGCTTCGTGCCCGGCAGCGCCCGCACGAACGTCGGCACCCTGGAATACACCACCGACGGGACCACCTGGAGTGCCGCCGAGACCGCCCCGGTGCGCGGCGTGCGCGTGCGCGTCCCCAGCCTCGCGCCCGGCGCGAGCGTCCAGCTGACCTTCCGGATGCTGGCCGGCGCCGCCGCCGAGAACCAGCAGTTCGTGAACACCGCCACCGCCCAGACCGGCCAGGACCAGACCAGCGGCAGCGCCACGGCCGACGTCCGCTACCAGCCGGCCGTCGCCATCGGCCCGGTCGGCACCCCCGAGGCGCCCGAAGCTACCCCCGCCGACCAGCAGAGCAAACCCTTCGCGGTCGCCGGGCAGCAGGTGTGCTTCGACCACACCGCCAAGAACACCGGCGACGTGCAGGACAACTACCGCGTGACCGTCACCTACCCGCAGGGCGGCGCGACCGCCACGCTGTACGGCGAGAACGGCCAGCCGCTCGTCCAGCCCCTGACCCTCGCGCCCGGCCAGACGGCCTTCGTGCGGGTGTGCTACGACGCGCAGCCCGGCGGCCTGAACGCCCTGATCACCATCCAGGGCGACCGCGGCACCAGCAACACCACCAGCGACGTGATCGGCAGCGTGCAGGGCGGCCTGCCAGAACTCCGCAAGAGCTACGTCGCCACCGCCAGGAACGAGCAGGGGCAGCCAGTCCCCATTCCCGACGGCGGCACCGTCTCGGTCGGGGACACCATCACGTACACCCTGACGATCCGCAACCCGTACACGCTGCCCCTGACGAACGTGGTCGTCACCGACCCCATCCCCGCGCACCTCGACGCGACCGACGTGGACCAGGGCGGCGTGCTCAGCGGCGCGCTCGGCGCGCAGACCGCCACCTGGAACCTCGGCACGCTGAACCCCGGCGAGAGCCGCAGCCTGACCATCGTCACGACCGTCAGCGCCCGCGCCGTGGACGGCGAGGCCCTGAAGAACACCTTCAACCTCGTCAGCACCGAACTGCCCCGCCCGCTGCCCAGCAACGAAGTCCAGACGCCCGTCTGGAGCGCCAAGCTGCTCATCGAGAAGACCGTCAGCGCCCCCGAAGCCACCTACGGCGACAAACTGACCTACACCCTGAAGATCACCAACCAGTCCGCCACGACCGCCATCAGCGACGCCACCGTGACCGACACCCCCGCCCGCGGCCTGGAGTACGTCCCCGGCACGAGCACCCTGGGCGGCAAGCCCCTGGCCGACCCGGCCATCACCGCCGGCGTCCTGGCCTGGCAGGCCGGACAGATCCCCGCCGGGCAGAGCATCACCATCACCTACCAGACCCGCGTGACCCCCGAGGCGACCGGGCAGCTGGTGAACACCGTCATCGTCAGCGGCAAGGGCGCCGGGGGCGTGGCGCGCGCCATCGCCAGCAACCGCGCCACCGCCACCACCAAACTCAACCCCCTGAAATTCTCCCCGCTGGCCGACATCGTCGGCACGGTCTTCGTGGACCGCAACCGCAACGGCCTGTTCGACCCGCTGCTCGACCTGCCGGTCCCGCGCGCCCGCGTGCTGCTCGCCGGGGGCCGCGAGGTCCTCACCGACACCCGGGGCCGCTACGCCTTCCCGAACGTCCCCACCGGCACGCACGCCCTGCGCCTGGACCCCAACACCACCCCCTACCCGCCCCTGCACGTCCCGCAGGACCGCGGCCTGAGCGGCACCCAGAGCGTGTTCGTGCGCGGCCTGACGAGCGTGGACTTCCCGCTGGCCCCACTGGGCGGCCAGGTCGACGCGCTGCGCCGCACCACCCTGACCGTCGGCGACGTCCGCCTGGACAAGGCCGTGTACGCCGTCGACGGCGGGTACGTCGTCACGCTGCGCCTGACCACCCCGCGCCGCCTGGACAGCCTGACCCTGACAGATCCCTTACCGCAGGGCGCCGTCCTGAAAGAAGGCAGAAATATTCACACGGGTACCGTAGACGCAGGTGAACTGAACCTCACCTACCGCTTCGACTGGACGGGCGAGCCACGGGCCGCCACCACCGATCCAGATCTGAGCTGGAGGTACTGAACGTGCAACCGGACTTCAAGCGCATCGCCACGACCCTCTCGGCCCTGCTGGCCGTGAGCGTCCCAGCCGGCGCACAGGACATCAGCACCAGCCTGCCCCTCACCACCGTCGGCGACCGCCTGATGTGGACCGTGGGCGACCAGGACCTGAACCTGGAAGTCCCGCTGGACGGCCCCGTGCGGCTCGAACTGTACAGCCCGCGCCTCGACCAGAGCGACTACCGCGCCGACACCTACTACGGTGACGAGCAGTACGACGCCAACCGCAGCCAGGTCGCCACCACCTTCACCGTGCTGCGCGAGGACGGCATCACCCTGCTGCAGCGGACCTTCACGCCCGGCCAGCACGACTGGGAAACCCTGCTCGACCAGGACCTCCCCGCCGGGCGATACCGCATCCGCGCCGCCACCAGCGGCAACGGCAAGAACACCTTCGCGATCCGCCTCGCGGGCATCAGCGCCGAAGTGAACGCCGACCAGATCAGCGTCAACGTCCACTCCCGCGAGTGGGTCCCGGCCGTGAACGTCACCACCGACGGCCGCACCCACACCCTGCGCATGTACGACGGCGACGGCCCCCAGGAGCTCCAGGCCCGCCTGCGCGACACCGAAGGCAACCTCTACCCCCTGCAGGTCAGCGCCGACCTGGCCTACACCGACCTGCCCCTGCCCGCCCGGGCCGGAACCTACACCGTCGAACTGCGCCAGCCGGCCACCGCCCGCCAGTTCAGCAACACCGTCGGCTTCGGCCTGATCCGCGCCGGGAGCCCCGCGCCCATCACCGTCGCCCGCGTCGACCAGACCGGCCTGCTGGGCGTCACCGCCGAACTGATCCTCCCCGGCGAGACCCGCCCCACCACCGCGCAGGTCACCGTCGGTAAGACCCCCGTGACGGTGAACGGCAGCTTCGAGCGCCGCGTCGTCGCCGGAACGTACCCCATCACCGCCGCGCCCGTCCCCGGCGCGCAGGTCAGCGTCAGCGGCGACATCACCGTCCCCCGCGACGGCCGGGGCGACACCCGCGTCCAGATCCGCCCCGACGTGAGCCTCGACCTGCAGACCGACAAGCTCGAGGTCTGCCAGGGCGACACCGTCACCCTGCGCGCCCGCGCGGCCACCGACTTCCAGGGCGACCTGCCCCTGAACCTCAGCCTGGACGTCCCCGGACTCGGCGATCGCCAGGAGAAGACCGGCACCCTGAACGCCGCGACCCCCGGCGAACTGAGCTTCACGGCCACC
The DNA here is from genome assembly GCF_001485435.1 of Deinococcus grandis. Taxonomy (NCBI): domain Bacteria; kingdom Thermotogati; phylum Deinococcota; class Deinococci; order Deinococcales; family Deinococcaceae; genus Deinococcus; species Deinococcus grandis. Next base: position 2,921,883 of record NZ_BCMS01000001.1, on the reverse strand, counting down.
GCCACCCGCCCCGGCCCGCTGACCGTCACCGCCCGCCTGGCCCCCTGGAACCTGGAACGCCAGGTGCAGATCACCGTCCTGGCCGACAGCAGCGCCCTGCAACTGCAACGGACCGCCCCGGGCGCGGCCAGCGTCGGCGACGAGATCACTCTGGGCCTCACGCTGCGCAACACGGGGGACCAGCCCGTCACGTACCGCGTGCGCGACGACCTGCCCGCCGGACTCGAGGCGACCGGCAGCACCGAATTCACCGGCGTCCTCGCCCCCGGCGAGACCCGCACCCTGACCCACACCGCCCGCGTCACGCAGCCCGGCACGCACACCCTGACCGCCCGCGTCGGCACCGACCGCTGCGCCGCCACCCAGACGACCTCCGCGCAGATCCAGGTCCAGGCACCCCAGCCTGAAGACCCCACGCCCGCCCCGCAGGCCCAGCGCAGCAGCAGCGTCACCCTGCCCTTCGACGCGCCCGCCCAGGCCAGCGAACTCGTGATCGCCCACGCACTCCCCACCGGCGCGCAGTACGTGCCCGGCAGCGCCCGCCTGAACGGCCAGCCGCTCGCCGACCCGCTGCGCGGCCCCAGCGGCACCCTGTACTGGACCCTGCCCGGCGCCGCCCAGCGCGCAGGCACCGCCGTGCCCGGCACCATCACCTACGACCTGAGCCACACCGGCACCCTGGGCGAACTGCCCGCCCCCGCCCTGCTCGCCCGCTACAAGGGTGAACGCAGCGAGGTCCTCCAGGGCCGCGTGGACGACGCCGACCTGCGCGCCGCCCGCCCCCTGGGCAGCGCCCAGACCACCCTGAGCGAGAACCCGGGCGCCATCAAGTTCCCCCTGCAGGGCAGCCTGATCCGCATCCGCGACCGCATCAACATCACCGTCGAAGTGCCCCAGGGCGCCGCGCAACCCCTGACCGTCAACGGCCAGGTCGTCAGCGAGGACCGCGTCGGCGAGACCACCACCGACCCCACCCGCGGCGTGCGCCGCCTCACCTACGTCGGCATTCCCCTCCGGGCGGGCCTGAACACCCTGCAACTCGGCGCGGACACCGTCACCGTGCAACTGGTCGGCACCACCGCCCGCACCGAGATCACCCCCGTCACCCTGACCGCCGACGGCGCCACCCCCATCCGCCTGAAGATCCGCACCCTGGACGCCAGCGGCAACCCCACCGGACAGGCCAGCGTCACCCTGACCAGCAACCTCGAACCCCTCGCGCCCGACGCCAACCCCGGCGAGAGCGGCTACCAGGTGCACCTGGACAACGGTGAAGGCGAACTGGTCCTGCAACCCCAGTCCGCCCCCACCACCCTGAAACTCCGGGTGCAGCAGGGCCAGGACATCCTGACCCGCAGCTTCGACATCCGCCCCGACGACAGCCGCGTCGGCGTCGGCATGATCAGCGCCACCCTGGGCCTCGACGGGAACCTGAACCTGAGTGACGACCTGACCTGGCAGGCCCGCGCCAGCCTGGAAACGCCCCTCGCCGGCGGCAAACTGTACGTCGCCGCCGACAAGGACGGCCTGCCCACCGAACAGGACACCCTCAAACGCTTCGCGGCCTTCGGGGACGCCAGCATCCAGAGCACCCCGCTGCAGGGTATCGACCCGGTCGCCGCCCGCTACGACCACCCCACCCTGCGCGCCGAGTACCGCCGCAGCAGCCTGCCCATCGACGTGCTGCCCGTCGGCGAACAGCTGACCGCCCTGACCGTCACCAGCAAGAGCAACCCCCAGCTCAGCGGCTTCGTCGCCCTGGTCCCCGAGGACCGCGCCCAGGACACCCTGACCCCCGAAGGCACCCGCCTGCTGCGCCTGAGCCGCGGCAACGTCGCCGAGGGCAGCGAAACCCTGGTCGTCCAGACCCTGGAACGCGACACCGGCAAACTGCTCGCCCAGCAGACCCTGGCCCGCAACGTCGACTACATCCTCGACACCCGCACCGGCATCATCACCCTGGCCCGCGCCCTGGACGACACCGACCCCAGCCTGAACGACATCCGCGTGCAGGCCACCTACCGCCTGAACAACCCCCTCGACCAGCGCCAGCTCGCCTACGGCGCCCAGATCAAATACCAGGCCGGACAGGCCACCATCGGCGCCGCCGCCATCAGCCTCGACGGGACCGTCACCGCCGGCGCCCGCGCCACCTACGACAACGGCACCACCCGCACCGACGGCCTCCTCGCGTACTCCGGCGGCCTCCAGGCCAGCGCCGACCTCAGCACCACCCTGGGCCGCAGCACCGTCCAGGCCCGCATCCGCTACCAGGACGGCCAGTACCGCGGCCTCGCGCCCATCGCGCCCGGCCTGAACGCCAACGCCAGCGTCACCACCCAGCACACCACCAGCCTCAGCAGCAGCGTCCAGACCGAATACCACAACACCCTCGGCACCGCCGCCAAGGACACCCAGGGCGGCAGCGTCACCGCCCGCGCCGACTACCGCCTCGCGCCCTTCAGCGTCGGCGCCGGCGTCAAGTACGCCTACGGCGACCAGTACGGCCTCGGCGCCGTCCTCAGCGCCGGGTACCACAACGCCCCCGTCGACGTGGACATCACCCACACCCAGCCCCTCGCGGGCGCCGCCGGCGGCAACCTCGACCCCATCACCACCGTCGCCACCCGCTACGCCATCACCGACACCATCACCCTCGGCGTCACCGACGAGATCAACTGGAAGACCGGCCAGCGCGCCATCCTCACCCTCGACAGCCGCCTGGGCAGCACCAACTACCAGGTCGCCTACGATCTCCCCACCGCAGGCGGCCAGGGCAACCGCGCCCGCTTCGGCGTCACCACCACCGTCGCCCTGAGCGACCAGCTCACCGCGGGCCTACGCGGCAGCGCCACCTACGCCATCACCACCCGCGAACCCCAGCTCGGCGCCGGGGTCGACCTGAACTACAAGACCCAGACCCTCAGCGCCACCACCGGCACCGACCTCACCTACAGCAACAAGGGCTTCGGCGTCGTCCTGCGCGGCGGCGTCAGCGGCAGCCTGGGCGACCACCTGACCCTCACCGCCGACGGCCTCGTCGAATTCGGCGCCGGCAAGAACGGCCAGCGCGCCGCCATCGGCTTCGCGTACCGCAACCGCACCTTCAACGCCCTCGGCAGCGCCCGCTACGTCAACGGCACCCTGGCCGGCAACCAGCCCGAACTCAGCAGCAACCTCGCCGTCGAATACCGCCAGCCCACCTGGGCCGTCCGCGCCGGACTCGACACCCGCACCCTCCTGAACGACCCCGGCAGCTTCACCGCGCAACTCGGCCTGAGCGGCACCTACTACCTCACCGACCGCATCGGCATCGGCGCCTGGGGCCGCGCCCTCACCCAGCCCGGCAGCGGCACCACCCAGTACGGCTACGGCCTCGAAGCCAGCGTCCGCGCCCTGCCCGGCACCTGGATCACCGCCGGGTACAACCCCCAGGGCTTCACCGGCATCGGCAACACCTACACCCGCCAGGGCGCCTACCTGCGCCTCGACCTGACCCTCGACGACACCGTGGGCAAGTAACCCCACCCGACAGGGAGAGGCGGCCCGCCCACGGCCGCACTCTCCCCTTTTTTTCCTCATGAGAACGCACTTTCTGCCACGTCCTGTAAGGCCCCCGCAAGACCCCGCACGCCACCATGAACCCCAGACTCCCGCCCCCACCCCACTCGAAAGCGAGGCCCCGCATGAGCTCACCCCCCAGCAAAATTTCCCGAATCTCCTTCCGATGCCGACAGGCTGTCGCTGCCCTGCTGGGTCTCGCTGTCACCAGCACGGCCCTGGCAGACACGCCACTGGCCAGCGCACCCACATACAAATTCCAGGGCCGCCTCGACTACGTGACCACCGGCGCCAGCTTCCGCACCCAAAGCAACTCTGCAGCAGTTACCAATGCTGCCTGTCAGGTGGGCGCCACGGCCACGTCGCAGGCTGTGGCTGGCGTGCCAGCGGGTGCCACGATCGTCAAGGCACTGCTGTACTGGGCGGCCTCTGCCAACCGAACAGGCGACACGACCACCACGCTGGGCACCGTCAACAATGACACGACTGTCACGTTTGACGGGCAGACCGTCAATGCGGGGACGACCTACTTCGATAGCGCCCCTCTTCCCAATGCGACCGCGCCTACCAACTACAACAGCTTCTTCTCCAACGTCGCCGACATCACGGGCTACATCGGTTCGCTGGCCAATCCTAACAAGACGTACGCCATGACGGACCTGACCATTCAGACGGCCAACGTGGGTACGATCGGGACCACCCCTGCGACCCAGACATCCGGCCACTGCGCCAACGCCACGGTGCTGGGTGGCTGGGGCATGTACATCATCTACGAAACCCCGACCGAAACGTACAAGAACATGGTCATCTACGAGGGTTTCGACCGTAGCCAGAACGAACTGACCACCCGCACCGTCAACGGACTGATCGTTCCCAGCGTCTTCGAGGCCAAAACGTCTGTCCTGGCCTGGGAAGGCGACGAAACCCTGAACATCAACACCTCGACCAACGTTGCCGAGACACTCAGCTTCGGATCTGGACAGGCGCCCTCACTCATCAACAACATCTTCAACGTGGGTGGTGCCGCGAGTGGTCCCCGGCAGGGGATCTTCAACAGCACCATCAGTACCGGCCTCAGCTCCGGGACCACCGCCACCGCGACCGGACGGGACGACACCTACGGCGTGGACTTCGACACCTTCGACGTGACCAGCAAAACGACAGCCGGGGCCTCGTCGGCCACCCTGAACATCCAGGGCAGCCAGGATTTGTTCTACATCAGCAGCGTACCCCTGCTGATCACCAGCGGCGTCGCCGACCTGTCACTCACCAAGACCGTCAGCAGCGCCACACCCATTCAGGGCAGCACCGTCACGTACACCGTCACACTGCGCAACGATGGACCTGATCCCGCCTCTGGTCCTGCGGTGCCCACGGAGAACGTGCAGGTGCGGGACGTCCTGCCTGCTGGCCTGACCCTTGTCAGTTCCTCGGCCGCCACCGGCACATACGATTCTGCCACGGGAATCTGGAGCGTCCCCAGTCCGGTCATCGGCGCCACGACCACCCTGACGATCACCGCGACCGTCACAGGAACCGGTACGATCACCAACGTCGCAGAGATCGTCTCGTCCCCCCAGCCGGACAGCGACTCGAAAACCAACAACGGCATTACCACCGAAGACGATTACGCCAGCGTGCCACTGGTGGTCTCGCCACCACGCCTGAACGTCAGCAAGTCCTTCTCGCCCACCACCGTTTCTGCGGGCGGCGTGACGGCCCTGACCATCACGGTCACCAACCCGTATCCGTTCGCCACGAGTGCCCTGGCTGTCACGGACAACATCGCGGCCACCATGGGCCTGAGCCTGCCGTTGCCGCTGCGGGTCACGGCAAACTCCTGCGCGGGCACTATTGTCACGGGGACTGGCAACACGGTCCTGACGACCGGTGGCGCGGCCATCGAAAGCAATGACGGGGCCATCCGCCTCACGGGTGGCAGCATCCCTGCGAACGGGTCGTGCAGTGTGACCGTGAACGTCACCGTGACGGACGCTGCCGCCACCACCCGCACGAACACCATTCCCGCCGCGAACGTGACCGGCACCGTGAACGGACAGGCCACCACGGGCGCCGCGCCCGCCACGGCCAGCCTGACCACGACCGCCAGTGCGGCGGGCGCCGCCTACACCTGTGACGCGCGCTTCTACCAGATCCGTCAGGACACCAGCACGCTGCTGTCGAACCTGTACCTGCTGGACCGCAATAACCTGGGAACGGGCGGCGCGGCCCAGTGGAGCACGGGTTTCGGCCCTGGCCTGAACGCCCTGGCGTTCAACAAGGGTGACGGGTACTTCTATGCGCTGAACATCACGCCCTTCACGACCGGAGCGCCGTTCCGCCTGTACCGTCTGGGCCGGAGCGGCGCGGTCGAGGTGTTCAACACGACCATTCCCACTGGCGGCAGCATCGCCTCGGCCGCCGTGGATTCCACCGGCGTGATGTACGTTCACAAGCTGGCGCAGGAGACGCCGATGTACCGCATTCAGCTGCCGATCGCGCCCGGCGGCGCCATCAGCATGCTGGGCACCCTGACGCTGTCGCAGGCGCTTCCGATCTTCGACCTGGCGTTCAACCCGGTTGACAACCTGCTGTACGGTGTGTACACGCCGGGTGGCGTGATGGAAATCAACCCCACGACCGGCGCTTCCGTGCTGCGCGGCACCTTCCCGGCATTCACGACCACCAACGCCATCGGCAGCGCGTTCTTCGACGTCAGTGGCACCCTGTACGCCTACCAGAACGGCGGCACCTACGGCACCATCAACCTGACCACCGGGACATTCACGACCCTGACAACCGGGTCGGTGGCCGCGCAGTCCGACGGGGCGTCCTGCGTGTTCCCGGATAACCGTATAGACACCGTGAAATCCGTGGGCGCCGTGACGGCTGTCAGCGCCCTGGTGTTCGACGTGCCGTACACGGTGACCGTCAAGAACACCGGTACGGTCAGCAACCCGAACGTGCAGGTGACTGAGGACCTGAACCGCACCTTCACGACGGGGACGCCGACCCTGAGCATTGTGGCTGGACCGACCGTCACGAGCGGCGCCGTCACGGCGAGCAGTTCGTTTAACGGCACCACGAGCACTGCCCTGCTGACGGGCACGAACACCATGGCGGCCGGGGCCAGCGCCACCGTGACCTTCACGGTGCGGGTCACGTACCCCAACCAGGCGAGCGTGCCTGCCAGCGGCAGCGTCCTGAACAACACCGTGTACGCCAGCACGACCGGCAGCAGCAACCCTGGCTACACCTTCGTGGGCGGCGTGCCGATTCCTCCGGTGGACCTGCTGGCGACCGACACCTCGACGAACGGCAGCACCCCGCCTGCCACTGCAAACGGTGACACGGCCACCCCCACGCCTGTCACACTGCCCGACGTGGCCGACCTGGCGATCGACAAGAGCGGCCCGGTCGCGGTGGGGAGCGGCGGGACGGTCAGCTACACCATCCGCGTGTGGAACAACGGCCCCAGCAGCGTCACGGGCGCCACCGTCACCGACAGCCTGCCCAGCGGCTTCACCGTGACCGGCATCAGCTGCGCCGCGACCGGCACCGCCACCTGCGGCACCCAGAGCTTCACGGCCAGCAGCGTCAGCATCACGACCGGCACGCTGAGCCTGGACACGAACACGGCCAATGCTGCGCCGGACGGCAACTTCCTGACGTACACCCTGACCGGTACCGCGCCCGCCAGCGGCCTGCTCAGCAACACCGCCAGCGTCGCCGCGCCCGCCGGGACGACCGACCCGACCGCCGCGAACAACACCAGTACCGCCGCCGTCACCCGCGTGGTGGACGCCGTGAACGACGCCACCGTGAACCTCGCGTTCGGGACGGGCGGCACCGTGACCGTCCTGGGCAACGACACCGTCGGTGGCGCGGCCGCCACCACGGCGAATGTCGCCGTGACCGTGCAGAACGCCGGTGGGATCACGGGCCTGACCGTGAACGCCAGCGGGCAGCTGGTCGTGCCCGCCGGGACGCCCGCCGGGTCGTACACCGTCACGTACCAGATCTGCGACGCGACCGTCACGACCGCCTGCGACGCGGCCACCGTCACGGTCAACGTGGGAGCGGCCTCTGCCGACCTGACCATCACGAAGACCGGACCGGCCTTCGCGAAGCCCGGCGAGACCATCACGTACACCCTGACCGTCACGAACGCCGGTCCGAACCCCGCGACGGGCGTCACCGTGAGCGACACGCTGCCCACGGGCCTCACGTACGTGAGCAGCGCCCCCGCCGCGACGGTCAGCGGACAGACGCTCAGCTGGACGCTGGGCACCCTGGCGGCCAGCGCCTCGCAGACCATCACCGTGACCGCCACCGCCCCGGTCGAGGCGACGCTGCTGAGCACGCCCGCCACGCGGACCCTGACGAACACCGCGTCCGTCAGCAGCGCCACCACCGACCCCACCCCCGCGAACAACACCGCCACCGCCGTCACGCGGATGGTCGCCGCGAAACTCACGAAGTCCGTGCGGAACGTCACGCAGAACACCACCTTCGGCACGTCCGGCGGCGGCCTGCCCGGCGAGGTTCTCGAGTACTGCATCGCCTTCGAGAACATCAGCGGCGCGCCCCTGCCGAACTTCGTGGTGACCGACCACGTGCCCGGCACCACGAACGCCCAGACCGGCGGGTACGACGCCGAGGAAGCGAGTGCGGCCACCGGCTTCGGGATGAAGCTCACGCGCGGGACGACCACGCCGACCACCTCGTACTTCACGAGCGCGGCCGACACGGACGACGGCGCCCTGAGCAGCAGTGGCGGGTCGTTCGGGCGCGGCACGATGACCGTGAACCTGGGCGCCCTGGCCGTGGGCGATCAGGGCAGCGTGTGCTTCCGCACCGCCATCCGCTGACCTCATCCGGATTCCGTCTGTTTCGTTAACAACCCGGAACCACACCGGCTTGCCAACTCCACGCCCGGAACCCGTTTTGCTCCCACTCGCATCCGCTCGGGTTGAAAGATTTTGCAAACCTTTCAACCGGAGTCCGTATCACCCGACTGAACGCGCGGCCCACCCGGTCACCGGGGCGGGCCGCGCCTGCTGGACAGTCCACGCCGGGATGCGGGCGTCCCCGCATAGAATCCCCGTCATGTCGGCCCGTGCGCGTGGCGCCCTCCTGTTGATCGCGGTGACCTGCCTGTGGGGCAGCACCTTCGCGGTGGTCAAGACGCTGGGGCAGCTGCTCCCGGCGGCGGACCTGATCTTCTGGCGGTTCCTGATCGCCTCTGTGGCCCTGCTGCCGCTGGTCGCCTGGACGCGCCGGAACGCGGCCCGCACCCCCCGCACCCCGGACGGCTGGCGGGGCCGCAGCCTGTGGCGGGACGGGTTTCTCCTGGGCGCGTGGCTGATCGCCGGGTACGGCACGCAGACGATCGCGCTGCAGACCACGAGCGCGAACCGCGCGGCGTTCTTCACGGCCCTGAGCGTGGTGCTCGTGCCGCTGTGGCTGGTCTTCGCGCAGCGGCGGCGCATGCCGGGCACGCTGTGGCTGGCGCTGCCGCTGGCCGTGGCGGGCCTGGCGCTGCTGTCCTGGGAGGGCGGCGCGCTCGTCACCGGGGACGCGTGGGCGCTGGCGTGCGCCGTGACGTACGCGGGATTCATCGTCACCCTGGAACGCATGGCCGGGCGGCACGCGGCGCTGCCGTTCACGGTCACGCAGGTCCTGAGCGTCACCGCGCTGGCGCTCGTGTGGCTGCTGCTGGGCGGCGCGCCGTCCCTGCCCCCGGCGGCGGCGTGGGGGCCGCTGCTGTACCTGGGCGTGGCGGCCACCGCCCTGACCACGCTGCTGCAGACCATCGGGCAGCGCAGCGTGAGTGCGGCCGAGGCCAGCCTGATCTACGCGCTGGAACCCGTGACCGCCACCGCGTTCAGTTTCGTCCTGATCGGCGAGCAGGTCGGGCTGCGCGGCGCGCTGGGGGGCGCGCTGGTGGTCGTGGCGACCGTGCTCAGCCAGCGGGCGGACGCCCCGCACGCCGAGACGCCGTCCGTGCAGGTGGAGTGACCCGGACCCCGGTGGACAGGTGTGCAGACGCGTTCAGCCCGGGCAGGCTCGGAGCGCGGCGCAGCACCGCGCGCAGAAGCACGCCGCAGTCCGCAGGACGGCGCTGGCCGTGGCAGGACCCCCGGGGCGTTCAGCCTGTCCCGGGGGTCCTCTGCCGTTCGGCTCAGCGGCGCGTCTGGTCGGGGATCAGCAGGGTCTTCACGGCGGAACTGCCGGACCACACGCCCCGCAGGCCGTTCTGGAGGGCGCTGCCGCGCACGGCGGTGTACAGCGCGGGCGGCAGGCTGACCGAGGGGTACACGCCGCGCGAGCCGCGCGCGTCCACCTGCACGTCCATGGGGAAACTCAGGGCCAGCGTGGCGATCAGGACGCCGCCCAGCGCGAAACCGCCCAGCGCGCCCGCCCCGAGGTGCCAGGGCTGGTCCAGCGGGTTCTGGATGCGGCGGGTGACGGCGGTGCCGACGCCCACGGCGATCGCCGCGCCGATGATCAGGGCGACCGGGGCGTTGCCGCTCAGGGAGTTCGCCAGGAAGCAGGCGGCGACGCCGCCCAGTCCCCACGCGAGCCCGCCCAGGCCGCGCCGGGCGCCGAGGGCGGTCACGGCCGCCCAGAGGGTCACGAGCAGCGCATCGAACCAGGTGATCACGCCTCGCAGTGTACAGGGGCACGCCTGACAGATCTCATGCGGGGTGGCGGTCTGGGGCTTTCCTCCCGGTGTGGGGGGCGCCGCTGCCCTAGACTGGGCGCATGATTCGCGTCTTGCTCGTGGATGATCACGCGCTGTTCCGTCAGGGACTGCGCAGCCTGCTGGAGTCCGAGGGAATGCGCGTGATCGGCGAGGCCGCCAACGGCCGCGAGGCGATCCGGTACGCGGCGGACACGCACCCGGACGTGATCCTGATGGACATCCAGATGCCGGACCTGGACGGCGTGAAGGCCACGCAGAGCATCCTGGAGATCGACCCGAACGCCCGGGTGATCATGATCACCATGTACCGCCAGGACCGCTACGTGTTCGAGGCCGTGAAGGCCGGGGCGCGCGGGTACGTCCTGAAGGACGCGGACGCCGCGACGCTGCTCGACGTGATCCGCCGCGTGGCGGCCGGTGAGGCGCTGCTGGACCCGGAGATGGCGCAGAACGTCCTGGACGACTTCCGTGACAAGCGCGAGGAGCTGCCCAGCGAGAAGCACGCGGACCTGAACGAACGCGAGACGATGATCCTGAAGCTGCTCGCGCAGGGCTTCTCGAATCAGGACATCGCGCTGAGGCTGGACATCAGTGAGAAGACGGTGCGCAACCGCCTGTCGGAGATCTTCACGAAGTTGCAGCTGAACAACCGCACGCAGGCGGCGCTGTACGCGATCCGCGAGGGCATCGCGAACCTTGAGTAAGGGCAACCGCCGCGTGGGGCCGGGCGCGTCCCTGAAGCCCGTGACGTTCCGTGCCGGGTGTGGCCGCGAGTGGAGCCTCCCCAGTGCCGAGGCGGATCTGGCGTACACCGAGCAGGCGTTCCCGGAGTGCCCGACCTGCGAGCACCGCGTGGAGCCGGACGGTGGGCCGCCCTTCTGCACGTTGCGCCCGGTGGGGACCGCGCATCCGTTCGCGGCGCTGGCCGGGCTGGACCTGCCGGAGTGACCGGCGGGGCAGGGGAGAGGAGAGCCGGGGAGAGGGGGGCCGGGGAGAGGCTGGCGGCCTTCCAGGCGCATCTGGCGGCGTCGGGCTTTCCCGGCGTGGTGGGGCTGCGGGTCACGGACCTGAACGGCACCGAACTGGTCGCCTGGAACGCGGACCGGGTGTTTCCGGCGGCGAGCACCATCAAGGTGCCGCTGCTGGTGCTCGCCCTGCAGGAGGCGCAGGCGGGGCGGCTGGACCTGTCGGCCCGCGTGACCATGCAGCCCGGGGACCGCGTGCCGGGCGCGGGCGTCCTGCACGACTTAGACGGTGGGCTGGCCCTGACGTGGCGGGACGTGCTGACCCTGATGATCGTCGTGAGCGACAACACCGCCACGAACCTCGTGATCGGGCGGCTGGGCGTGGACGCCGTGAACGCGTGGCTCGCGGCGCAGGGCCTGACGGGCACGCGGCTGGTCGGGAAGTTGCAGTTGCCCCCCGAACAGCGCAACGAGGCGCAGCGGCGTGGCGAGCGCAACGCCACCACCGCCCGCGACCAGACGGCGCTGCTGCGCGCCCTGGTGGCCGGGGAGGTCCTGGTCGGGACGCACACGGCGCTGGCGCTGGACATCCTGGAACGGCAGCAGTACCGCGACCTGATCGCCCGGCACGTGCCCTGCGGCCCGGACGGGGAGCGGCTGTACCGCAGCGCCACGAAGAGCGGCGAACTGCTGGGCGTTCACCATGACGTCGGCGTGCTGTTCACGCCCCGCCCCCTGCTGGTGGCGCTGCTCTCCGGGGGTGGCGCGGACCCGCGCGAACATCCCGAGAACGCCGACGTGCGGACGCTGGCGGAGGCGCTGTGGCCGCTGCTGGCGGCACTGGGCGGCGCCCCGGGTGCAGGGGACATTTAACCGGTCGGTAAGGGGCACCATGAAGGGTGCCGAAGTCTGGCGGGCAGCCCCTGAGAAGCGCGGCTGGGCGCATATTCGGTGCGTGGTATGCTGACCCGTATTAGGCCACCTGAGAGCAGGGTTTCCATCCGCGAGCCGGCGGGAAATGACTGGCCACTTCACGCTTAGGGAGAGGGAAAGTGGAAAGAAACGACGCTGTCATGCCCTGGGTCGCCATTGTCAGTGCGGCCATCATGTGGATCATCCTGCTGTTCCTGTTCAACAAGGAAACGGCACCGGAACCTGTGGTGGTGGACCCGGCGGTCGTGGCGAACATCAACAAAGAATGGCCGACGGTCGGCAAGACGGTCTTCGCTGGCAACTGCGCCGGTTGCCACGGCGCGGAAGGTCAGGGCGGCATCGGCCCGAAACTGGCCGGGAACGAGAAGATCCTCAAGGATCCCGTCTACGTGCACACCATCATCACCAAGGGCAAGGGCGGGATGCCCGCACAGACCCAGCTCAAGGAGAACGAGGTCTACGCGGTCGCGAACTACGTCCTGAACTCCTGGGGCAACAAGCTCGAGGAGCCCCTGACGCCCGCCACGGTCGCCGAGGGTCAGACCAAGATCGACCCGGCCGTCCTGAAGAACCGCAGCCGCTTCGTCCCCGAGGACATCAAGCTGCCCGAGATCTTCCTGGCGACCTTCGTCATGGTGCTGCTCACGTACGGTCTGATCGGCCTGTACAGCGTGTGGGCGGAAGGTACGGAACTGCACCCCGGCATCCACAAGGTGCGGTCCACGCCCCTGGCGACCCTGGGCATCCTCACCACCCTGGGCCTGACCGTGGTGTTCGGCGTGCTGTTCGTCCGGCAGATGGTCACCGACTTCGCCGGGTGGGGCGCGAAGGAACCCGTGGCGCCCAACGTGACCGCCGAGGGCTTCTACGCCGCGATGATCCTGCTGATGCTGGCCGCCAGCATCGCGCTGTACAAGAAGTACTTCATGGACGGCGAGGTCCTCGTCGAAGACGCCAGCGGCGAATTCCCCTGGTGACCAGGAGAGGTTTGACATGACCCGGTACAAGAAACAAGATCCTGAAATCACGCGCCGCAAGTTCATCAACGTGGCCATGGGCACCGGCGCCGGTGTCGGCGTGCTGAGCCTCGTGAGTGCGCTCGGCAGCGCCAAGCCCGCCTTCCGCCTGACCGCCGAGAAGGCCCCGCCCCTGGAAGGCGACGTGCTCGTGCACGCCGACGCCAGCAAGTACGGCCAGCCCATCAAGCCGTCCGAACTGAGCGATATCGCCATCGTCGCCTACCCCATGGGCAAGACGAAGGACGGGACGCCCGTGATCCGCGCCGGTGAGCCGAACAACCAGATCGGGGTGTACAAGTTCGATCCTGCACAGCTCAAGGCACCAACGAAGATCGAGGACACCGACAACGGTATCGTGGCCTACTCGAACACCTGCACGCACGCCGGGTGCTTCCCGAAGTCCGTGCAGGGCAGCGCCATCGTGAACTGCCCCTGCCACTCCGGGCAGTACGAACCCAAGGAAGGCTGCCGCGTGCTGGGCGGTCCGCCGCCCAAGCCCATGCCGCAGCTGGGCGTGAAGGTCCAGGGCGATCAGCTCGTGCTGACGTCCTCGTTCCTGACCTCGCCCTACGGGTACAAGAGTGATGAGGAGTGGGAAGCCTACCTGAAGCAGGCTGAGGAGTTGCTCGCATGAACCAGTGGCTCGACGATCGCCTTCACATCTCGCGCCTGAACGACAAGTTCCTGCGCAAGGCCTTCCCCGTGCATCACTCCTTCTTCCTGGGGGAGATCACGCTGTTCAGCCTGATCGTGCTGATCATCACCGGGATCCTGCTGGCGCTGGCCTACGAACCCAGCAACAGCATGGTGCTGAACTCCTTCGATCCGGGCACTGCTGACAAGCCCAACATGCTGCCCGCCGCGTACCACTCGGCGCTGAAGATCAACGCCATGCCCTTCGGGGACATGCTGCGCCGCATCCACCACTGGATGGCGAACATCATGATCGCCGCCGCCGTGCTGCACATGATGCGCATCTACTTCACGGGCGCGTTCAAGAAACCCCGTGAAATCAACTGGTGGATCGGCATGCTGCTGCTGATCTTCGCGGGCCTGACCGCCGTGACCGGCTACATCCTGCCGTACGACAACTACGCGTACAGCACCGTGAAGGTCATCTACGCGATCACCGCGTCCGTGCCCTGGGTGGGCGACTGGCTGGCGCAGGCCGCCTTCGCGGGCCGCTTCCCCGGTGACGGGATCATCCCGCGCATCTACGGCTATCACATCATGCTGCTGCCCGGCATCCTGCTGGCCCTGACCGGCGCGCACATGCTGATCATGATCAAGCAGAAGCACACCCAGCCCCAGTACGCCAAACGACTGGCGTACAAGAAGATCGTGGGCGTGCCGCTCATGACCCAGCAGACCCCCATCATGCTGCTGCTGGCCCTGCTGTTCACCGGCCTGGTCGTGCTGTTCGCGGCGTTCATCCCGGTGCACCCCATCGAGTACTTCGGGCCACCCAGCTCCTCGGGCGTGGACAACATCAAGCCCGACTGGTACCTGCTGTGGGTCTTCGGTGCCCTGGCCATCATTCCCGGTTTCGAATGGGAAGTGCTGGGCGGCGTGATCAACGCCGAGTTCGTCGGCGCGATGGTGTTCCCCGGTATCGTCATCGGCGCGATGTTCGCGGTGCCCATGCTGGACCGCAGCAAGGACAACCAGTACTACGCCGAGAACCCCACCAACCACCCGGTGCGTCTGGCAGGCGGCGTGGCGTTCATGGCCATGATGATCGTCATGTCCGTCGCGGGCTACAAGCCCGAACTGATCGCCGGTGGTCTGCTGACCACCCAGAATGCCAACACGATCCTGTGGATCCTGACGTTCCTGGTCCCGGCCATCAGCTACTTCGCGACCATCGGCATCGTGCGTCTGATCCGCGCCATCCGCGAGGCGGACGAGCGCGACGCGCTGGCCCACGCCCACGCAGACGACTGAGCGCGCGACTGAACCTCACCCCTGAAGCCCCGGCCACCGCGCCGGGGTTTTTCCAGGTCCCCCGGGTGTGCTTCACTGCGCGTCATGGATGACCTTGCCCGGCAGCTGGCACAGACCGCCCGTGACCTGAAGCTGGCTGGTCAGAGTTCCCAGCGAGGCGGACCCGGAGGTGCTGGCCGCGCTGGCCCGCACGGCACTGGACGAACTGATCGCCCGGGGGCTGCTGCCCGACCCGGACCCGCGGGTGGGCTGCTGGAGCGGGCCCCGTTCGGAGCTGCACTGATGGCAGGACTGATCAAAAAAGTAACCGCCACCCCCGGAGTGGAGGCGGCGATGAGGGCGGGTTTGGGCTGGGTTCAGGCCTGAACGCGGGGCGTGCTGGGGATGTTCGCGGCGGGCGTGTCGCCTTGGCGGCTGCCTGCGGCGTAGCCGACCTGCGCGCCGAACTGCCACGCGAGTTTGATCATGAACTGGATGGCGTCCTCGTCGTGCTGCGCGATCAGGTGGCGCAGGTGTTCGGGAAGCCCGTCAGGGAGCGGCATGGCGCGGAGCTGCTCCCCGTATTCGCTGCGGAGCTGCTCGAACCACTCGGCGTAGGGGTTCGTCATGCCCACCATGTTAACACTGGTGCGCTCAAGGAATGTAAGCCCGGGCCCCGCCTATCCCCGGCTGGCCCGGCTGGACACTTTGCTTTCCAGGCACCTTTTTCTTTCCCGAATGGTAGTACGCTTCACGCATGACCGCGACCACCACCCCCGAAACCAGCGGCGGCGTGCCCGCCCGTGAGATCACCATCAGCGAATTCGGCGCGCAGAAAGCCCTCGGTATTCTCGCCAACAGCGGCAAGGAGAACGCCGGTGTGCGCGTGTTCATCAAGAGCGGCGGTTGCAGCGGCTACCAGTACGGCATGGCCATCGACGACCGCGAACTCGAAGGTGACCTGATCGTCGTGGACCGCGGCGTGAAACTGCTCGTCGACCGCATGAGCCTGCCCCTGCTGCGCGGCAGTGAGGTGGACTTCGTGGAGAACATGATGGGCGGCGGCTTCACCGTGCACAACCCCAACGCCACCTCCGCGTGCGGGTGCGGGTCGTCCTTCCGGACGGACGGCGCCCAGTCCCCGGACGGCGAGGGCTCCGGCGGCTGCGGCAGCCACTGACCTTCCAGGATGAAGATGCCGGTCACCCCACAGGTGGCCGGTTTTTTGTCGTGTCAATCCCCCATTGCCCGTGATCGCCGGGTGAAAGGAGCCCTTGACGGTCTTCATCTGACCCGTATACTGCCTGCATCACCAACATCCAGGGCGGCAGGTTCAGCCCAGTCAGTACACGGAGGCTCCATGAAGAAGACCCTTGCCCTCACTGCATTCCTGCTCGGCGCGGCCCTGGCCGGTCCCGCCAACAACAGTCTCGTCGTCGGCACCTCACAGGAACCGCCGAATATCTATGACCCCTGGAACACCAACAACCTCGCCATCACCAGCGAGATCAACGGCTACATGGGTGCGGGCCTGACCTACCAGGACGACGACGGCACCACCAAGGCCGACATCGCCACCCGCGTCCCCACCCTCGGCAACGGCGACTACAAGGTCGTCAAGGACAGCAAGGGCGACGTGATCCGCAACAGCGTCACGTACACCATCCGCAAGGATGCCAAGTGGAGTGACGGCACGCCCATCAAGGTCGCCGACTTCCAGTTCTGGCTGAAACTCGAGAACGACGACCGCGTGCCCGTGCCCGACCGTGACCCCTGGGACCGCGCGAAGATCACCGTGAACGACGCCGACACCTTCACGATCACCTTCGAGCCGCCCTACCTGTTCGCGGATCAGGTCAGCCCCGGCCTGGCACCCAGCCACATCATGAGCGCCGCCTGGAACGCCTTCGACGCCAAGACGAAGAACGAGAAGGACGCCAAGGTCACCAACGAGGAATGGAAGAAGTTCATCTCCTCGTTCACGACCGCCCGCAGCCTGCCCAAGGTCGTGGCCGGGCCGTTCAAACCCACCGCGTGGCGCACCGGCAACAGCCTGACCATGACCCGCAACGCCGCGTACTGGAATCAGCCGAAGAACCCCGAGAACTACGTGCAGACCGTCACGTACCGCTTCATCCCGAACACCAACACCCTGAAGGTCAACATCCTGTCCGGGCAGCTGGACGCCGTGAGTGCCGTGGGCCTCACCTTCGACCAGGGCACCGATCTGGCCCGCAACGAGCGCAACAAGTACAAGACGTACTTCGTGCCCGGCGCCGTGTGGGAGCACATCGACATCAACGCCCGCGGGCAGCGCGCCAAGGACCTCGACCTCGACGATCCGCGCATGCGTCAGGCGCTGCTGTACGCCATCGACCGTGACGCCCTGACCAAGGCGCTGTTCCAGGGCAAACAGGCCGTGTCCAACAGCTGGATCGGCCCGGTCAGCAAGCTGTACAAGAAAGACGTCACCGACTACAACCTGAACGTCGCCAAGGCCAAACAGCTGTTCGCAGCGCTCGGCTGGACGCCCGGCAGCGACGGCATCCTGCAGAAGGGCGGCAAGAAACTCACCCTGAACTTCTCCACCACCGCCGGTAACAGCACCCGCGAGCGCGTCCAGCAGATTCTGCAGGCGCAGTGGAAGGCCGTGGGCGTGCAGGTGAACATCCAGAACTACCCCGCCAGCGTCATCTTCGGCCCGGACTTCCTGAGCAAGGGCGAGAGCGGCAAGTGGGACATGGCCATGTACGCCTGGTCGAACAACCCCGTCTTCGAGGAAGGCAACCTCTGGAAGAGCGAGGGCATCCCCACCGCCGCCAACGGCTACTCCGGCCAGAACAACCCCGGCTGGAACAACGCCGAGTACGACAAGCTGTACAAGCAGGCCAAGGTGGAATTCAACCAGGCCGACCGCATCAAGCTCTTCGACCGCATGCAGGCCGTCTGGAACAGCGAGGTGCCCTCCCTGCCCCTGTACTTCCGCGTGAACGTGTACACCAAGGTCCCGGGCCTCGTGAACTACACCTTCAGCGCCATCACGCAGTACCCCAGCTGGAACGCCGCGAACATCGGCTGGGCCAGCAAGGGCGCCGTCGAGGAGTACAAGCAGAAGTAACCGCCTCACCGCGCGCCGCCTGAAGTGGGGCGCGCCGCGGGGCAGGGGGAGGGACGGCCTCGGCGCCGCCTTCCCCCTGCCCCTTGCAGGAGTTCGAACATGGGAACCTACGCATTACGCCGCGTCATCCAGATGATCCCGCTGCTGCTGGTGATCAGCCTGCTGATCTTCGCACTGACCGCCCTGCAACCCGGCGATCCGGTGGATCAGCTGGTGTTCGGGAACAGCAACATCACGCCCGATGACATCGCCCGCCTGAAAGCCGCGTACGGTCTGGATCAGCCGTGGTTCACGCGCTACTTCTTCTGGCTGAAGCAGGCCATCACCGGGAACTTCGGGTACTCGCAGGACTTCGGGATTCCCGCGCTGGAGTTCGTGTTCCAGAGCCGCCTGCCGAACACGCTGCTGCTGACCGTTCCGGCCCTGATCATCAGCACGCTGATCGCCGTGCCGCTGGGTATCTTCAGCGCGGTGCGGCAGTACTCGCCGCTGGATTACATCCTGACGTTCTTCGCGTTCCTGGCCGTCAGTGCCCCGGTGTTCTGGGTGGGGGCGCTCGCGCTGTACTTCTTCGCGGTGTACCTGCCCGGCGCGACCGGTGGGGCGCTGTCCCTGCCGCCCGGCGGACTGGGCAGCCCGGACCTGCCCGCCGACGCGAGCGCCTGGGCGGTCTTCGCGGACAAGCTGAAGTACCTGCTGCTGCCCATGATGATCCTGATGCTGCGCGAGATCGCCGTGACGCTGCGCTTCATGCGCGCCAACATGCTCGAGACGCTCACGCAGGACTATGTGCGCACCGCGCGCGCAAAGGGCCTCGCGGACCGCCGGGTGCTGTACAAGCACGCGCTGCGCAACGCCGTGACGCCCATCGTGACCCTGCTGGGCCTGAGCATCCCCGGCCTGTTCGGGGGGGCCGTCATCACCGAGACGGTGTTCTCCTGGCCCGGCATGGGCAAGGCCATCCTGGACGCGCTGGTCAGCAAGGACTTCAACGTGGTCATGGTCTGCCTGATGATGCTGGCCGTCCTGACTGTGGTGTTCCAGCTCCTGACCGACCTCGCCTACGCCATTGTCGACCCCCGGATCCGGTACGCCTGATGACCACCATGCCCGCTCCCACATCCGCCCCCGCCAAGAGCCGCTCGACCATGCAGATCGCCCTGCGGCGCCTGCGCCGGCACAAGGCCGCCATGGTCAGCCTCATCGTGATTGCCGCCCTGATCCTCATGGCGATCTTCGCGCCGCTCATCGCGCCGTACGACCCGAACGCCCAGGACCTCGCGGGCATCTACGCGCCGCCCAGCGCGCAGCACGTCATCGGTCAGGACAGCCTGGGCCGCGACCTGCTGTCCCGCATCATCTACGGCAGCCGCGTCAGCCTGATCGTGGGCTTCACCGTCGCGCTGTTCAGCGTCGCCCTCGGCACCCTGATGGGCCTCCTGGCAGGCTTCCTGGGCCGCTGGGTGGACACCGCCATCAGCCGCTTCATCGAGGTCATGCTCTCCATTCCCGAACTGCCCCTGCAGCTGACCATCAGCGGCCTGTTCGCCGTGAGTGACGTCCCGGCCATCGCCGCGCTGCGGGAAAACCCGAACTCCAGCGTGTTCATCATCGTCGGGATCTTCACGTTCTTCGGCTGGATGGGCACCGCCCGACTGGTGCGCGGCGAGGTCCTGAAACTCAAGAACCTGGAGTACGTGGACGCCGCCCGCGCCCTGGGCGCGAACAGCCGCCGCATCATGTTCCGCCACCTCGTCCCGAACGTCGTCGCAGTGATCATCGTGAACGGCACCCTGGCCGTCGGCGGCGCGATCCTCGGCGAGGCGGCGCTGTCCTTCCTGGGCTTCGGCATCCAGCCGCCCGTCAGCACCTGGGGCAACATGCTCTCCAACGCGAACGAGGTCGTACTGGAACACCCGTTCATCGCGGTGTACCCCGGCCTGGCGATCCTGATCACCGTGCTGGCCTTCAACTTCCTGGGGGACGGCCTGCGCGACGCCTTCGATCCCAAGAGCCGCCTGTAACCCCACCCCTTCGCTCCTCGCCCCCGCTCCGGCGGGGGTTTTCCATTGACTGCCACTCGGAGCGCGTATCCTACTGGTGTGATCGTGCTCGGTATCGACCCTGGACTTGCGAACCTCGGCCTGGGGTTGGTGGAGGGTGACGTGCGCAAGGCCCGCCACCTGTACCACGTGTGCCTGACGACCGAGAGCGCCTGGATCATGCCGCGCCGCCTTCAGTACATCCACGAGGAGGTCACCCGCCTGATCGCCGAGTACCGCCCGGACGCCGTGGCGATCGAGGATCAGATCCTGCGCAAGCAGGCGGACGTGGCGTTCAAGGTCGGGCAGGCGTTCGGCGTGGTGCAGCTGGCCTGCGCGCAGGCGGGCGTGCCCGTGCACCACTACGGGCCCATGCAGGTCAAGCGGTCCCTGGTCGGCACGGGCCGCGCCGAGAAGGAACAGGTGATCTACATGGTCAAGGCCAGCCTGGGTATCCGGGAACTGTTCAACAACCACGCGGCGGACGCGCTGGCCCTGGCCCTGACGCACCTGGCGAGCGCGCCCATGCAGGCCCGCGCGGCCGGACTGGCGCTGCGCTGAGCGCATGACCCTGGTCCTCGCGCTGCTGCTGTCGGTCACGTTGACGTTCGCGTGGCTGTGGTTCTTCGTGCGGCGCGACCGGCACCCGGAACCGCTGTGGTTGCTGGCCCGCACGTTCGCGTGGGGCATGCTGGCGTGGGTGATCTCGGCGGCGCTGGGCGCCAGCATGGGGGGACTGACGACCTCGCCGCTGCCGCTGGTTGCCGTGCTGGTGGTGCTGCTGACCGCCCTGATCGAGGAGGGCTTCAAGTTCGTGGCCGCCACGACCGCCATCACGGAACTGTCCTTCGACGAACCCATGGATGGACTGGTGTACGCCGTGACGGCCGCGCTGGGTTTCGCGTTCATGGAGAACGTCACGTACACCCTGGGCTTCGGCACGGGCGCCGGCGCGTGGCACGCCGTCCTGGCAACGCTGGCGCACGCGCTGTTCAGCGCCCCGCAGGGCTACGCGCTGGGCGGCCTGCACTGGCAGCAGGGCCGCGCCTGGGTTGTGCAGGGCCTGCTGATCAGCGTGGCGCTGCATGCCGTGTTCAACGGTCTGCTGGGCGGCGGGGGCGGCTGGCTGCACCTGCTGCTGCTGGGCGCCGTGGTGCTGATGATGATCGGGCTCGCCACCCGCTACTACCTCGCGTTCGAGGCGCACGCCCGGGAGCACGGTCCCAGCGAGTACTTCCTGTTCGAGCAGGCGCAGCGCCGCCGGTAAGTGCTCCTACAGGGTGTCGTGCCCGGTCTGCCCCGGCACCCAGTGCTGCCCGTCCTCGTCGCCCTCGTGTTTCCAGACGGGGACGTGCACCTTCAGGTACTCGATGATGTCGTCGCACGCTTCCAGTGCGGCGCGGCGGTGCGGGCTGGCCACGCCGATCAGGATGCTCGCCTCGCCCGGCAGCAGGCGCCCCACCCGGTGCTGGATGTACACGCGCAGCTCCCCGTGTTTCTCGCGGGCGGCGTCGGCGGCGCCGTGCATGACCTTGCGGGCCAGGGCGCCATAGCCCTCGTACTCGATGAACTCCACGTCCTTGCCCTGGTTGGGGCTGCGGACGGTGCCCACG